>NZ_JADPIU010000067.1:0-442777 GCF_023073075.1 Bradyrhizobium sp. 61 | reverse complement strand
CTCCGTCCTCGAAATCGTCATACCACTTCTCCTAGGATTACCCCTAGGACCTGCAGCTATAACGTTCGTCAAACAAGGCGGCCTTCAATGGAGGGATACGGAAAAGGGCAGGATCGACATCCTGTACGCAAGCGCCGGCACGGGCGAAGCCGTCCCACTGAGCGAGATTACCGAGCAGCATTTCGATGCGGCCTTCGGCCTGAATACGCGCGGCACGCTGTTCACGGTTCAGAAGGCGTTGCCGCTGTTCAGCGATGGCGGATCGATCTTCATGACGGGGTCAGTTGCGTCGGTGAAAGGTTTTCCTGGGTACGGCGTGTATGCGGCGAGCAAGGCGGCGTTGCGCTCATTCGCACGCACGTGGCTCAACGAACTGAAGGGCAGGAATATCCGGGTGAACGTGCTGAGCCCGGGGCCGATCGCCACACCGATGCAGGACCAGGTTCTCACCGAGGAGGCGAAGCGGATGTTCGAATCCCTGATCCCGCGGGGAAAGATGGGACGTCCTGAGGAAATTGCGGCGGTCGCGCTGTTTCTTGCTTCAGACGATTCGAGCTTCGTGAATGGGGTGGAGTTGTCTGTCGACGGTGGCTTCTCGGCCATTTGAAAAACGGAGACGCATGATGAGCTACGCGATTATAGGATTCGGCAAGGTAGGCCAGGCCCTCGCCCATGCCTTCGCCCGCAAGAACATCGACGTGACAGTCGCGAGCCGCCGGCCGCCCGAGGTGTTGGCGCCACAGGCTCGGGCGATCGGACCCTCGGTCGTCGCCAAGTCGCTGCGGGAAGCACTCGAGGCCGACACGATCATCCTGGCGGTCCCGTTCGGGGAGCATCGCGAGGTTGCGAAGGCCCTGCCGAGCTGGGAAGGCAAGACCGTCATCGACGCGATGAACGCGTTGGTTCCCCCTGAGGAGCTGGACGGTCTCCCGTCCTCCGCCTTCGCCGCGAAGGCGTTCACCGGCGCCAGGCTCGTGAAAGCTTTCAATCATCTGGTTGCGGCCACCCTGGCTGCCGATCCGGTCGTCGAGGGCGGCCACCGGGTGGTCTTCCTGTCTGGTGACGACGAGGACGCGACCGCTCCCGTGGTGGCCTTGGCCAAACAACTCGGCTTCGCACCCGTCAAGCTGGGAAAGCTCAACGAAGGTGGCGCGCTGGTGCACGCACGCGGCCGCATCTGGGGCCAGCTCATCTTCCAGGATTTGTTCAAGAAGGAGCAGTAATTGATCTACGACCGTATGATTTGGCCCGAGGAGTAAAATCCTAAAACGTCGAGTTGCGGTGACAGTGCATTCGACTCGCAAGCTTTGGCGAACGATAGTTAAATGCACTTTCACCGTAATCCCTAGCAGTCAGTGATTGCGCTGGACACGAAGGCAAGCGCCAGAGAGGAACGCGGACCTCGTGCCATGGGGCAACGCGCACCTACCTCAATGCACTGTCTGGCACGCGCCCCGGAGCCGACAATCGTTGAGTTAGCCAAGAGATTGCTTCAGGATGCAACAGTCCGGAAATAAATATCGAATTCCAGTTGTTCTTGCTGCCATGCAATTCATCAAATGCTTGGCGTTCTTTGTGCAAGATTGCCTCGACCTCTCCTTCCTCTGACACATTCTTCTCTAACGCGCGAACTACCAAACTTGGCTTCAGAAAGAATTTACTCCAGCGCGCAGCCAAGTATCTTCTGATCGCCGATCGCTCGATAATCGTCTTCACATGGAAGGCAATAGCCGAATACTGCGGATGCGTATCTGGAACCATTAGCGCGATCGAGACGCGCGGAACATCTCCGAGATCGCCGAACTGCGCTCCAATGAGTCTCTCATCCAAACACGCATCGAAGTACGGGTGCAGCACGCGCTCGTTCGCGTCAGCACCCATTACGACTTCTCCGCGTCTGGTGTTGCACTTACACGCTGGAACAAGATTCTTTGAGAAGATTGCAAAGACCGGAAACGGCTCCTTCGGCAAATAATGATCAAGAGTGCCACTATGCATCGATCCACACATAGGACACACCAAGTGCTCGGACGATTCCCGCATCTTCGCAAGATGGGCTAAATCCTGTGGCGGGGACGCGTAGTGCCCCTTCAGTAACTTCGCGACAGCAGGGCTTACCGCCCAATTATGGACTAGCCCAGGCTGCCCGCCCACGGCTGCGTATTGCTCGTAGCCAGCCTGAACATCGGGCACCAGAGGTTGGAGGTGCGGATAACTTCGTAAACGCACGTTGTTCGACAGCGCGAGAAACGCCTCCGCATCATCAAAATCGGGCAATGGCAGCCTATTCACTTGCTTCCACGCCCTCAATCGCGGCTCGTAGAGAGTTGAGCATTTCTAGCGAGAGCTCATCCTTAAACCTCTCATAAATTTCTGCCCATGACGACTTTGTCGCAATTATTGCGCGCTCCACCTCAGACGCCAGCTTCGAGAATTCATCTTCCCCGAACACGAAGTACGAGATTGCCCCGACATCGGCGCCGAACGTTCGTAGAGTGGGTCTTTGCGCCAATACGACTCCGTCGTTATCGCTAAGAATCGTAACTTGCTCGCGGAATACCTCGCGAACGAAATAAGCGGAGTGAGTTGCGATGATCGCTGCGGACCCCGTAGCCTCCAGAAGATGATTCAAAAGTGCGACGAAGCGACTGATAAAATTAGGATGCAGATGAGTTTCTGGTTCATCGAGGAGCAATAGCGATCCGTTCTCAATGTGTAGACTCGCTTGGGCAGCAAATTTCAGAAATGAGAGCTCTCCACTGCTGAGCGGATAACCATCACCATCGATAAGGCGCACGGGCTCAGCTCGAACATTAATTGAGGCGAGCTTCTCTAGGACACTCTTTTCCGACCCTCGACTGAGACTAGACAGACGCACGTAGGGCTCGAAGGACAGAGAGCTCTCCAGATGAAGCTGCCTAGGTGCAGCAATTGCATCTAACGCCCCTAGAAATATCTCCCAGCGCGACTGCGACGCGATCGTTTGCGTTGAACGCGCGACTTGGATGATCAGATCCGACACGTATTCGTTCCGCCTCGAGCGGCGCGAGCGGTTCAATGAATAGCGCCGATACCATATACGAGGCCACTTCCTTTTATCAGACGGAAATACGGACTCGGCTTCATTTGTTGGCGCGAATGCCAACAGGCGATTGATGAGGGGCCGTCCACCGGGCACACCATCCGTCAGCAAATCCGAGCCTTCAATTGCCGCTCTAGCAATGCGATTTAAGGTTTGGCTCTTCCCAACTCCGTTCTTTCCGATAACGACCGCAATACGCTTTGGCAGCTCACCTTCATGGGCGAACCGAAACGCTAGCTCGTGCTCATTTTTACGTCCCGGCAGTTGAAATCGAATCGCCAACGTTGGCGACAGAATTCCCGTCTGCTCATTAGACAGGCCGCGGAGAATTGGACCCGCATTGTTGAAAGCAAAAAACGTGTCGGAACTGCGCATAAACGACAGAGAGAATACTTCCGTTTGCACGGCTCGCTTCAAAAGCTCGGACGCTCCTTTAAACTCGGAAAGAGCTACTAGATCATTTACGGCGATCAGAGCTTGGGCGGCGATGTCCGGCCCCAGTTCCTGCACCAAGGATCGATAGGCCTCGAGGCTTGGCAGCATCGTGAAGAACTGATCTTTATAATCAGCATCGACGGTAGATTGCCCCGCAGCTTGGACCAACTGGTCCAGCAAACTCCTATCGTTTCTACCGCTTTTGGGGGCGATAAAGCCAATCAGACCGCTTACTTCGGCGGGTCGACTTTCTGCGCGCGAACGAATTTGATAATCGACGCGCGTATAGTGACCAAAATCGTTCCAATTGTCAGCTGCCGCTATTAGGTAGACTGAATTCTGGGGGGTCTCCGACGGGTCGAAACGCCGACCGAACAGCACTCGCCAAGTGGGCTCCCTCTCCTCTGTTGGCTGTTTCTCCACCATGTGAGCCTACTCACCTCCAACTAGTGCGCAATCGGCCTTTCAACGCCCCGTCCTGCTCAGTGGCCACGTGGGTGAGGTCAACGGCTTTGACAACTACGTACCGCTTTGACGTGCTCGGAAGGCCTGAGCGGATGCTCTAACCTCAAGATTGATATCTAGCTCCAATCGCAGCAACAAGTGCCTAAGAGCGCCACCTCCTTTTGCTAGCCAGTCGCCTATCGTTCGAGCACGCAAGCTTTCGACGTCGGTCGAGGCCATCCTCACTTGCCAGGTCTTTTCACCGACATCACCAAGAAATGCAGGAAGGTGCGGACTCATTTGGCAGTATGCTCCGGCAGCAAGATCAGCCACCGCTGCAAGATCTTCGGACCAATAAGGAGCATCAGGCGTTTCAGTAGTCCCGAATATGTGGTTGGCGGGACACCTCCAACCAGTGACGCCAAACGTAAGATACGTCGACAGGCGCCCGAATAGCTCACGCTTCTCGTAGCTATCCAACGCCTCATCGTGGTCGCTTATCCAAAAAGACAATTGGTCTTCGCGACGGAATCCCGAGAGAATCATAGAAACGAAGCTTGCAAGGCGAAGCATCTTTTCGATCGTTCCGGCGCCAGCATTTGCGGGGAAGCAGTCAACAAATGCTTCTTTAGCGACACTAGGGCCGCCCAACATAAAGCTTCCGACGCGGCGATCGACCAAGATTGTGATGAGATTTCCTTCTAGATTGCCCGCCAGATCAAGAAACGACGGCAGCGCTCGCCAGCGAACGGGCTCATTAAGTTTCTTGAAGGAAATCCGGCGACCATCCGGCAGCCATCGATCACGAAACACCTTTAGCGAAGGGAGCCACGCGTTCAAGGCACCGTCCGTCGTAACGACAAACGAATAAGCCTCGTGGGTGGCTTCCTTGTGCTGACCAGAATAATCGCTGGCCACGATCATGCTGCCGCTACTTACAGCCACCAACAGATCAGGATGCCTAGCCTCTACGACAGCGATTGAATCGCTGAGGTCGAAGAGATAACCCGCACGCTGTTCACCGATGCGTCGCCATACGCTCATTTGACGAAGCAATCTTCTTACCCCCTACTCCCATTCAATCGTCCCCGGCGGCTTGCTCGTCACGTCATACACCACCCTATTCACGCCCTTCACCTCGTTGATGATGCGCGTGGCGGTCTCCCCTAAGAACTTCATGTCGAACTGGTAGAAGTCCGCGGTCATGCCGTCGGTCGAGGTGACGGCGCGCAGGCCCACGACGTAGTCGTAGGTGCGGCCGTCGCCCATGACGCCGACGGTCTTCACCGGGAGCAGCACGGCGAAGGCCTGCCAGATGTCGTCGTAGAGGCCGTGCTTGCGGATCTGGTCGATGTAGACGGCATCGGCCTTGCGGAGGATATCGAGCTTGTCCCTGGTGATGTCGCCGGGGCAGCGGATGGCGAGGCCGGGGCCCGGGAACGGGTGGCGGCCGACGAAGATTTCGGGAAGGCCGAGCTCGCGACCGAGCTTGCGCACCTCGTCCTTGAACAGCTCGCGCAGCGGCTCGACGAGCTTCATGTTCATGCGCTCAGGCAGACCGCCGACATTGTGGTGCGACTTGATCGTCACCGAGGGGCCGCCGGTGAAGGAGACGCTCTCGATCACATCGGGATAGAGCGTGCCCTGCGCCAGGAAGTCGGCGCCGCCGATCTTCTTGGCCTCCGCCTCGAACACCTCGATGAAGAGGCGGCCGATGGTCTTGCGCTTGGTTTCGGGATCGGTGACGCCTTCGAGCTCGCCCAGGAACTGCTTGGAGGCATCCACGTGCACGAGCGGGATGTTGTAGTGGTGGCGGAACAGGTCGACCACCGTCTTGGCTTCGTCGAGGCGGAGCATGCCGTGGTCGACGAAGACGCAAGTCAGCTGGTCGCCGATGGCTTCGTGGATCAAGACGGCCGCGACCGCAGAATCGACGCCACCGGAGAGGCCGCAGAGCACCTTGCGCTTGCCGACCTGGGCGCGGATCTTGGCGATCTCTTCCTCGCGGAAGGCACGCATGGTCCAGTCGCCCGAGAGGCCGGCGATCTTGCGGACGAAATTGCGGATCAGCTTGGTGCCGTCGGGCGTGTGCACCACTTCGGGGTGGAACATCAGGCCGTAGTACTTGCGCGTCTCGTCCTGGATGATCGCGAACGGCGCGTTCGGCGAGGTGCCGGCCACCGAGAAGCCCGGCGGCATTTTTGTGATGCGATCGCCATGGCTCATCCAGACCTGGTTCTTGCCGCCCGGCGACCAGACGTCCTCGAACAGCTTGCTCGGCGCCTTCACCTCGACATCGGCGCGGCCGAACTCGCGGTGATGGCCGCCCTCGACGGTGCCGCCGAGCTGCTCCGCCATGGTCATCTGACCGTAGCAGATACCGAGCACTGGCACGCCGGAGGCGAAGATCAGTTGCGGAGCGCGGGGCGAGCCGGCCTCATGCACCGACTCAGGTCCGCCGGAGAGGATCACCGCTTTCGGCTTCATCTCCTTGAAGGCCTCTTCGGCCTTGTTGAACGGGACGATCTCGCAATAGACGCCGTCCTCGCGCACGCGACGCGCGATCAGCTGCGTCACCTGGCTGCCGAAGTCGACGATGAGAATCTTGTCGTGCGCCGAGGCCACGGAGGGCGTCGACGCGGAGCGGTCGTTCTGTGCTGCTGTCATGGCCAGCAAATACGCGACCGTGCCCCTGCCCGCAACCGCGCGATGCGCGCGCCCACATTCTTCTTTGGGCATGGACAAATGGATATAGGTCAGTATTATTGACCTAATATGCCCTCACGCCAAACAAGGGGCAATCAGGGGAGAACGCCATGCCACAGCACCATCAGCCATCGACGCTCGCCGCGCTCGGCCGGACCTGGGTCGAGGCCTGGAACGCGCGGGATCTCGAGCGCGTGCTGACGCTCTACGCCGAGGACACCGTGATGACCTCGGACCGCATCCCCGCGATGGGGTTCGATGCCAGCGGCACCGTGCGCGGCAAGGACGCGTTGCGGGCGTATTGGGGCAAGGCGCTCGCCCTGCTGCCGGAGCTGCATTTTACACTGATCGACCTGTTCGTCAGCCCTGACAGCGTTGTGGTGTTTTACGAGAACGAGCGGGGGAAGAAGATCTGCGAGTATCTGCGGGTGAATGCAGCGGGGCTGATTTTGCAGGGGTCGGCGAACCATTTGGCGCAGTGACGCTTGCGCGCATTGCTGTCGGCCACG
Organism: Bradyrhizobium sp. 61; assembly: GCF_023073075.1. Classification (NCBI taxonomy): domain Bacteria; kingdom Pseudomonadati; phylum Pseudomonadota; class Alphaproteobacteria; order Hyphomicrobiales; family Nitrobacteraceae; genus Bradyrhizobium; species Bradyrhizobium sp. 61. The sequence goes on along the minus strand of NZ_JADPIU010000067.1, from coordinate 435,601 downwards.
CGCTTATCGTGTGCAGACGGTGCCGCCCCACCCACCGCTGTCATTCCCCGCGCCAGCGGGGAATCCAGTACGCCGCGGCTTTTCCGCATCACGGCGCGGCCTCTGGAATACTGGATCGCCCGATCAAGTCGGGCGATGACACCGAGTATCGCCCGCAATGACGGAGACTGCCGGACGCGCGTGCGCTAACACTGCGTCCGCCGGCTCTGAGACAGGATCACCACCGATGAAACTCCCCGCCTCCCCCTTCACCGTCACCGACTGGAGCAAGGTCGAGGCCACGACGCATCCCGGCGAGACCGGGCAAGCCAAGTGGCGGACGCTCAACATCGGCGATCTCCGGGTGCGGATGGTCGAGTATTCGCCGGGCTATCTCGCCGACCATTGGTGCGACCGCGGCCACGTGCTCTACGTGCTCAAGGGCGAGCTCGACTCGGAGCTGCGCGACGGCCGCAAGTTCAAGCTGACGGCGGGGATGAGCTACCAGGTCTCGGACTTCGGCGACGCCGCGCACCGGTCCTCGACGGCCACGGGGGCGACGCTTTTCATCGTGGATTGAGGGCTGTCGGGCGGCTCATTTGCACCGCAAAATAGCAAAGCCGCGCCACATGCCGGCCCACGGGTGGTGCCTTGAAGTAGCCCCAAATTCTCGCTATATTGTGATCATCGATACTTGGCCGAACGACTGGGCCGCTTCGCTTCGTTGCAGACGGGCGCGCACGCTTCAGATGACTTCCCCAAACATCGACTGAACAGGATCATGGGCGCAATTTCGCGTACCGGTCCACGTGCGTATCCTCTCTAACTAACTAAAGGAAATTCCCATGGCTATGGGCACCGTGAAGTGGTTCAACACCCAAAAGGGTTATGGTTTCATCCAGCCGGATGACGGCCAGAAGGACGTGTTCGTTCACATCAGCGCCGTCGAGCGCGCTGGCCTCTCCTCCCTCAACGAGGGTCAGAAGGTCTCGTTCGACATCGTCGCCGACCGCCGCAGCGGCAAGTCGTCGGCTGACAATCTCCGCGTCGGCTAACGCCCACGCACCGTTCTGACCACGGACGTACCGGCAGAACGTCGAGTTAGAAAGCCCCGCGAGCTTCGGTTCGCGGGGTTTTTGTTTTGGGATGCAACCGGACCGCGGCACACGCGGTACCGTAGGGTGGATTAGCGTAGCGTAATCCACCAACGCCTGCTTCAGCGGACGGAGAAGCGGTGGATTACGCCGCGGACCGCGCTTCGCGCAGCCGCGGGCTAATCCACCCTACGAACCTACGTCTTCTTCAACACCGAGACAAAGAACCCGTCCGTCCCCGTTCGGCGCGGCGTCATCAGCCAGCCTTCATCCGACTGCAGCGCGGCCTTTGCGAAATCCTCCGCCTTGTCCCAGAGCACGCTTGCGGTCTGCTCCGGCGGCACGACCGCGAATTCGGGATGGCGCCCCACGAACGCCCTCACCTGCTCGCCGTTCTCTTCCGCCAGCACCGAACAGGTGATGTAGGCGATGCGGCCGCCGGCCTTGACCAGCGGCACGGCGCGCTCCAGCACCTCGGCCTGATCACGCAGGCGGATCTCCAGCGCGCCGGGGCGCATCCGCCATTTGGCGTCGGGGTTGCGGCGCCAGGTGCCGGTTCCCGTGCAGGGCGCATCGATCACGACGAGGTCGGCGGTGCCGTTGATGTCGGCCAGCGGATCGGCCTCGCCCTTGGGCGTGCGGACATCGGCATTGTGGACGCCGGCGCGCGACAGGCGTTCGTGGATCGGGGCAAGCTGGCGCTTGTCGCTGTCGGTCGCGATCAGCCGGCCCTTGCCCTGCATCAGGGCCGCGAGCGCCAGCGTCTTGCCGCCGGCGCCGGCGCAGAGATCGATCACCTGCTCGCCGGGTTTTGCCGCGGTGAAGCTGGCCGCAAGCTGCGATCCCTCATCCTGCACTTCAACGGCGCCCTTGATGAAATCCTCCTCCGCCTGGAGGCCGGGATTGCGCGCATCGGCCGAAAGCTCGATGCGCAGGCCGTTTGCGGACCATGGCGTCGGTTCCGCATGAAGATGAGCAAGCCCGCGCAGCACCTTGTCGCGATTGGATTTTAGCGTGTTGACGCGCAAATCGAGCGGCGCCCGGCTCGCCATCGCAGCCGCCTCCGCGGCGCGCTCCTCGCCGAACACTTTCGCAAAGTACGGGTCGAGCCAGTCCGGATAGTCGCCGGCGATCGCAGCCGGCGCGTCCTTGAGGGAACGCGAGGCCAGCGCGGCCTGCTCGGCCTCGGTCAGCGGCGCCGGTGCAAACCGGCTGCCGTCGAACAGCGCGCCCATGGTGGCCGCGTCCATGTTGCGCTCGAGGCGGAGCATGCCGATCAGCCGGGCGCGCGCGGTATCGGCGTCCATCAGGAAGGCACTCGAGGCATAGCGGCGCAGCACGTCCCAGACGAGGCCGGCGATGGCGGCGCGGTCGCCGGAGCCGGCGAAGCGGTGCGCGGTGCCCCACTCCTTCAGCGCCTTGGCCGCGGGCACGCGGTCCTTCTCGATGGTGTCGATCAGTTCGATGGCTGCGGACAGCCGGGCAGCGGGAGTCATTTGAATCTTTCAGGTCAGGAATGGCTATTTTTGTTTTGCGCATGATCTTGTCGGAAAACCGCTATCCACTTTTCCGGATCATGCGCGCGCCTAGATCAACAACAGCATCTTCAGCGCGAAGTAGATCCACATCGCGAGCAGCACAAGCACGCCCGCGAGCCAGATCGTGGAGCGCCGGCCGGGATCGTTGGAGGAGACGAACACGCCGGCATGGGCGAACCGCGTCACCACGAACACCCAGGACATCAGCACGATGAAGAGATCGGCATGGCGCAAGGGCAGCGCCAGCGCGATCAGCGCGTAGAACAGCACCGGCAATTCGAACTGCTCGCCCAGCGCAATGTCGCGGCTCTTGGTCTCGCCGGAGACCAGCGAGCGCCGGCGCGCCAGTACCATTCCGATCAGGAGTGCGAAGGTGAGACCGACCTGCACGAAGACAGGCAGCAAAACCATTTGGATGGACATCGGAACTTTCCCGTCAGGCGGAACACCGCGGACCGTCATTAGCCGCGACTGCTGGCGCTGACAATCAACGAGTTGAACCGGTGTTCCCGGTCCCGCGACCAAAGGCCGATAGTTAAAGCGATTTCGGCCCCTTGAGGCCGCAAGGCGAGCTAGCGCCAAGAGACTGACATGAACACCTTCTCCAGCCTTTTGACCGAATCCGCGGACGGCCGGCTCGGCGTCCTGATGTCGGCGCTGTCAGGCATGGCGGCGGCGCTCGCGGTCGCGCTGGCGATGACGGTGTACTTCCGCCTGAGATACCGGAGCTGGCGCGACGTCGTCAGGCATGGCCTCGCCACTCTGGCCGCCCTCGCCCTGTTCGCCTTCGCCGCCTACGACATTCGCCACGCCGCGCTGGCCTATCTCGGCCTCAACCCCTCCAAGCCGGCGGTCGAGTTCGAGATCCGGATGCCCAGGGAAACGCTCACGGCGGTCACCGACAGCCAGATCGAGCTGCACACCGACCGCAACCAGACGCTGGCGCTGGTCGACGGCGTGCGCGAACTCGGCGATGGCCGCTCCGTGCTGCGCGGCGCCGTGGCGCTCAACCACCGCACCGCCGACCGCGTGCTGGTCGTGAACCTGCCCGGCAAGGGCACGTTTGAATTCCGCCTCCGCCTGCCCGCCGAGCCGCACCGGTCCGAGCAGTTCGGACCCTGGCACCTCGCCGACCGCATCGCCTCGCCGGCCACCGGCAGCGTCGCGCCGCAGGACGCCTACACGATCCGCTATCGCGTGCTTTAAACTTTGTTTCATCGCAATGCATGCGCGCGCCGTCATCGTTCCGACGTGCGACAACGCGTATGCTCACCCCATGTCCGAATTTCGCCTCACGCAGATTTCCGACACCCATCTCGGCCGGCGCTTCCCCGGCCTGATCGCAAATTTCGATCGCGTCAGCGAGCATATCGACGCTGATAGACCCGACCTCGTCGTCAACACCGGCGACGTCTCCTTCGACGGGCCGACAAGTCGCGACGATGTCGAATTCGCCAAGAGCCGGCACGCCGCCCTGCCCGTCGCCTGCCGCTACATTCCCGGCAATCACGACATCGGCGACAATCCGACCGCGATCGGGCCTGCGCCCAAGCCGCCGTTCGAGGAAAAGCACCGCCAACAATTCCGCGACATCATCGGCGAAGACCATTGGTCGTTCGAAGCGGCCGGCTGGCACTTCATCGGCCTCAACTCGCTGGTAATGAATTCAGGGCTCGCCTTCGAGGCCGAGCAGTTCGACTGGTTGTCCCGGGAAATGGCGCGCATCAACGGCAGGCCGATCGCGCTGTTCGTGCACAAGCCGATGTTTCTCAACCTGCCCGACGACCCCGAGACGCCGGAGACCTCGATCCGCTACGTGCCGCAGCCGGCACGCGCGCGCCTGATCGAGATGTTCTCGACTGTGGACCTGCGCCTCATCGCCAGTGGACACGTGCACCAGCGGCGCGACTTCACCTGGCGCCACACCCGCCATGTCTGGGCGCCGTCAGCCGGCTTCAGGATCAACGACGCGCGCCAGGACCGGATCGCGATCAAGGAAGTCGGGCTCGTCGAATACCGCTTCCGGCCGAACAGTTTCGAAGTTCGTCACGTCAGGGCCGCGGGCCAGGTCGATGTCGATATCGAGGAGCTGCTCGCCCAGATGGGCGGCGAGCACTAGCCCAATTCACGGGCACAACACCTTACCTAATTACCTCACTGCATCGAATTCGCGCCAAGATTGGCTAGAATGCGCTAATGACAACGTTGTCATTCCGACATATCGTTCCCGAGCGGTCGAGGAACCGCTGAGGGAGCGGCGATGCAGTTCTTGTCCCGGTGGGAGAGCCAACGTCTTTCAACGACCACGCGGGGCATCCCCCTGGTCGATGGCCTGCCGATCGAGGAGATCGCCCGCCAGAATTGGCAGCCCTCCCGCGGCGATCTCGCTCTGCCCGCCCTCACCCTCGATGAAGCCGCCTTCGCAGCCAATCGCGACCTCTTCCTGCGCTGGTGCAAGAGCGCCGGCGTCACTGTCGCGCCCCACGCCAAGACGCCGATGTCGCCGGAGCTCGCGCGATCGCTGCGCGAGGCCGGGGCCTGGGGCACGACGGTTGCCAACATCCAGCAGGCCGCCGTGCTGCTCGCGAGCGGCGAGCGGCGCCTGCTGCTGGCCAACGAAATCGGCGGCCTCGCGGCCGGCCGGCGGCTCGGCGCGTTGCTCGGCGCCTATCCCGACGTCGAATTTCACGCCTTCGCGGATTCACCGGCGGCGGTCGCAGCGCTCGCTGAAGCGGCCCGGATTGGGGGCCGCAGCGAATTGTCCGTGCTGGTCGAGCTCGGTGCGGGCCGGGCCGGCGCGCGCGATCGCGCCGCGGTCGAAGCGACGATGGCCGCGGTGCTCGCGGCCGACGGCCTCCTGCTCGGCGGCGTCGCCACTTACGAAGGCGCGGTCGCAACGCCCGATGCCGACGAGACGATGCGCGCGATCGCGGCGCTGATGGAGCGCACCATCGCGGCCTTCGCGCTGGTACGTCATGCCGCCCCGAGCCGGCCGCTGATCATCAGTGCCGGCGGCTCGGCCTATTTCGACGTCGTCGCCCGCGCGCTCGCACCGAGCACGCAGGCCGACGGCAACGCCGGCGTCCTCTTGCGCTCAGGCGCTCTGTTCTTCGCCGATCACGGCATTTACGCGCGCGCTTTCGCCGAGCTCGACCGTCGCGGCGGTCTCGTCATCGACGGCGCGCGGCACTCGGCGGCCGAGGGTTTCCAACCTGCACTCAAACTTTGGGCCGAGGTGCTGTCGCTGCCGGAGGCAAGCCTTGCGATCGCCGGCTTCGGCATGCGCGATGCCTCCTTCGATCAGGGATTGCCGGTGCCGCTACACGTCTTCCGCGACGGCGTCGCGCAGCAGGGGCTCGCCGAGACCTTGTCGGTCACCCGTCTCAATGACCAGCATGCATTCCTGTCCGTTGTGCCGATGGCACGCTTACGGTCGGCGACGTCATCGCCTTCGGCATCTCGCATCCCTGCACCTGCCTCGACCGCTGGCGCGTCATCCTCGGCCTCGACGCCGACGGCGTGGTGACGCGCGCCCTCCCCACCCAGTTCGGCTGAGGCGGCTCGCGCGATGAATTTCCTGCCGCTGTGGCGTTATCAGAACCAGCTCATCGACGGCGCCATCGTCACGCTCGAGCTGACCGTGATCGCGGCCCTGGCCGGGCTTTTGATCGGCGTTGCCGGCGCGGTCGCGCTGAACGGCCGCATCACGCCACTGCGCTGGCTGGTGCGCGGCTACATCGAGCTGTTCCGCAACACGCCGTCGCTGATCCAGATCTTCATCGTCTTCTTCGTGCTGCCGAACTTCGGCCTGAAGCTGCCGGCGTTCGAAGCCGCTGCCGTCGCGCTGTCGCTCTATTTCGGCGCCTACTCGGTCGAGATCATCCGCGCCGGCCTCGACTCCGTGCCGAAGAACCAGATCGAGGCCGGCCAGTGCCTTGGCCTGTCGGGCTGGCAGGTGTTCCGTCACATCCTGCTGCCGCCGGCGCTGCGCAACGCCTATCCGGCCGTGACCAGCCAGTTCGTCCTGCTGCTGCTCGGCACCTCGCTCGCCTCGCAGGTCGCAGCCGACGAGCTGTTCCACGTCGCGGGCTTCATCGAAAGCCGCACCTATCGCAGCTTCGAGGTCTATGCGGTGATCTGCGTGGTCTATTTCGCGATGGCGATGTCGTTCAAGGCGCTGTTCGCCATCATCGGTCTGGCGGCCTTCCGCTGGCCGCGGCGGCGCTGAGGGGAAAGCGATGCGATCCTTCACCCTCATCGATTTCGTCTCGCTGTTCGCGGCGCTACGCTGGACAGTTGCGCTGGTCGTGCTCGCGCTCGCCTTCGGTGCGCCGCTGGCGCTGGCGCTCGCCACGGGCCGCATCAGCCGCTTCGCTGGGCTCCGCTGGACGATGGCGGCGTGCATCCAGATCGTCCAAAGCGTGCCGCTGCTCGGGCTGCTGTTCTTCTTCTATTTCGGCATGCCGATGTTCCTGGGCATCCAGGTGCCGGCCCTCGTTGCCGTCACCGTCGCCTACACGCTCTACACCGCCGCCTTCCTCGGCGAGATCTGGCGCGGCGGGCTGGAAGCCGTGAAGCAGGCGCAATGGGAGGCAGGCAGCTGTCTCGGCCTCTCCGCCTGGCAGCAATTCCGCCACATCATCGCGCCGCAGGCACTGCGGCTGTCGCTGCCGCCGACCGTCGGCTTCCTGGTGCAGCTCATCAAGGGCACCTCGCTCGCCTCGATCCTCGGCTTCGTCGAACTCGCCCGCGCCGGCCAAGTGGTGAGCGCGGCAACGTTCCAGCCGCTGCTCACCTACGCGCTCGTCGCCGCGATCTATTTCGCGCTGTGCCTGCCGCTCACGCTCTGGTCCCGCTCTCTGGAGGCCCGCCTCGATGGCTCTCGTTGAAATCCGCGACGTCCACAAGACATTCGGCAAGGTCGAGGTGCTCAAGGGCGTCTCGCTCGACGTCAAGGAAGGCGAGATCGTCACGATCATCGGCCGCTCCGGCTCGGGCAAGTCGACCCTGCTCCGCTGCATCAATGCGCTGGAGAGCGTCGATTCCGGCGAGATCCGCGTCGAGGGCGAAAGGGTCCACGCCAGGATGCCTGACCTGAAGGCATTCCGTCAGCGCGTCGGCATCGTGTTCCAGGCTTTCAATTTGTTTCCGCACCTGAAGGTCGAGCGCAACATCACGCTCGCCCCGCTCCTCACCGGCCGCACCGACAAAGCGAAAGCGCGTGCACTGGCGGAAGATGTGCTGACCCGCGTCGGCCTCGCTGACAAGATCGACGCCTGGCCGGAGCAGCTCTCCGGCGGCCAGCAGCAGCGCGTCGCCATCGCGCGCTGCCTCGCCATGGCGCCTCACCTCATGCTGTTCGACGAGGTGACGTCCGCGCTCGACCCCGAGCTCGTTGGCGAAGTGCTGAAGGTGATGGAGGCGATGGCGAAGCAGGGTATGACCATGATCCTCGTCACCCACGAGATGGGCTTTGCCCGCAACGTCGCCAACCGCATCGTCTTCATGCATCAGGGCCGCGTCTGGGAACAGGGACCGCCGGCAAAACTGTTCGCCAATCCTGAAACTCCCGAGCTCGCAAGCTTCATCGCGTCCGCCAAATGATCAACCAGCCATCCGCCACCAGGAGAGAGTCATGAGACAACTGAAGTCCCTCTTTGCGATCGCAGCCACCGCGCTCGCCGTGCTCGCTGCCCCGACCCTCGCACAGGCCGACAAGCTCCAGGACGTGCTCGGCGCGGGCAAGCTGCGCGTCGGCCTGCTGACCGATGCCGCGCCGTGGGGCTTCAAGGACGACAAGGGCGAGATCGCAGGCCTCGACGCCGATCTCGCCCGGCTGATCGCCGCCGACATGGGCGTGAAGCTCGAGCTCGTGCCGGTGACGGGCGCAGCGCGCATCCCGAGCCTGCTCTCGGACAAGATCGACATCCTGATCGCGGGCCTCGGCGCGACGCCCGAGCGCGCCCAGCAGGTGATGTTCTCGCAGCCTTACGCGGTGGTGAATCTCGGCGTCTATGGCGCCAAGGCAATTCCGGCCGCGACCGGCAAGAAGCCCGACAATCTCGACGGCCGCAGTGTCGCGGTCGCCAAGGGCTCGACGCTCGACATCTGGCTCACCGACAACGCGCCGAAGGTGAAGCTGGTGCGTTTCGAGGATACGCCGGCCGCGCTCGCCGCGTTTCTCGCAGGACAAGCCGACACCTTTGCCGAGAACAGCGCCATCGCGTTGAAGGTTCAGGACCAGAACCCGACCAAGGAGGTCGAGCTGAAATTCCTGATCCGCCAGTCGCCGGCTCATGTCGGCGTGCGCCAGGGCGAGCAGAACCTGCTCAACTGGATCAATACCGACATCTTCTTCAACAAGCTCAACGGCAAGCTCGGCGCGTTGCAACTGAAGTGGTTCAAGGAAGAGCAGACGCTGCCGACGCTGTGAACCAGCACACGGCTCCCGCACCAATGCGGGAGCCAAGCTTCACGAGGAGAATTTTGAGATGATCAAACGTTACGTCGTCGGCTCGCGCATGAGCCAGGCCGTCGCCGCCGGCGGTATGGTGCACATCGCCGGCCAGGTCGCTGACGACCGCAAGGCCGGCATCGTGTCGCAGACCCAGCAGGTGCTCGCCAAGATCGACGCGTTGCTGAAGGAAGCCGGCTCGGACCGCTCCAAGTTGATCGCGGTCAACGTCTTCCTGCCTCATATCACCGACTTCGACACCATGAACTCGGTCTACGATGCCTGGATCGATCCGGCCAACCCGCCGGCGCGCGCCTGCGTCGAAGCCCGCCTCGCCGATCCCGACCTGCGCGTCGAGATGACCGCGGTCGCCTTGCTCTAGGGCGCCGCCATCCTTTCAACCTTTGGCCGGCGCCGGCGACGGCGCGGCCGCGAGGCAAGCCATGCATACCGGACTTTTCCACGAGATCGATTTCGAGAAAGACCAGAAATGGTCGGGCCATCTCGGCATTCCCTTCTCGATCGATCGCTCCCCCTACTACCAGCTCAAGATCCCGATCTTCCGGATCAAGAACGGCACCGGGCCAAAACTGCTTTTGATGGCCGGCAATCACGGCGACGAATATGAGGGCGAGATCGCGCTGACGCGGCTGTATCGCCGGCTCGATGCAAAGGACGTCAAAGGCGAGATCACCATCCTGCCCTTCGCCAATTGGCCGGCCGTGATGGCGGCGCGGCGCCGCTCGCCGCTCGACGAAGGTAACCTCAACCGCGCCTTCCCCGGCGATGCCGCGGGCACGCCGACGTTCCGGCTTGCGCACTTCCTCGAGCACGAGCTGTTTCCGCGGCACGAAGTCGTCTTCGACATCCATTCCGGCGGCACCTCGATGGCGCATGTGCCTTGCGCGCTGATCGAGCGGCAGGGCACGCCCGAGATGTTCGGCCACGCGCTGCGCCTGATGGAAGGGCTCGGCATGCCCTTCGCCTTCGTCGCCGAAAACGGCGCGACCGCTCCGACCTCGATGGCCGCGGCTGCACGCGCCGGCGCGATCGGGCTCTCCGGTGAATTCGGCGGCGGCGGCACCGTCACGCCGCAGACGATGGCGCTCACGGCACGCGCGGTCGATCGGCTGTTGCTCGCACTCGGCCTTGTCCAGGCCCCGGTGCTCGGGCCGCATGCGCCGGTCGAGCGCGCCACCGAATTGCTGGCGCTGCAAAGCCACGCGCAGGCGGTGTTCGCGACCCGTCGCGGCTGGTTCGAGCCCGCCGTCATGGTCGGCACGCGCGTTGCGGCCGGCGACGTCGCCGGCTGGTATCATGATTTCGAGCGCCCGGAGCTGCCGGAGGAGGTGTTGCGCTTCCCGGCCGACGGCATCGTGATCTCGCAACGCCTGCACACCGACAGCCAGAGCGGCGACTGCCTGGTCCAGGTCGGCCGCGCGCTGTCACGCGACGAGCTGCCGGCGCGCTGAGTTTTGGAGACGATACCGACTGCGATTACACTCGGGATTCGATGACCGATCCGGCAAAGCCGACCTATGACGACGTGGTGCGCATTCCAGCGCCGCCCGGCCGCGCCAGCGCGAGCGGGCGACCGCCGCGCATCGAGGAGGTCGCGGAGCGCGCGGGCGTTGCGCCGATCACGGTGTCGCGGGTGCTGCGCCACCCCGAGAAGGTCAATCGCGAGACCCGCGAGCGCATCCTCGAAGTGATCGAGGCGACCGGTTACGCCTCCAACCCGCATGCGCGCGCGCTGCGCTCGGGGCGCTCGAACGTCGTCATGGCCTTCGTCTCCAACATTCTCAGCCAGCAGTTCGGCCTTGCGGTGCGCAGCTTTGCCGCCGCGCTGGAGCCGGAAGGCTTCGAGGTCCTGGTCGGCCAGACCTCCTACTCCTATGCCAAGGAAGTCGCGATGATCCAGTCGCTGCGCGGCATCCGCCCCGCAGCGGTGATGTTCACCGGCGTGATCGAGCTCGAGGAGAATCGCGCCGCGCTGCTCGAGCTCGGCATTCCCGTGATCGAGACCTGGGCGTTTCCGCGCGACCCCATCGACATGCTGGTCGGCCTGCCCAATGCCGATGCCGGCGCGATGGCGGCGCGCAGGCTGGCTGAAGCCGGACATCGCCGCGTCGCCTTCATCGGCCGCGGCAGCGGCCGTGGCGCACTGCGCCGCGACGGATTTCGGAACGCAGCGGCACAGCTGGGCCTCGAGATCGTCCACGAGATCGGTGTCGGTGAGATCACGGGACTGGCCGACGGCCGCGCCGCCTTCACCGCCCTGCTCGAACGCGGCGGCGACGTCGATGCGGTGTTCTGTGCCAACGATCTGCTCGCGACCGGCGCGCTGATCGAGGCCCGCGCCCGCGGCCTCTCGGTGCCGCGCGATCTGGCGCTGCTCGGCTTCGGCGACAACGACGTCGCCGACCAGATCACGCCCGGTCTCACCACCATCTCGTTCGATGCGGCGGCCGTGGGACGGATCGCGGGCGAACTGCTTCTGGCGCGGCTATCAGGCACGCCGCGCGCCGAGCAGCGGCTCGCGGTCGAGCTGTTCCTGGTCGAGCGCGGCAGCGTCTGAGGATCGCGGATCAGGCGATGGTCTTGAGATCCTGCTGGATAGCAGCCAGCAGCGATTGCAGCGCATCGCTGTTCACCGGCCTCGCCTCCGCCTTCGCAGGCTGGACCTTGTCAGGCTGCGCAGCTTTGCCCGGACGTTTCGGGAATGGCGGGAATGGCGGTGGTGGCGCCGGCATCGCGGCTGGCGTGAAATCGCCCTCCTCGTCGACGTGGACGAACTTGCCATGGATGACGTCGTCGCGACGGCCCATGACGAACAGGGTCGCCCAATAGCCGGCAGCCATAAGGATTACGCTGAAAATACCAATCTCTAACATCGCAGCACCTAAAATATGCGCGATGATTCAATGCCTTCGCTCAGCCGTCAATGAACCGACGGTCACACCTGCGGCTTTTGCGGGCAGGTGTGGCCGATCGGTCACTCTTTGTTAACCATCGATGTCCGGGGTGTGACGCCCTTGCAACTAGGCCTTGCAGCTAGAGCCCCATTCCGGGGCTCTAGCGTCTAGTCTGGCGCATTTCTTCACGCGCCCCCAAAACGCCTTACGCCTTATCTTGCCCGACCCGCACCAGCTGCTTGCCGAAATTGGCGCCCTTCAGGAGCCCCATGAAGGCGCCGGGCGCGCTGTCCAGGCCCTCGGTGACGAACTCCTTGTACTTGACCTTGCCGTCGCGGACCCAGGTGGACATGTCGCGCAGGAAGTCGCCATGGCGGGAGGCGAAGTCGGAGACGATGAAGCCGCGGAAGGTGAGCCGCTTGGTCAGCGTCGCGCGCATCATGTTGGCCGCCCATTTCGGCGGCTTGGACTCGGTGTCGTTGTAATGGGCGATCAGGCCGCAGACCGGCACGCGCGCGAACGGATTGAGCAGCGGGAACACCGCCTCGAACACGGCGCCGCCGACATTCTCGAAATAGACGTCGATGCCTTTCGGGCAGGCAAACTTCAGCTTCGCGGCGAAATCGATTTCACGATGATCGAGACACTCGTCAAAGCCGAGCTCTTTCACCACGTAGTCGCACTTGTCCTTGCCGCCGGCGATGCCGACCGCGCGCGCCCCCTTGATCTTCGCGATCTGGCCGACGGCCGAGCCGACCGCACCGGAGGCACCGGCGACGACCACGGTCTCGCCTTCCTGCGGCTTGCCGATGTCGAGCAGGCCCGTATAGGCGGTCATGCCGGGCATGCCGAGCACGCCGATGGAGGTCGAGATCGGACCGAGCTTCGGATCGACCTTGATCAGGCCCTTGCCGTTGGAGATCGCGTGCGACTGCCATCCGGTACGGGCTCGCACGATGTCACCCTTGGCGAAATCAGGATTGTTGGAGGCCGCGACCTCGCTGACCGCCTCGCCCTCCATCACGCCGCCGACCGGCACAGGTGCTGCGTAGGACGGACCGTCACTCATGCGCCCGCGCATATAGGGATCGAGCGAGAGCCAGATCGTGCGCAGCAGGACTTCACCTACACCGGGCGCCGGGACTGCGAATTCCTCGATGCGGAAATCGGACGGCTTTGGCTCGCCGACGGGACGCGCGGCGAGAACGATGCGTTTTGCTTGGGACATGGCTTCCTCCTGACTACTTGTTGCAGTCATCTAGGAGGTACGTGGGAATGAAGCAAATCCCAACACTCGCTGTCATCGCCCGCGAAAGCGGGCGATCCAGTATTCCAGAGGCGGCTGTGATTGAACCGAGAAGCCGCGGCGTACTGGATTCCCCGCTTTCGCGGGGAATGACACCGTCGTCGAGGCGAGCGCGCCGAAACCGACGCGCAGCCGAATGCGGAGCGCCTAACCCGCGCCCGGATAGTTCGGGCTCTCACGCGTGATCGTGACGTCGTGGACGTGGCTTTCGCGCAGGCCCGCGCCGGTGATGCGGACGAACTGGGCCTTGTCGTGCAGGTCCTTCATGTCCTTTGCGCCGACATAGCCCATCGCGGCGCGCAAGCCGCCGGCGAGCTGGTGCATGACGTTGCCGACCGGGCCCTTGTAGGGCACCTGGCCCTCGATGCCCTCGGGCACGAGCTTGAGCGTGTCCTTGATGTCCTGCTGGAAGTAGCGGTCGGCCGAACCGCGCGCCATCGCGCCGACCGAGCCCATGCCGCGATAGGCCTTGTAGGAACGGCCCTGCCACAAGAACACTTCGCCGGGGGTCTCGTCGGTGCCGGCGAGCAGCGAGCCGACCATGGCGATGTCGGCGCCAGCGGCGAGCGCCTTCGCAAGGTCGCCGGAGAACTTGATGCCGCCGTCGGCAATGACGGGAATGTCGGACTTCTTTGCAGCTTCCACCGCATCCATGATCGCGGTGAGCTGGGGAACGCCGACGCCGGCGACGATGCGGGTGGTGCAGATCGAGCCCGGGCCGATGCCGACCTTGATGCAGTCCGCGCCCGCATCGATCAGCGCCTGCGCGCCCTCGGTGGTGGCGACGTTGCCGGCAACGACCTGGACGGAGTTGGACAGGCGCTTGATGCGATTGACCGCATGCAGCACGTGGCGGGAATGGCCGTGTGCGGTGTCGACCACGACGAGATCGACGCCGGCATCGATCAGCCGCTCGGTGCGCTCGAAGCCGGTGTCGCCGACGGTGGTGGCGGCGGCGACGCGCAGGCGGCCCTGCGCATCCTTGCAGGCGAGCGGATGGGCGACCGCCTTCTCCATGTCCTTCACAGTGATCAGGCCGACGCAGCGATATTGCTCGTCGACCACGAGCAGCTTCTCGATGCGATGCTGGTGCAGCATCCGCCGCGCCTCGTCCTGGCTGACATTCTCGCGCACCGTGACGAGGCCGTCATGCGTCATCAGCTCGGAGACTTTTTGCCGGCGGTCGGTGGCAAACCGCACGTCGCGGTTGGTGAGGATGCCGACCAGCTTGCCGGGCGTATTCTTGCTCGCACCGGTGACGACGGGAATGCCGGAGATGCCGTGGTCGCTCATCAGCTTGAGCGCATCGTCGAGCGTGGCCTCGGGGCTGATGGTGAGCGGGTTCACCACCATGCCCGACTCGTAGCGCTTGACCTGCCGGACCTGGGCGGCCTGCCCCTCGGGGTCGAAATTGCGGTGGATGACGCCGAGGCCGCCGGCCTGCGCCATGGCGATCGCCATGCGGGCTTCGGTGACCGTGTCCATGGCGGAGGCCATGATCGGGATGTTGAGCGGAATGGCGCGGGTGACGCGGGAGCGGATGTCGACCTCGCCCGGCATGACGTCCGACAGGCCCGGCTTCAACAGCACGTCGTCGAACGTAAAGGCTTCGCGAATGCCTTGAAGTTGCACCGTGGCCATCTGCCAACTCCTTCCTGCGGCCCTGCCGCAAATAGCTATGGATGAGCGCCGCCCTCGGCGTGCCTTGCGGCATCGCCGGAGAATCGGAGCCCATCGGTGGGGTTGACGCGGGTCGATAGCACGGCCACGCGACGAATCAAAGCAAATCGGACCGCCGGCCAGCCATGCACAGGCTTTTTAAGTAAATTCCGCGTGGATGGCCGGGAGGCGGCCACCCCTTGGCATTCCCCGACGCGACGAAGTCGCGAGCCCGGAATCCATCCCGCAGCGGTCTGTGGGGCCCGATGGATTCCGGGCCCGCCAAGGGGCGCGCCCCGGAATGACGCGGGAGCGCGTGCAACCGCCGGTGAGGGTCACACCGTTGTTACGCAGGATTTAGGTGCTATGCGTTGATCCGCAATGGTCCCGGCGGAGCGGCGGTGATAAGCCGCAAGTCCACCTTTCCTTCTGATTTTCATTACCAATCCGTCATGGTCGACAAGCAACGCGTCATTCCGCTGATCGTGGCCACCGCTCTCTTCATGGAGAACATGGATTCGACGGTGATCGCCACCTCGCTGCCCGCGATCGCGGCCGACATCGGCACGAGCCCGCTGACGCTCAAGCTTGCCATCACCTCCTATCTGCTGTCGCTCGCGGTGTTCATCCCGGCGAGCGGCTGGACTGCGGACCGGTTCGGCGCGCGCATGGTGTTCGCGATCGCGGTCGGCGTGTTCATGGTCGGCTCGATCGGCTGCGCACTCTCGACCTCCGTCACCGATTTCGTATTCGCGCGCATCCTTCAGGGCATGGGCGGGGCGATGATGACGCCGGTGGGACGCCTGGTGCTGCTGCGCTCGGTCGACAAGAGCGCGCTGGTCAACGCGATGGCCTGGGTGACGGTCCCTGCCCTCATCGGCCCCGTGATCGGCCCGCCGCTCGGCGGCTTCATCACGACCTATGCATCATGGCACTGGATCTTTCTGATCAACATTCCGATCGGGCTGCTCGGCATCTTCATGGCCTTGCGCTTCATCGATCCGATCAAGAGCGAGACGCGGGAACCGTTCGATCTTTACGGCATGGTGCTCGCGGGCGTCGGCCTCGCCGGCATCGCGTTCGGTCTGTCCGTCGCCGGGCTCAACCTTCTGCCCTGGAGCACGGTCGCGGCCCTGGTCGTGGGCGGCGCAATCTCGATGACACTGTACGTCCTGCACGCGCGGCGGACAGGTTCGCCGGTGCTGGATTTTTCGCTGCTGAAGCTGCCGACGCTGCGCGCGGCCGTTTTCGGCGGCTTCATGTTCCGGCTCGGCATCGGCGCGCTACCGTTCCTGCTTCCGCTGCTGATGCAGATCGGCTTCGGGCTGTCGCCCTTCCATTCCGGCCTCGTCACCTTCGGCTCCTCGCTCGGCGCCATGGGCATGAAGACGCTGGCCGCGCGCATCATCCGCACCTTCGGCTTCCGCAACTTGATGACGGTGAACGCGGTCGTCAGCGCGTTCTTCCTCGGCGTCTGCGCGCTGTTCACGGTGACGACGCCGCTGCTCATCATCTTGGTGATCCTGGTGGTCGGCGGCTTCTTCCGCTCGCTGGAGTTCACCGCGATCAACACGGTGGCCTATGCCGACGTCGAGACCGCGCAGATGAGCCGCGCCACCACACTGGTCAGCGTCAACCAGCAGCTCGCCGTCTCCGCCGGCGTCGCGGTCGGCGCGGCCTGCGTGGAAACGACGATGTGGTTCAACCATGTCAGCGAGATCGACGCCACCGTGTTCGCGCCGGCCTTCGTCGTGATCGCGCTGACCTCGGCGGCGTCGAGCTGGTTCTTCTGGCAGATGCCTGCCGATGCCGGCCACGAGATCTCCGGCCGCAAGGCGGTCGAGATCGCCAGCCGCAAGGGGGCCGCAAAGAGCGCGGCGACCGCCGCCGTCAAGACGGCGACGGAGGATACGCAGGACGTGCGGGATCAGCGGCTGGGGTAAAGCGCTATCAGGTCCGAGCGACGTCGGTCAGAACCCGACGTCGTAAAATCGTCCACGATGTGGCGGGCACGGGCGGCGTCCGCCGGCCGATCGGCCCAGCACTCGTGCCCAGCCGCCTTGACCTAGCTCAAGGAGCGAAAGCCGGACATGAGCCTCGATGACACCTGCAAACGGTGATCGAAGACCAAGCCATGGCTCTATTGGGACCGGATACTCCGTTCGGGGACGTACTTGATCCGATGGAACGGATCTCGGAGACCTTGTTCGGGCTGATCATGGCCCTCACCTTCATCTGTTCGCTCGGTGTCGCGACCGGGACCAATATCAATATTCAAACAATGCTGATCGGCGCGCTCGGCTGCAATCTCGCATGGGGCATCGTTGACGGCGGTCTTTATCTGCTGGCGCGCATCAATGACCGGGGAGACAAGATTCTGACCCTCCGCGCGATACGGAAGGCGCCGGATCCCGAAGCAGCGCGCCGCGTCATTGCCGACGCGCTGCCGCCGGAATTGTCGGCCATGCTGCCCGTAGAGCAGTTGGAATCGATGCGGAAACGGTTGCAACAATTGCCTGAGCCGGCTCCCGGTCCAGGGCTAACGAAGCGCGACTGGATCGGCGCGCTCGGCCTTTGCCTGCTGAGCTTCCTGTCGACCTTCCCGGTGGTCATCCCGTTCCTGTTCCTGAGCGACGCCAGACTAGCGCTCCGCGTCTCCTACGCCGTCGCCATCGTGATGCTGTTCTGTTGCGGTTACGTGTTCGGGGTTCGTAGCGGGCTGCGGCCTTCGGTGGCGGGACTTGCGATGGTGGCTGTCGGTAGTACGCTGGTTGGCATCGCGGTCGCTCTGGGAGGATGATCGACTTGCGGCGACACGAAACATCGTTTCGGGGTGCAAGCGGCGCCTTATTTGCCGCGCTGGCCGGATTGTGGCTTGCACCCATGACCGGCGGTTTGGCGCTGGCCCAATCCTCGGCCGGGGCGCTCGGCCTCGGCAACCGCGGTTGGTCGGCGGCCGACACCACCCACGCAACGCCTGCCGACGAGCTCGAATTCAGCGCTCGCGCGGGGCTTGCATCCGACTACATCTATCGCGGGACCACGCTGTCCGATCATGGCCCCGCGGCTGGCGCAGCCTTCGAGACGAGATGGGGCCCGCTCTACGCCGGCACAACGGTCGCCACCGTCAAGCTGCCGACCCAACCGGCCGCCGAACTCACCTTTGCCGCCGGCATGCGCCCGCAGATTGCCACGATCGATTTTGATCTTGGGGCGACCTATTTCGCCTATCCCGGTGAAAGACTTCCTGGCGAGACCAACGGCATCAATTATTGGGAGATCGTTGTCCGCGGCGATCGACGCATCGGCGATCAAGTCCGCGTCGCTGGCGGTTACGCCTATTCTCCGAACGTCTCGAACACCGGCGCCTGGAGCCAATATGTGGCGGCCGGAGTCGGCTTCGACGTGCCGGAGCGGTTCCTGCTGAAGAACCTGACCGTGTCGTTCACCACCGCCGCCGGCTATTCCTGGTTTGGCAACCAGACCCCGCAACTCGGCGGCTTCCCGCTGCCTGCCTATCTCAACTGGCAGGCCGGCGTGACGTTCACGCATAAGGCGCTCAACCTCGATCTGCGCTACTACGACACCAATCTGTCGAAGGAAAACTGCTTCGTCTTTACAGGCGATCCAAATGCGCGGCCGGGCGGCCGTGTCAATCCGATCACCAACCCGGACGGCCTGGTCTCGAACTGGTGCGGCGCGACATTCGTCGCCAAGGTCTGGTTTGCGTTCAACTAACTTAGGGAACCACCGTCGGCGGCAATATGCGGTAGAGCACGACACCCAGCCCGAGCGCGTCGCCCGTCAGGACGAGCTTTCCGCTATGGATCGTTCGCTGCAGCAATATCCTCTGCAGGTTGGGATCGGGGTGGGTCGGATCGGAATAGAACTTCGCCAGGTTGCTGGTATTCGCATCGATCAGGTAGCGCTCAATCGTCACGGTCGAGCCGTCGCTGAACGGCAGGTTGTCAACCTCAAGCGAAATCCCCTCCGGCGTCTCGGTCGAAATGTTGTTGCCGAAGACACGTGTCGGATCATAGTTGTAGACCATGATGTTCGCGGTCGAGTTAGCGCCATCCCAGGTCGCGAACGCGTTGAGGCGGGAGCCCGCCCCGCCGGTGAGCGCAGCCTGCACCCGCTGGCCTGACATCTTGTTGTACATCTTGAAGAGGTTCGCGACCGGCTTCGGGTAGTAGTCGGCCGGCTTGTCGCCGTGCGGCACCTTGTGCAGCAGGCTGGCCTGGCCGAGGAAAGGTGTGATGTTCGGATCCCCCTGGCCGTCGCCGATAATGAGGTACGACCCCATTGATATCTTCTTTTTCACGGCTTCGGACAGGAACGCCGCCGTCCACGCCGCCCCCTTGTGCGAATAATTGACGTCAGTCGCCTCATAGGCCGTAGGGCCCCATTCCGACAGGAACAGTCTAACGTCGGGCATGTTGGCATTGTTCTTCTTCAAGGCGTCCAGCTTGGCCTTGGCCTTGTCGACCAGATTGTCGAAGAACGCGAAACCGCCGGTGCCGTCTGTCGAGCCGTAATAGTGGAACGAAAAACGATCGAGCCGCGCGTTGAATTTTGCCAAGTAGGTGTCTGCCAGCGGATTGAAGGTCTGGTCGAGGAAGACTTCCTCCAGCGTCGGAAGATTCTCCGCCGGATAATAGTTGAAGCTCAGTCCGACCAGGGCCGGCCCGGCCATTTCCAGCGTCTTGCCGTTATAACTCTGGTTGGCGGCGAGTTCGTTTCTGATGTTCACGATCGCCTGCGAGAAGACCTTCTGAACCGGCAAGAGTTGCCTGGGCAGACGGCGCGCATCGAGCCCGTAGGGGTACGACAAGGTCGGATCTTCGGCCTTGGACATCACGTGGGTCTGCAGCGGGGTCCACTGGTTGAGGACATACTTGGCCGGATCCATCCACCACAGCCAACGGCCCCATGACCCCAATGGCTTGAGCCTGTAGGCGGATGGATTGGTGTCACTCCAGTTCTCCGGGGCTGAATCGGCGATATCAGCCTCGTTGCTGACCTCGAAGATGACGGATGACGCCCCGCCGTCGAACGATTTCTTCGCGATATATCGCACGAGAGCGTTGGCGTATTTCTGGAAAAGTGCCGGAGCCGGCCCGTTCCGATTCCAACTCTCGCCAGGTCCGTATTGCACCAGGCGCGGCGGCATGAAGGCCGCGACCGCCACGTGAGGCGAGAGCCCGCGACCCAGGGCCCACTCAAGATGCCAGGCCAGAGGCTGGCAGTCGCCCGGATGGAAAACGCCGTCCTGCGTGTACCCGAACACATCGCCGGTCTGATCGACATCGCAATAGACATCACTGAGCAGCAGGCGCGTCCGCTTCATGCCGGTATCGGTGATGATCTGGTTGAACTGGTCGAGAGCCTGCTCGGACGGGCTGTTCGCGCTCTGGTAGATCTTCTTGAGATCACCGAGATCGTCGTTGCCGCTGAGGCCGATATTGTAAGGCCTCTGGGTGCTGACCGTGATCGACGTCCCTGCACGCGACGTCGTCGCCGAAGCAAAGCCGAGCGACGCCAACGCCAGAAAGGAGACCGAGGCAAGGGACAGGCGATGCTTGCAAACGCGCAAGCGTTGTCGATGAAGGCACGGCATGGATTGATCTCACCCGCTGGAATTGCAGATGATGTATCTATCAGCTCAAGATATTATCGATGTGAATGTCATGCTCATGTGAGCGTGACACGTCAGCCCGGGTCCGGCTGCCCGCCGCGAAACCCCGTCGCCAGCACATAGCGCTCGGAGGAATCCTGTCTGCTGGCCGCGGGCTTCACATGCCGCACTGTCGCAAAATCGCGCTTGAGCTGGGCCAGCAGATCGGCGTCGGCGCCGCTCTGGAACGTCTTGGCCAGGAATGCCCCGCCCGGTTTCAGCACGTCGCAGGCGAACGCGGCCGCCGTCTCGATCAGGCCGACAATGCGGAGCTGGTCGGTCTTGCGGTGGCCGGTGGTGTTGGCGGCCATGTCGGACATCACGATGTCGGCGCCGCCCCGGAGCATCGCAGTGAGCTTCGCGGGTGCGTCGTTGTCCATGAAGTCGAGCTGCGCGAAGTCGACGCCGGCAATCTCGGGCATGTCCAACAGGTCGATCGCGACCACCTTGCCCTTGCCGTCGACCGAGCCGACGCGCTTGGCGGCGATCTGGCTCCAGCCGCCCGGCGCAGCGCCGAGATCGACCACCGCCATGCCGTGTTTGAGCAGGCGGTATTTGTCGTCGATCTCGAGCAGCTTGAACGCGGCACGCGAACGATAGCCGAGCGCCTTCGCCTTGACGACATAGGGATCGTTGAGCTGCCGCTCCAGCCACAGCTTCGACGACAATTTGCGCTTGCCGCCGGTCTTGACCTGGACGTGCAAGCGGCCGGTGGTGTCCTTGGCCATCTCACCAGCTCCTGAGTGCGCCGTCCTCGCGCATCATCTCGACCAGCATGCCTTCGCGCAGGCCCCGGTCGGCGACGCGCAGGCGCGGCAGCGGAAAGGCGCGGCGGATAGCATCGAGGATGGCGCAGCCGGCCAGCACGAGATCGGCGCGCTCGACGCTGATACAGCTGTTGTTGGCGCGTTCCTCGTAGCTCATGCCGAGCAGCTTGCTGATGGTCGCGGTGATGTCGGAATCGTTCATCCAGATGCTGTCGATGCGGCGGCGGTCGTAGCGCGCGAGGTTGAGATGGATGCCGGCGAGCGTCGTCACCGTGCCTGAGGTGCCGAGCAGGTGCATGTCGGCGAGATCGCCGCCGTGCGCTTCGGCGAACGGCGCGACGTGGTTGGCGACCTCCTGCTCCATCGCGGCATAGATTTCCGGCGTGACGTCGCGGCCGCCGAATTGCTCCGCCAGCGTCACGACGCCGAGCGGGATCGACATCCAGGCCTTGATGCGCGGCTCCGGATTTTGCGGATCGCGCTCGATCCGCACCAGCTCGGTCGAGCCGCCGCCGATGTCGAACAGGATCGCGCCCCGGCCCCTGGGGTCGACCAGCGGCGCGCAGCCGAGCACGGCGAGCGAGGCCTCGGTCTCGCGGTCGATCACTTCGAGCTCGATGCCGGTCTCGGCCGCGACGCGGCTACGGAAACCTTCCGCATTCGAGGCGGCCCGGCAGGCTTCGGTCGCGATCAGCCGCAGCCGCTTGGCTTTGCGCAGATTGATCTTGTCGCGGCAGATGCTGAGCGCGGCGACGGCGCGCTCGATCGCGGCCTCGCTGATGCAGCCGGTCGCCGAGACGCCCTCGCCGAGCCGGATGATGCGCGAGAAGGAATCGACCACGCGAAAGCCGTCGCTGGTCGGACAAGCGATCAGGAGCCTGCAATTGTTGGTGCCGAGGTCCAGCGCCGCATAGACGCCGGTTCCCGGCGCTTGCGCGGCGACGGCCGGTTCGGGGGCCAACGCCACCGCCGCCATCGACCCCTCCAGCCCACCGTGCGGCGCATGGCCGTCGCGGAGCCGCGTGTGGTCATTCATACAAATTGTCTTTCCGCGGCCCGATGGGGCCGATCTGGAATTGCTTTTTCGCCTGAAACATTAGCAGCGCGGCAAGCCTGCGCAACAACGCATCACATGGGACCATGCCCATTCGTGCGTTGTCGTGAACGGGACCGTGGGTTATTTTTGGAGGGTCCGGTCCTCCAGGCGCCCCCCAAAACGCGCGATTGCCGGCTTTTCAGGTCAATTCCATGCAAGAACACACCAAATCGTCCACGCTCGAAAACGCTATTGCACTGCAAAAATACGGCGTCGGGCAGCCGGTCCGCCGCAAGGAAGACGATACGCTGGTGCGCGGCAAGGGCCGCTACACCGACGATTTCAACCTGCCCGGCCAGGCCCATGCCGTGGTCGTCCGCTCCACCCATGCCCATGGGCTCATCCGCGGCATCGGCACCGACGCCGCCAGGGCGATGCCGGGCGTGCTGGGGGTTTGGACCGGCAAGGACCTCGATGCCGCCGGCTACGGCCCCTTCACCTGCGGCCTGCCGCTGAAGAGCCGCGACGGCTCCCCCCTGCTCCAGACCAACCGGCAGCCGCTGGCGACCGACAAGGTCCGTTTCGTCGGCGATCCCGTCGCCTTCGTGGTCGCCGACACGCTGGCGCAGGCGCGCGACGCCGCCGAAGCCGTCGAGCTCGATATCGAGCCGCTGCCGGCGGTGACCGATCCCGAGGAAGCCACCAGGCCCGGTGCGCCGCTGCTCTATGACCACATCCCGAACAATGTCGCGCTCGACTACCACTATGGCGACATGGACAAGGTGAACGCGGCCTTCGCCAGTGCCGCCCACGTCACCAAGGTCGACATCGAGAACACCCGCGTCGCCGTCGTCTCGATGGAGCCGCGCGTGGGGCTCGCCTCCTACGACAAGAAGACCGAGCGCTACACCATCCAGATGCCGACGCAGGGCGTTGCGGGCAACCGCGCCAACCTCGCCAAGAACCTGAAGGTGCCGAACGAGAAGGTACGGGTCCTCACCGCCAATGTCGGCGGCTCCTTCGGCATGAAGAACGTCAATTACCCCGAATACATGTGCATCCTTTACGCGGCCAAGGAGCTTGGCCGCCCGGTGAAATGGCTGGACGAGCGCTCCACCAGCTTCCTCTCGGACAGCCACGGCCGTGCGCAGAAAATCCATGCCGAGCTGGCGCTCGACGCCGAAGGGCATTTCCTCGCGGCAAAGCTTGAAGGCTATGGCAATCTCGGCGCCTACATCACCGGCGTCGCGCCGGGACCGCTCTCGCTCAACACCGGCAAGAACTTTTCGAGCGTCTACCGCACGCCGCTGATGGCCGTCGACATCAAGACGGTGCTCACCAACACCACGCTGATGGGCGCCTATCGCGGCGCCGGCCGGCCCGAGGCGAACTACTACATGGAGCGGCTGATCGACCGCGCCGCCGACGAGATGGGCATCAACCGGCTGACCTTGCGCAAGCGCAACTTCATCAAGCCGAACCAGATGCCATTCCCGGCCTCCTCCGGCGTCACCTATGACAGCGGCGACTTCCAGGCGGTGTTCAACAAGGCGCTCGAAATCTCCGACCACGAGAACTTCACCAAGCGCAAGAAAGAGAGCAAGAAGATCGGCAAGCTGCGCGGCATCGCCGTCGGCTCCTATCTCGAGGTCACCGCGCCGCCGAGCCCCGAACTCGGTAAGATCGTGTTCGATCCCGATGGCTCGGTACAGCTCATCACCGGCACACTCGATTACGGCCAGGGCCACGCATCAGCATTCGCGCAGGTGCTGTGCGCGCAGTTAGGGGTGCCGTTCGACAGCGTGAAGCTGGAGCAAGGCGACAGCGACATCGTCCACACCGGCAACGGCACCGGCGGCTCGCGCTCCATCACGGCGAGCGGCATGGCGATCGTGGGCGCCGCCAAGCTCGTCATCGAGAAGGGCAAGCGCGCCGCCGCGCACATGCTGGAAGCCTCCGAGGCCGACATCGAGTTCGCCGACGGCAGCTTCACCATTGCCGGCACCGATCGCAGCATCGACATCATGGAGCTCGCCAGGAAGCTGCATGACGGCAAGGTGCCGGACGGCGTGCCTGACAGCCTCGACGTCGACCATACCAGCGAACCGGTGCCCTCGGCGTTCCCGAACGGCTGCCACGTCGCCGAGGTCGAGATCGACCCTGATACCGGCGTAGTGCAGATCGTGCGCTACAGCGCGGTCAACGATTTCGGCACGGTGATCAACCCGCTGCTGGTCGCGGGCCAGCTTCATGGCGGCGTCGTCCAGGGCATCGGCCAGGCGCTGATGGAGCATGTCCGCTACGACGAGAGCGGCCAGCCGATCACGGGCTCGCTGATGGACTACGCGCTGCCGCGCGCGGAGGACGTTCCGAACATGACGGTCGGCGATCACCCGGTGCCGGCCACGACCAATCCGCTCGGCAGCAAGGGCTGCGGCGAAGCCGGCTGCGCCGGCAGCCTGTCGACGGTGGTAAACGCGGTGCTCGACGCCCTCTCCGACTACGGCATCAAGCACATCGACATGCCGCTGACCCCGGAGCGGGTGTGGCGCGCCATCCAGGATGCTAAGGGGAACGCGGCGTAGGGGGAGTTCCGCGATCGTGACAACGCCGGGGGTTCGACCGGCATTCCGAAAGAGATCACTTGATCGCCGTTTCGGCGGCGATCAACTCCTTTCCCTCCGTGGTCGTGATCGTTAGCCGTATCTTTTCCCCGCTGCGGCCGTCGGCAATCGCTGCCGAAATGCGATTTCCGTTGTTCGGATCGGCGCTCACGACCCCGCTGAACAGAGCCGTGTCACCCTGTTTCAACGTGACAAGCAACGGGATGGCCGGTTCGACGCTGAAGAACTCGAGAACGGCGCGAGACGCCTCGGCCGAGAAATTGATCAGGATTTTCTCGTTCGCATGCGTCACGTTGCTCATGCCGACGGTCGGGCTGTAGGTTTCCGGAATCGACACCTCACTGCGTGCGGGAAAATCTGTGCTGTGGAAAAACTGGTCTGACACGCCCGCCCATAATTCGACATACGGCCGCCACTCGTTCGGATCCTTCCGGGCATCGGTTTCGCCGGTGAACGACGGAAACCCCCACGTCCACATTTTCAAGCCCCGCGTGAGGGTATTGTCCGCAATGCGAATAATTCCTTCTGCATTGTCATGGTTGATGACGCCCCAGAAATTCCCGCCCTGCATATCTGGTGCAGCATAGGCGATGCCCATCGTTGGCCAGTTCTTGAAGTAACGCAGGTTTTCGAAGCGCCGCCTGCCCATACCCGCGCTCTCGTCGCCGTCTGCCAGATTGGCCGACCAGGCAGGCGTCGTGTAAGTTCGGATCGGCGCGATGATTTCGGCGCCGCCCGTTGCCCTGGGATTTTTCGGCTCCGATCCCGGAGCGAGCGTCGTGCACGTCCAGTATTCGTATTGGACAGCCTCGTCGTTCGGATTCTTCAGCACCACGCGCGCATCGAGTGCGGCACGATCGGCCTTCAGCGTGACGTAGTAGTTCGCCTCGATGCCGGTCGCGCCCCTGAACTTGCTCGGCCGCGCGGAATAGTCGAAGTCATCCCGGAACGACATCACGACCGTGACTTCGTCGGCGCCCTCCTTCACCACCCGGAAAGTCCACGACTTCAGCCACGTCTTGCCGTGCTCGGCATCCGGGAACGTTGGGAAGATTCCGCCGTACACCATCAGCCAGTCGTAGTAGAAATTTCCGGCTTTCATGCCGTAGGGCACTCCGACGTCCGTTCGATAAAGCTGCTCGTGGCCGGTCGGCTTGTAGACCATGGAAAGAATACGCCCTCCGAATTCGGGCACGAGCGTTACCCTCAGATATCGATTCTCAAGCACGTAGGATTTGAAACTGCGTTCGACGATCACGCTCTTGTCGAGCGACCCGCTGACAAAGCCATTCTCCGCGTCGACGGCGAATTTGACGGTGCTCCACGTCGTCGTTTGCTCGCTGAGCGACACACCATCGGACACCGGTCCGGCGGCATGCACGACGCAAAGCGCCTGGAGTGACAAAAGGAGTGCTATTCCAAAACAAACGAGGGCGCGCAAGGAGACCTCAACTGGCTTTCAGGCCGCCGCGTGCTCGCGCGGCTGGTAGATCGCAGTATGCTGGCAGTGCGCCAGCGGCGTCGTGCCGTTGGCTACGACCAGCGCGTCGAGCTCGACGAAGCGGTGGCCCTTCTTCTCGTAATTCGCGATGACTTTTGCCCGCGCGATGATCTCGTCGCCGGCGCGCGCGGCCGACAGCAGCTGCATGCGGCTGCCGACATGGATCCACGGGCCCAAAATCGTGTTGTCGACGAGGACGCGGTTCATCACGCGCTGGATCAGGCCCGGATGGCCGAGCCCCTCGCGCGCGAAGATCGGATCGGCCTCCCTGATGTCGGCAAGATAGTCGGTCGCGTCCTGCCCGGCCCAGCGGCGCGGCATCGTGCCGAACCACTTGCCGGTCTCGAAAGTCGCGGGGCTGACCGGCTTGCGTTCGGCTACGACCGGCACCGCCACATAGTCGTTCAGCGACACCACGGGCGCGGCCACCGGCAGGGAGGCCGTGCCCGTGGCACAGAGCTCGGTGCGGCTGAACACCTCGATCGTGAGCAGGCCGTTGTGCTCGGTCGCGTCGACATCGGCGGTCTCGCCGTCATAGACCGGCTTGATGAAGCGGGCCTCGACCAGCCCGCGCGACAGGAAATCGCGGCCCCAGCGCGCCACCGGCACGTGCATCATGTAGGCGAAGACATCGACGCCGGGGACCAGTCCGCCGGAAAAGCCGAAGCGGCGCGCCACCGTGTCGTCATGCATCTTGTTTTCGGACTGTTTGGCGGTGTTGTAGGCCTCGACGCGGTAGGTTTCGAGCCGGTTCGGCATGGCGGGCCTTTCCCTGAATTCTTGTTGTTTCAGGGTTGATCGTAGGCCCCCGGGAACACCGGTCAATCCCCTCGCCTTTGCGGCCCGAATGGGGTACCACGCGGCGAATGACTGAGACCCCCACCCGCATCTATGTCGACGCCGACGCCTGTCCGGTGAAGGACGAAATCTACCGCGTCGCGCTCCGGCACGGCGTGCCCGTGAGCGTGGTCGCCGGCAACTTCATCCGCGTTCCGCAGGACCCGATGATCGAGCGGATCGCGGCCGGCGCCGGCATGGATGCCGCCGACGACTGGATCGCGGAGCGGGCCAAGCCGGGCGACGTCGTCGTGACATCGGACATTCCGCTGGCGAGCCGTTGCGTGAAAGCGGGCGCCGACGTGATCGCACCGAACGGCAAGCCGTTCACGGAAGAGTCGATCGGGATGACGCTGGCGGTGCGCAATCTGATGACGGATCTGCGCTCGGCCGGCGAAGTCACCGGCGGGCCGCGCTCGTTCGCGCCGCGCGACCGCTCCGCGTTCCTCTCCGCGCTCGACCAGACGCTGCGCCGGATCCAGCGCCGCCGTGCCGACCAGGCCGCGACGAGCCAGAATTTGAATCAAGGCTAGTCATGGCGCCGCCCCTGATCCAACTCAAAGACATCAAGCTCACCTTTGGCGGCACGCCGCTGCTCAGCGGCGTCGAGCTCAACGTCGCGCCGAGCGAGCGCGTCTGCCTGATCGGCCGCAACGGCTCAGGCAAGTCGACGCTGCTGAAGATCGCAGCCGGCCTCGTCGAGCCCGACGGCGGCACGCGCTTCGTGCAGCCGGGCGCGACCGTTCGCTATCTGCCGCAGGAGCCGGATTTCGGCGACCACAAGACTACGCTCGCTTATGTCGAGGCGGGCCTGGCGCCCGGCGACGATCCGTACCAGGCGCGCTACCTCGTGGAGCAGCTCGGGCTCACCGGCAACGAGAACCCGGCCAACGTCTCCGGCGGCGAGGCCCGCCGTGCCGCGCTGGCTCGCGTGCTGGCGCCCTCGCCCGACATATTGCTGCTGGACGAGCCGACCAACCATCTGGACCTCTCCACCATCGAATGGCTGGAAAAGGAGCTCGACAGCCGCCGCGGCGCGCTGGTGATCATCAGCCATGACCGCCGTTTCCTCACCAATCTCTCGCGCTCGACCGCATGGCTCGACCGCGGCAAGATCAAGCAGATCGACCGTGGCTTCGCCTCGTTCGAGAGCTGGCGCGACGAGGTGCTCGCCGAGGAAGAGCGCGACCAGCACAAGCTCGACCGCAAGATCGTCGACGAGGAGCACTGGCTGCGCCACGGCGTCTCCGGCCGCCGCAAGCGCAACGTCAAGCGGCTCGGCAATCTGCATGCACTGCGCGACCAGCGCCGCAATTATCGCGGCACGGCCGGCACCGCCAGTCTCGCTGCGTCCGAAGCGGAGCAATCCGGCAAGCTGGTGATCGAGGCCAAGGGCATCACCAAGGCCTTCGGCGACCGCGTGATCGTCGACAATTTCTCGACCCGCATCCAGCGCGGCGACCGGCTCGGCATCGTCGGACCGAACGGCGCCGGCAAGACCACGCTGGTCAACCTGCTGACCGGCGGCGCGGAGCCTGATTCCGGCATCGTGCGGCTCGGCGCCAATCTTGAGACGGCCACGCTCGACCAGCACCGCGAAAGCCTCGATCCCAAATCGACGCTGGCCGAGGCGCTAACCGGCGGCCGTGGCGACCAGATCATGGTCGGCGGCAAACCGAAGCATGTGGTCGGCTACATGAAGGACTTCCTGTTCGCCCAGGAGCAGCGCGGCACGCCTGTCGAGGTGCTCTCGGGCGGTGAGCGCGGCCGGCTGATGCTGGCGCGCGCGCTGGCAAAGCCCTCGAACCTGCTGGTGCTGGACGAACCGACCAACGATCTTGACCTCGAAACGCTTGACGTGCTCGAGGACATGCTCGGCGACTACGAAGGCACGGTGATCCTGATCAGCCACGACCGCGACTTCCTTGACCGCGTCGTCACGTCCGTGATCGCCCCCGAAGGCAACGGCAAGTGGACCGAATATGCCGGCGGCTACAGCGACATGCTGGCGCAGCGCGGTGCCGATCTCAAGCGCGACACGACGAAGGCGCAAGCCCCCGCGGAGAAGAAAGAGGAGCGGCTGGCTGCTCCGCCCGCCACGACAAAACGTCGGTTGAGCTTCAACGAGAAGCACGCGCTGGAAACGCTGCCGAAGAAGATCGAGACCCTGCACGCCGACATTGCCAAGCTGCAGCGCTTCCTCGATGATCCCAATCTCTACACCAAAGACCGCAAGAAATTCGACGACACCTCCGCCGCCATCGCCAAGGCGCACGACGAATTATCCGCCGCCGAAGAGCGCTGGCTCGAACTGGAAATGCTCCGCGAAGAGATTGAACAGGCTTAACTCATGACCACTCCCCTCGCCGCCAAGATCGCCCGTGAATATGGCACACCCTGCGCCGTCATCGACATGGACCGGGTCGAGCGCAACATCGCGCGGATCCAGAAGGCCTGCGACGATGCGGGTGTCGCCAACCGGCCGCACATCAAGACGCACAAGAACCCGACGATCGCGAAGCTGCAGGTCGCAGCGGGCGCCAAGGGCATCACCTGCCAGAAGCTCGGCGAGGCCGAGATCATGGCCAATGCCGGCATCGACGACATCCTGATCAGCTACAATCTGCTCGGCGAAGAGAAGATGGCACGCCTGGGCGCGCTGCAGGCGAAGGCGAACATGACGGTCGCTGCCGATAACTCGACGGTCGTCGCCGGCCTGCCCAAGGCAGCCGCGGCCTCGGGTCGTCCGCTCTCGGTCGTGGTCGAATGCGATACGGGGCGCAAGCGCGCGGGCGTCGAGACCCCGGCTGAGGCGATTGCGCTGGCCCGCGAGATCGCCGGGTCCAAGGGGCTCGAATTCGCCGGCTTCATGCTGTACCCGACCGAGACCGGCTGGGCCGACGCGCAGAAATTCTACGACGAGGCGCTGGCCGGCGTGCGCGCGCACGGATTGGACGCCAAGATCGTCTCGACCGGCGGCACGCCGAACCTGAAGAATCTCGGCAAGCTCAAGGGCGGCACCGAGCATCGCTTCGGCACCTACATCTACAATGACCGCATGCAGGTCGCCGCCGGCTCCGCCACCTGGGACGATTGCGCGCTGCACATCTATTCGACGGTCGTCAGCCGCGCCGCACCCGAGCGCGGCATTCTGGACGCCGGCTCCAAGACGCTGACGACGGACACCGGCGGCCTCGACGGCCACGGCCTGATCCTGGAGCACCCCGAGGCCAAAATTGCGCGCTTCGCGGAAGAACACGGCTTCCTCGACCTCTCACGCAGCAACACGCGCCCCAATGTCGGCGACGTCGTGCGGATCGTGCCGAACCACGTCTGCGTCGTCGTCAACATGATGGACGAGGTCGTGATGGTGCGCGGCGAGGAGATCATCGGCACGCTGCCGGTGGCGGCGCGCGGGAAGCTGCGCTAGGCGCGAATTAGAGTTTGCAGCTCCCGATCCAGTCCGTCGCGGAACAGGTTGATCGGGCGAGTCGGTCGCCCGGCCGGCGGGCGATGCACCAGCCATGCGCGCACGGCGGGATTGAACTCCCGCGCAGCGACCGGCTTGAGCTTGTCGCGAAATGCGCTGCGCTTCAGCCCGATCGGCGTGACCAGGCCGACGCCCAGACCGCGTGACACCAGCGACAGCCGAAGCTCGCTGTCCAGCGCCTCCACGGCGACGGTGAACGGTAAATGCTCTGCATCGAAGCGACGCTTGAGTGTGTCGCGAAATCCGCAACCGTCCTGGTTGATCACCCACGAGAGCTGCGACAGGCGCTCCAGGTCGACGGTGCGCGGAATCTTCATGTCGCGCGCGACGACGAACACCACCGGCTGCGACCCGAGATCGTCGGCGACGAGATCGGCAGGCGGCATTGCCCCGTCAGGCAGGCAGATCGCGGCGGCATCCAGCTCGTTGCGGCTGACCCGCTCGACTTGGTTGGGCGACCAGCCCGAGACAACGCGCACGCTCAGTGCGGGAAATTCGGCACGCACCGCGTCGAGCGGCGCGCTGAGTCCGGCCTCGGAGAGAAACGGCGTGAGGCCGAGCCTGAACTCGCCGCGCACAACGCCGTCATTGGCGACGCCTGACTTGAGGTCGTCCAGCATCCGAAGAAGGCGCCGGCCCTGCTCATAGGCCTCACGACCTGCGGCCGTGGGCTTCAACGGTTTCGACAGGCGGTCCAACAACTGCGCGCCCAGCATCTCCTCGAGATTCTGGATGCGCCGGGTTACGCCAGGCTGCGTGAGATTGAGGCGCGTCGAGGCGGCAACGATTGATCCGGTCTCGACCACAGCGACGAAGGCGACAAGGTCATGGGTATTCATAACGAACTCGCATATTCTTTATAGGCTTAATTGAATTGTAGCATATTAGTCACCCCGCTTAAAGGGGACCCCGTACCCTGCGCGAGGTCCCATGACCATCTCCGAAACCACCAAGCACGCATCCCCGAAGCAACTTGCCGAGCGATCCCTGATCTGGCTCGGCGCCATCACCACCGGCGTCGTCGTCACCAATTTGTTCGCGCCGCAGATCCTCGTTGGACTGATCGGCCGGTCGCTGGTCATGACCGCCTGGCAGGCTGGCCTCGTCAGCACGCTAACGCTGCTCGGCTATGCGCTCGGCCTGTTGTTGCTGGTGCCGCTGGTCGATCTCATCGAGAACCGGCGCCTGATCCTGCGCACGCTCGGCTGCGCGATCTTCGCGGCACTGGCAACGGCGCTCGCGCCGACGCCGTCGCTGCTATTGCTCGCCACGTTCATTCTCGGCGCCTCCTGCGCCGCGATCCAGATGATGGTTCCGCTCGTGGCTTCGATGGTGGCGCCCGAGCGTCGCGGCCAGGCCATCGGTGAAGTCATGAGCGGATTGATGATCGGCATCCTGCTGTCGCGGCCAGCAGCGAGCCTGATCGCAGATCTCTGGAGCTGGCGTGCCTATTATCTCGCCTCAGCCATCCTGATGACGTTCCTCGCAGGTGCGCTCGGCCGTTATCTGCCGACGCTGCGACCGGCAGCCCGCGTCGGCTACGGCGAATTGCTCCGCTCGTTCCCAAAGCTGCTGCGGGAAGAACCTGTGCTGCGCGTGCGGGCCTGGACCGCATCGCTGGTCATGGCCTCCTTCACCGCCTTCTGGTCGGCGGTCGCGCTGCGCCTGCCGGAGGCGCCATTCGGCCTCGACTCCAAGGGCATCGCGGCCTTCGCGCTGATCGGCGTCGCAGGCGCCGCGGCGACACCGCTCGCTGGCCGCTGGGGCGATAAGGGCTGGGCGCGCCCGCTGTTTCTTGTGGCGCATCTGCTCATCATCGGCTCGCTCGCGCTCTGCGCCGTGGCCGGTGCGATGGAGTCCCGCATGGCGGCTCTGCTGGTATTGAGCCTCGGCACGATCCTGCTCGACGTCGGCATCACCGCCGACCAGACGCTCGGCCGCCGCGCCATCAATCTGCTGCCCCCCGAGGTGCGCGGCCGCATCAACGGCCTGTTCGTTGCGCTGTTCTTCATCGGCGGCGGCGTCGGCTCCGCAGCGGCCTCGCTGGCCTGGAGTATTGGCGGCTGGACCGCTGTCTGCGTGGTCGCGGCGAGCTTTGGTGTGCTAGGTCTTCTCACCGATCTTCTGACCAGGACCGGCACGTCGTGATCAGGACGACGCGAGCCATCGCAACACGCCCCTTCCGGCCGCCGCCCCCGTCGCAAACGACGCCTGCAACAGATAGCCGCCGGTCGGCGCCTCCCAGTCCAGCATCTCGCCGGCGGCGCACACGCCGGGCAGCTTTCGCAGCATGAAGTGGTCATTGAGCTCGTCGAAGGTCACCCCGCCCGCCGTCGAGATGGCGCGCTCGATCGGGGCAACGCCGGTGAGCTGAACCGGAACGGCGTTGATCAGCTTCGCAAGCTCCGCCGGCGAGAACGTTGCCAGCGGCCGGCCGGATGCGATGGCGGCCTCCTGCATCAGGCCGATGCCGACCGGCGACAGCTGCGCCGCCTTGCGCAGGAAGTTCGCGAGCGATTGCTTGCCGCGCGTGCCCGACAGGCGCGTGGTCAGCGCATCAGCCTCGAGGTCGGGCCGCAATGCGATCGTCAGCATCGCCTGCCCAAGACCCAGCACCGCCTCGCGCAGCTCGGCCGACAACGCGTAGATGGCGCCACCTTCGATGCCGCTGCGCGTGATCATGGCTTCGCCGCGGACCGTATGCACCCCGATCGTCAGCGCCACGCCCTTGAGCGGCTGGCCCTCAAAGCGGTCGCGGAACACGTCGGACCATGCGACGGTGAAGCCGGAATTGGCCGGCCGCAGCTTCGAGATGGCAATACCTTTCGCGGCAAGGATATCGACCCAGCCGCCGTCGGAGCCCAGCCGCGGCCAGCTTGCGCCGCCGAGCGCGAGGACTGTGGCCTTGGCCGCGATGGCCTGCACGCCGTCGGCTGTTTTAAACCGAAGCCGTCCTTGGTCGTCCCAGCCGGTCCAGCGATGACGAAACGCGAAACGCACACCGGCGGCGTCGAGGCGTCGCAGCCAGGCGCGCAGCAAGGGCGAGGCTTTGAACGCCTTTGGAAACACGCGCCCGCTGCTGCCGACGAAAGTCGGCTCGCCCAGCGCCGCGCTCCAGGCGCGGAGCCCATCGGGCGAGAACGCCGCGATCGCCGCTTGCAGCATCGGCGCTGCCTCGCGATAGCGCGCCATGAACTGCGGCAGCGGCTCGCTGTGGGTGAGATTGAGCCCGCCACGACCGGCCATTAGGAGCTTGCGGCCCGCGGACGGCATGGCGTCGTAGACAGTGACGCGGGCGCCGCCCTGCGCCAGCACCTCCGCCGCCATCAACCCGGCGGGACCGGCACCGATGACGGCGACGTCAGTCAGAGCTTGATCCCCGCCCGTGCCGCGGCCTGCGCCACATACTTCTGCGTCTGCTCGAACGCGCCTTGCAGCGCCTTCGCCTTCGACATGTCGCTGATCTCGACGAAATGCGCGGCGACCGCATCCGGCGTCCATTCGGATTCCGGCAGGTTGATGCCTTCGCTCTCCAGGATCTTGATCACGGCGAAGGAGCCGGCGCCGGCGCCCATGATGGTGCGGGTCGGTGCGTCCTCGCTCAGCATGTACTCGACAGCGGGCGTGATCGCGTTCGGCTTCATCAGTTGCAGCGCTTGCGGCGGCAGCAGCTCTTCCGTCATGCGGGTCGCCGCGGTCGGCGAGATGATGTTGACGCGGATGTCGGTCTTGCGGCCTTCCTCGGCCAGCACGTTCATCAGGCCGACCATGCCGGACTTGGCCGCGCCGTAATTGGCCTGGCCGAAATTGCCGTAGAGGCCGGAGGACGAGGTCGTCAGCACGATGCGCCCGTAATTGCGGTCGCGCATGCCGGCCCAGGCCGCCTTGCAGCAATAGAAGGTGCCGACGAGATGCACGTCGAGCACCTTCTGGAAATCGGCGGCCTCCATCTTGCCGAACGACTTGTCGCGAAGGATGCCGGCATTGGCGCACATCAGGTCGACGCTGCCCCACTCCTTGGTGGCGCGCTCCACCATGGCGGTGACCTGTTCGAAATTGGAGACGTCGGCGCCGTCGGCCATCGCGGTGCCGCCGGCTTTGCGGATCTCCTCGACGACGGCTTCGGCCGGCGACAGCGAGCCGCCGCTGCCGTCACGCGCGCCGCCGAAATCGTTGACGACGACTTTTGCGCCGCGGCTGGCCAGCCCCAGCGCATGCGCGCGTCCGAGGCCATTACCCGCGCCGGTGACGATGGCGACACGTCCGTCGAACCTGATTGCCATGAGTGCTTCCTTTCTTCCTTCTCCCCTTGTGGGAGAAGGTGGCATAGGCGGCCTTCGGCCGCCGTCCTAAAAAGACGCCGACGCGTAGCGTCGGCTACGGCGCCGGATGAGGGGTATCTCTCGGCAGCCGAGCTCGTGGAGAGATACCCCTCACCCGGCTTCGCGTTCCGCGAAGCCACCCTCTCCCACAGGGGGAGAGGGTAAGAGCGCTCCGCACGAGATTTGGTCAGCTTTTGAGCAGCGATGGGTTGCCGGGTCAAGCCCGGCAACGACACATCGGGTCAGGCGAAATAGATCAACCCCAGCCAGTCGGCGACCAGCGCCGGCTTGTCCTCGCCCTCGATCTCCACCGTGACGTTGGTGCGGGACTGCAACTCGTTGGGCTTGCGCAGCTTGGCTTCGGCCAACATGAAACGGCCGCGGACGCGCTTGCCCGAGCGCACCGGCGAGATGAAGCGCAGCTTGTCGAAGCCGTAATTGACGCCCATCGTGGTGCCGGCGATGACCGGCATCACCTCGTACGACATGATCGACAGCAGCGACATCGTCAGGAAGCCGTGGGCGATGGTGGTGCCGAAGGCGGTCTCTTTCTTCGCGCGCTCCGGATCGACATGGATGAACTGGTGATCCTCAATCACGTCGGCATAGGTGTCGATGCGGGGCTGATCGACCAGGTGCCACGACGACACGCCGATCTCCTTGCCGACCATGGCCTGATAGGCTTCGAGGGAAATCGGCGGCTTCTTCCAGACTTCGTTCACTTAGGTCTCACTCCGTGTTTTCGGCAGCTCCGGAAAATCCTCTTCCCGGAATTCGCGACCGCGCAGGGGATCGTTGCGGTCGTCGTCGCGCTCCAGCCGTCTGAGCTGCACGCGGCGGATCTTGCCCGAGATCGTCTTCGGCAGCTCGGTGACGATTTCAAGGCGGCGGATGCGCTTGAACGGTGCAAGGCGCGTGTGCAGATGCCTGAAGATCGAGAGCGCGGTCTCGGGCGAGCGCTCCGCACCTGATGTCAGCAGCACAAAGGCCTTGGGGATCGCGAGCCGGATCGGGTCCGGGCTCGGCACCACCGCAGCTTCTGCGACGAGCTCATGCTCGAGCAGCACGCTCTCGAGCTCGAACGGGCTGATGCGATAGTCGGAGGATTTGAACACGTCGTCGGAACGGCCAACGAAGGTGAGATAGCCATCCTCGTCCGCGAACACGACGTCACCGCTGCGGTAGAGCGTGCCTTCCGCGCCCGAGAGCTTGCCGTCGTCGCCCTGATAACCCTGCATCAGGCCGGCCGGACGGTCAGCACCCAGCACCAGGGCCACCTCGCCTTCCTTCGCCGGATGGCCGTCGGCGTCGCTGACCTGTACGCGATAGCCCGGCAGCGGCCGGCCCATCGAGCCGACCTTGATCTTTTGCCCAGGCGAGTTGCCGGCTAGCGCGGTGGTCTCGGTCTGGCCGTAGCCGTCGCGGATGGTGAGGCCCCAGGCGGCCTGCACCTGGTCGATCACTTCCGGATTGAGCGGCTCGCCGGCGCCGCAGACCTCGCGCAAGCTCACCTTGAACGACGCAAGGTTCTCCTGGATGAACAGCCGCCACACCGTCGGCGGCGCGCACAGCGTGGTGACGCCGCAGCGGCCGATGGTGGCGAGCAGCCCCTTGGCATCGAAGCGCGGCTGGTTGACCACGAACACGGTCGCGCCCGCGTTCCACGGCGCGAAGAAACAGCTCCAGGCGTGCTTGGCCCAGCCGGGCGATGAGATGTTGAGATGGACGTCGCCCGGCTTCAGCCCGATCCAATACATGGTCGAGAGGTGGCCGACGGGATAACTGCGCTGGCTGTGCAGCACCAGCTTTGGTTTCGCCGTGGTGCCCGAGGTGAAATAGAGCAGCATCGGGTCGTCGGCATTGGTCGGACCGTCAGCCGTAAAGCTCTCCGACGCCTTCGTTGCGTCATCGTACGAAAGCCAGCCATCGGAGGACGTGCCGACGACGATGCGGACGATGTTCTCCGCACCAAGGCTCGCGAATTTCGCGACCTGGTCCTGGGCCGCGACCACCGCCTTCGCCTTGCCGCGATCGAGTCGGTCGCGCAGCTCGTCCGCGGTGAGCAGC
The DNA here is from genome assembly GCF_023073075.1 of Bradyrhizobium sp. 61. Lineage (NCBI taxonomy): Bacteria > Pseudomonadati > Pseudomonadota > Alphaproteobacteria > Hyphomicrobiales > Nitrobacteraceae > Bradyrhizobium > Bradyrhizobium sp. 61. The sequence continues at coordinate 398,335 of NZ_JADPIU010000067.1, read as the reverse complement.
GTGGTGGCGGGAATCACGACGACGCCGAGCTTCATCGCCGCCAGCATCGTCTCCCACAACGGCACCACATTGCCGAGCAGCAGCAGCAGGTGATCGCCGCGCTTCAGACCCTGCGCGCGCAGGAAGTTGGCGACCTGGTTGGAGCGCTGCGAGAGCGCCGCGAAAGACAGCTTGGTTTGCTTGTCCTGTGCGGCATCGACGATCCAGAGCGCGGGCCGGTCCTTGGCGTCCGCATCCTTCGCGAGCTCGTCGAACCAGTCGAGCGCCCAATTGAAGGGAACTGGATCGGGCCAGCGGAAGTCTTTGACCGCTGTCTCGTAATCCGTGCGGTGTTTTAGCAGAAACGCGCGCGCGTCCTGAAATGTCGTCATTAGGCTTTCCCGGCTAGCCCCCTAACGTGCTTGATAATTCCGGAAAAATCCACCCCGCCCTGCCCGGCGGCATCGAAGGACTGATAGATCTCCTGCGCATGCTTGCCGAGCGGCGTGGCCGCGCCCGCGGCCTTGGCGGCGTCCTGCGCCAGCGTCAGATCCTTCACCATCAGCGCCGAGGCAAAGCCCGGCTTGTAATCGTTGTTGGCGGGCGAGGTCGGCACCGGGCCCGGCACCGGGCAATAGGTCGTCAGCGACCAGCATTGGCCCGACGAGGTCGAGGCAACGTCGAACAGCGCCTGATGCGAGAGTCCGAGCTTCTCGCCCAGCGCAAAGGCCTCGCTCACCGCGATCATGGAGATGCCGAGGATCATGTTGTTGCAGATCTTGGCCGCCTGACCTGCGCCGGCGCCGCCGCAATGCACGATCTTCTTGCCCATCTTCTCCAGCACGGGCCTTGCCGCAGCGAACGCGCCCTCCTCGCCGCCGCACATGAAGGTGAGGGTCGCACCCTTGGCACCGCCCGTGCCGCCGGACACCGGCGCGTCGACCGAGAGCACGCCGTGCTTGGCCGCCAGCGCATGCGCCTGACGCGCGCTCTCGACGTCGATGGTGGAGCTGTCGATGATCAGCGCGCCCTTGGCCATGGCGGGAACGACCTCGCTCCAGACGCCGAGCACGTGTTTGCCGGCCGGCAGCATGGTGACGACGACATCGGCGCCCTTCACCGCACCCGCAGCGCTGTCGGCAATGCCGGCGCCATCGGCCTTGGCCTGGTTGCGGGAGGCCTCGGCGAGATCGAACGCCACCACCTTGTGGCCGGCCTTGACCAGATTGGCAGCCATCGGGCCGCCCATGTTGCCGAGACCGATGAATGCGATCGTGGCCATATCGATATCCTCCGCTAGACGTTTCGTTGATTAGTTGAACTTCAGTTCGTCGGCGCCGATCTCGGCGAAATACGGCGCAATCATCGCCGGCGTCACGTCCTCGATGCGCGGCGGCGACCAGGTCGGATTGCGGTCCTTGTCGATCACGGCCGCGCGCACGCCTTCGCGGAAATCATCGCTGCGAAAGACCTCCAGCGCGGCGCGATATTCGCGCACCAGGCACTCTTCCAGGCTCGATGCCGTGCGCGCGAGCCGCAGCAGCTTCAACGTCACCACCATGCCGCGTGGCGATTTCTCGTTGAGCGTCTTCAGCGTGGCCTGCGCGAACTCGGAGCCGTCGCGCTTGAGCGCAGCGACGATGTCCTCCATGCGGTCGAACCCGAACAGCGCGTCGATAACAGGCTCTTTCGCGGCGACCGGTCCCGCGGTCTCACCGGTCGCAAAGCCGTTGATGAGCTTGCTGACATCGGCTGCGGTCGCCCCAGAAGGAGTCCTTGTCAGAGCCTCGCGCAGTTCCGGCAATTTCAAGGCCGGCACGACAGCATCGGCGAACTTCGCATGGATCGCATCGGGCCCGTTCATGGTCTGACCGGTCAGGCCGAAATACGTGCCTATCTCCCCCGGCGAGCGCGACAACAGAAAGGTGCCGCCGACATCCGGGAAGAAGCCGAGCCCGACCTCGGGCATCGCGAGCCTGGTGCGGTCGGTGACGACGCGGTGGCTTGCATGGGCGGAGAGCCCGACGCCACCGCCCATCACGATGCCGTCCATGAACGCGACATAGGGTTTTGGGAATCTCTTGATCCGGGCATTGAGGATGTACTCCTCACGCCACAGGATCTTGCCGAGGTCACCGTTGACCTTCGAGCTTTCCCAGAGCGTGCGGATGTCGCCGCCGGCGCACAGGCCGCGCTCGCCGGCCCCCTCCAGCAGGATCACGGCGACGGCGGAATCGGCCTCGAAGCGGTCGAGCGCCTTTTCGATGTCGCGAAACATCTCCAGCGTCACGGCGTTGATGGCCTTGGGGCGATTGAGCCGGATCACGCCAGCTGCGCCCTCGACACGGGCGACCAGATCGCCTTCCTCCACTGAACTCATCGCGCGCCCTCGATCAATTTGCGCGCCACGATGAGCCGCATGATTTCATTGGTGCCTTCGAGGATCTGGTGCACGCGGAGATCGCGTACGATCTTCTCGATGCCGTATTCGCTGAGATAGCCGTAGCCGCCATGGAGCTGGAGCGCCTGGTTGGCGACCTCGAAGCCGACATCGGTGCCGAAGCGCTTTGCCATGGCGCAGAGCATGGTGGCATCGGGGTCCTTGCGGTCGAGCGCGGCGGCGGCGCGCCACAGGAAGGTGCGCGCGGCCTCGAGCTCGATCGCCATATCGGCGAGCCGGAATTGCAATGCCTGGAATTCGTCAAGACGTTTTCCAAAGGCCTTGCGCTCCTTCATGTAGGTGCGCGCCTTGTCGAGCGCGGTCTGCGCGCCGCCGAGCGAGCATGCGGTGATGTTGAGGCGGCCGCCATCGAGGCCGGCCATCGCAATCTTGAAGCCGATGCCCTCCTCGCCCAGCCGGTTGGCAACCGGCACGCGGGCGTTCTCGAACATCACGGCGCGGGTCGGCTGCGCATTCCAGCCCATCTTACGCTCATTGGCGCCGTAGGAGACGCCGGGCGTGTTGCCGTCGATCACGAGGGTCGAGATGCCGCCGGGGCCGTCACCGCCAGTTCGGACCATGGCGACAAGAAGATCCGTGCCGCCAGCGCCGGAGATGAACTGCTTCTGGCCGTTGAGGACGTAATGATCGCCGTCGCGCGCGGCACGGGTGCGCAGCGCTGCCGCATCGGAGCCGGCGCCCGGCTCGGTCAGGCAGTAGCTCGCAATCAGCTCCATCGAGCAGAGTTTTGGCAGCCATTTGTGGCGCTGGGTGTCGCTGCCGAAGGCATCGATCATCCAGGACGCCATGTTGTGGATGGAGATGAAGGCCGAGGTGGTCGGACAGCCCGTCGCCAGCGCCTCGAAGATCAGCGCCGCGTCGAACCGCGTCATGGCGGAACCACCGACATCCTCGCGGATGTAGATGCCGCCCATGCCGAGGGTCGCCGCCTCGCGCATCACGTCGACGGGGAAATGCTTTTCCTCGTCCCAGCGCAACGCGTGCGGCGCGATCTTCTCGGCCGCAAACGCCAACGCCATGTCGCGAACCGCGACCTGATCCTCGTTCAGAGCGAACTGCATCCCGGCCTCGCTCTTGAGAGGGTTACTTCATCAGCGGGATCGAGAACTCCGCACCTTCCTTGACGCCAGACGGCCAGCGCGAAGTCACCGTCTTGGTCTTGGTGTAGAAGCGCACCGAGTCCGGGCCGTGCTGGTTGAGATCGCCGAAGCCCGACTTCTTCCAGCCGCCGAAAGTGTAATAGGCGATCGGCACCGGGATCGGCACGTTGACGCCGACCATGCCGACATTGACCTTGGCCGCGAAGTCGCGCGCGGCATCGCCGTCGCGGGTGAAGATGGCGACACCGTTGCCGTAGTCATGGTCCGACGGCAGCGCCAGCGCCTCCTTGTAGTCGTGCGCGCGCACGACCGAGAGCACGGGCCCGAAGATCTCTTCCTTGTAGATCCGCATGTCCTTGGTGACGTTGTCGAACAGCGAACCGCCGAGATAGAAGCCCTTCTCGTAGCCCTGCATCTTGAAGCCGCGGCCGTCGACGGCGAGTGTCGCGCCTTCCTTGATGCCGATGTCGATGTAGCTCTTGACCTTCTCGACCGCCTCGCGCGTGACCAGCGGACCGTAGTCCGCCGACGGATCGATCGAGGTGCCGATCTTGAGCGACTCGACGCGCGGGATCAGCTTTTCCATCAGCCGGTCGGCGGTGGACTTGCCGACGGGAACGGCGACGGAGACGGCCATGCAGCGCTCGCCGGCCGAGCCGTAGCCCGCACCGATCAGCGCGTCGACCGCCTGGTCCATGTCCGCGTCGGGCATGATGATGGCGTGGTTCTTGGCGCCGCCAAAGCACTGGCAGCGCTTGCCGGTCTGGGCTGCGCGCTCGTAGATGTATTGCGCGATCGGCGTGGAGCCGACGAAGCCGACGGCCTTGATGTCGGGATCATCCAGGATGGCGTCGACAGCTTCCTTGTCGCCGTTGACGACGTTGAGTATGCCGGCCGGCAGGCCCGCCTCGATCATCAGCTCAGCGAGCATCATCGGCACGCCGGGGTCGCGCTCGGACGGCTTCAGGATGAAGGCGTTGCCGCAGGCGATGGCCGGGGCGAACTTCCACATCGGGATCATCGCCGGAAAATTGAACGGTGTGATGCCGGCGACGACGCCGAGCGGCTGGCGCATGGAATAGATGTCGATGCCGGGGCCGGCGCCTTCGGTGTATTCGCCCTTCATCAGATGCGGGATGCCGCAGGCGAATTCCGCGACTTCCAGGCCGCGCTGAATGTCGCCCTTGGCGTCAGGCACGGTCTTGCCATGCTCACGCGCGAGCAGCTCGGCGAGCTTGTCGTAGTCGCGCTGCACCAGTTCCACGAACTTCATCATGACGCGGGCCCGGCGCTGCGGGTTGGTCGCGGCCCATTCCGGCTGCGCGGCGCGGGCGTTCTCCACGGCAGCGCGGACCTCGGCCTTGGACGCCAGCGCCACCTTGGCCTGGACGTCACCGGTCATCGGCTCGAATACGTCCGCCGTCCGGCCTGAGGTGCCCTTGACCTCCTTGCCACCGATGAAATGTCCGATTGAACGCATGGAATGATCTCCTGAGGTCGAGCGTGAACGCTTTGACAAATCCTATCGACCTGCATTTTATAGGATTCAAGTCTGAGATAATGCACCATAGATGTGCGAAAATGCTGGATCAAGGTAGCATCGACTGGGACGACTTCCGCTTCGTGCTGGCCATCGTGCGGGGCGGCTCGGTTTCGGCTGCGGCTAAACAGCTCGGAGTGGACCACGCCACCGTGATCCGCCGTGTCGACCGGCTGGAGAAACACCTCTCGGCAAAGCTGTTTGACCGGCGCAAGACCGGCTATCTCCTCACCGAGGCCGGCCAGCGCGTCGCCGACAGCGCGGAAGCCATGGAATCGACCATCGTCGCCAACCAGGAGCAGGTCGGCGGCTCGGTGGCGCGGCTGACCGGAACGGTGCGGATCGGCGCGCCCGACGGGTTCGGCACCGCCTTCCTGGCGCCGCGGCTGGCGCCCTTCGCGGATCGTTATCCCGACCTCGATCTGCAACTTGTGGCCACCGCGCGGCTGTTCAGTCTCTCCAAGCGCGAGGCCGATATCGCGATCAGCCTGACCATGCCGAAGGAAGGCCGCATCGTCGGCCGCAAGCTCCTGGACTACCGCCTCGGGCTTTATGCGGCGCCGGCCTATCTCGACCGCTTCCCGAAGATCACCTCGCGGCAGGATCTGCCGCAGCATCGCTTCGTCGGCTATATCGAGGAACTCCTGTTCACGCCCGAGCTCGACTACCTCCCGCAGGTATCGCCGCGGATTTCGGCGCGCTTCCGCAGCGCCAATCTGATCGCACAGCTCAATTCCACGCTCGCAGGCTTCGGCATCGCCGTGCTCCCGCACTTCATGGCGAGTGATTATCCGCAGCTGGTGGCGGTGCTGCCGGAGGAGATATCGATCACGCGGACGTTCTGGATGCTGATGCACGCGGACAGCAAGGACCTCGCGCGGATCCGCGCGGTGGCCGATTACATCGGCGAGATCGTGGAGCGCGAGCGGGCGTTGTTTGCGGGGCGGTAATGACGGTCTCGTAGGGTGGGCAAAGGCGCCCTAGCGCCGTGCCCACCATCTCTCCACACTCACGGCTGCATGGTGGGCACGCTTCGCTTTGCCCACCCTACGGCACTGCCAAACCCTCATGGTGGGGAAGCGCGAAGCGCCGTCTCGAACCATGCAGGCCGACATCTCGCCCGCAGCCATCCTTCGAGACGACCGCTTCGCGGTCTCCTCAGGATGAGGTTCTGAGAGCGTAGTTGGCCTAATTCTGCTTCGCCTTCTTCGCCGCCATCACCTTCGGCTCGCGTTTCGCGCCATCGAGCGCGCTGTCCTTGCCCGCCTTCAGCACCTCGTCCGACAATTCGCTGGAGCCGGCAATGCGCGCCAGCAGCATGGTGCCGGCCATCGTGGCCAGCGTCGCGATCGCCTGCTTGCGCGCGGCCTTGCGCTGCAGGTTGGGGATGAAATCGGTCATCATCTCGACCATCTCGTCGAGCTTTCCGGCAAAGGCCTTGCGCGTCTTCGGGCTCTCGCGGGCGATCTCGGCGCCGAGCGCGGGAATCGAGCAGCCGTGGCCGGGATTATCCCGATGCAGCGCCGAAAGATAGGTCTCGACGATCTGGGTCAGTTGCTTTTCGGGCGCGACCTGATCGGACTGCTTGCGCCAGTGCTCCATCGAGCGGTCCATGGCATAGGCAAAGGCCTCGATCACCAGCGCCTCGCGCGAGTCGAAATGCGCGTAGAAGCCGCCATGGGTCAGGCCCGCCTCCTTCATGAGGTCGGCGACGCCGATGCCGTGAGCGCCCTTTTCGCGCAGCCGCACGGAGGCCTTCTTCACGATTCGGTCGTGGGTTTCCTGCTTGTGTTCCCGGGAATAGCGCATGCGGGTCTCATTGAATGTCGGAGATCATCTCATAACACAGAAATGGACCAGGCGGTGCATTAATTCATGTTAAGTTGTCGCGCCGATCATGGAAAAGGTTGCAGTTGCATGGACTGCGAGCGCACCCTTGCCGTCGCGCACGAAGCCTTCCGTGTAGCTGGCCTGGCGTCCCAGCTTGATGATCTTGCCTTCGGCCGAGATCAGCCCGGAACGGACCGACAGCGGGCGCAGGAACGTCATTTTCAGGTCGAGCGTCACTGACGACTGCCCGGCCTCCAGCCGCGTCGAGATCGCGCAGCCCATGGCGGTATCAATCAGCGCCGCGGCGGTCGCGCCGTGCAGGAGGCCAATGGTATTTTCGAGATCCTCGCGCGGCTCAAGTTCCATCACGATCCGGCCCGGCTCGACCACGGCCATGGTGAAACCGATCAATTTTGCGAAGGGCGGCGGCGGCAACCGGCCGTCGCGGATTCCCAGCATCGCGTCCATGCCTGAAAGCCCCATCGCTGCTTTTGCAACCGGCGCAGGCACCTGCCAGTCCACCACGCGCTCACGCCGCTGCGCGGGCGAAAACAGGTCGAGTTGATCGTTACAGGTCATGGCGGCCTCTTTGTATGATGTATGTCATACTATGTCACGAACTTCGCCATGGCAACTCCGCCCCCCACCCGCTTGACAAGCAGAGCGTTTCGGCACCGAAGTGATCCCGACCCGCGCGCCTCGCGCATGTCCACGAAACTCCGAGATGCTCCGATGGAAATGCTCAACAATCACTGCGGCGTGACGCGCGATGCGCGCGGCGTCGTTCATGTCGCGATCTGCAACGCCGGCTCGCTGAACATTCTGGGCTCGCCCGTCACCGATGCCGTGCGCGAAGGCCTGCAGACCCTCGCGACTGACGGCAGCATCCGCGTCGTGGTGCTGCGCGGCCAGAGCGAGAAGAGCATGATCGGCGGCGCCGACATCAAGGAGATGGCCAAGCTCGACCAGAGGTCGGCCGAAGCCTTCATCAGCCGCCTGCGTGATCTCTGCGAGGCCGTCCGCCAATTCCCGGCCCCCGTGATCGCGCGGATGCCGGGCTGGTGCCTCGGCGGTGGCCTCGAAGTCGCCGCCGCCTGCGATTTTAGGATCGCTGCACACGATGCGCATTTCGGCATGCCGGAGGTCCGCGTCGGCATCCCCTCGGTGATCCACGCCGCCCTGCTGCCGCGCCTGATCGGCTGGGCCCGCGCGCGCTGGCTGGTGATGACGGCGGAGAACATCGACGCGCCGACGGCGCTGGCCTGGGGGCTGATCGACAAGGTCGCGCCGGAGGGTGGATTGGACGCAGAGGTCGAAGACCTCGTGAAGGCGCTGCTCGAATGCGGCCCGGAGGCGCTGCGGTCGCAAAAGGCGCTGCTGCGGCAATGGGAGGAATTACCGCTGACGGAGTCGGTAAATCTCAGCGTCAAGGTGTTCGGCGAGTCATTCCTGACGGACGAGCCGACGCGGCTGATGCAGGCGTTCGTGAACAGGAAGAGGTAATCCAAAGACAGTGTCATGCCCCGCGATGGCGGGGCATCCAGTACGCCGCGGCCCCTCGATGCATCACAGCTGTCTCGGAGTACTGGATCGCCCGCCTTCGCGGGCGATGACAGTGTTTGGTGTGGCGGCTACCGCCCCCCTAGCCGCAGCCCAAGCCGCACCCCTCCTCCAATCGAACGACCAAATCTCATCCGAACCACGACAATTTCTCATGCCGGCCGCGGTTGCATTTTTTGCGCCGCATCATATGATGACCATAATCTTTTCCGTCATCGCTGGGAGTTTCATCATGGCCGAAGCCACCGATCCCGTCGTCATCGTCTCCGCCGCCCGCACCCCGCTCGGCCGCTTCATGGGCGAGCTGTCGCCGCTGGCGGCACACAAGCTCGGATCGCATGTGATCAACGCCGCGCTGGAGCGCGCCAAGCTTGCGCCCGCGAAGGTGGATGAAATTTTCATGGGCTGTGTGCTGCCGGCCGGACTAGGCCAGGCGCCGGCTCGCCAGGCGGCGCGCGCGGCCGGCCTGCCCGACGCCACGGGCGCGACCACGGTCAACAAGGTCTGCGGCTCCGGCATGAAGGCGACCATGCTGGCGCACGACATCATCCGCGCCGGCTCGGCCGAGATCGTCGTTTCCGGCGGCATGGAGAGCATGAGCAACGCGCCCTATCTGCTCGCCAAGGCGCGCGGCGGCTACCGCGCCGGGCACGACCGCATCATCGACCACATGATGATGGACGGGCTGGAGGATGCCTATGAGACCGGCCGCTCCATGGGCGATTTCGGCGAGGCCACCGCGGAGGCCTATCAGTTCACCCGCAAGGACCAGGATGCCTACGCGATGGAAACCCTCAGCCGCGCGCGCAAGGCGGTCGAGGGCGGCGCGTTCAAGGCCGAGATCGCGCCGATCACGCTCACCGAGAAAGCAGGCCCGCGCATCGTCGCCAATGACGAGCATCCGCTGAAGGTCGACCCGGCCAAAATTCCCGGTCTGAAGCCGGCGTTCCGCGCCAATGGCACCATCACGCCGGCGGCCTCGTCCGCCAATGCCGACGGCGCCGCCGCTCTGGTGCTGACGAAGCGCTCGCTCGCGGATCGCAACGGCCTGCCGGCAATTGCCGAGATCAAGGGCCACGCCACGCATAGCCAGGAACCGCAATGGTTCACGACGGCGCCGATCCCTGCAATCCGCAAGCTCCTCGACAAGGTCGGCTGGAGCGCCGGCGACGTCGATCTGTTCGAGATCAACGAGGCCTTCGCCGTGGTGGCGATGGCGGCGCAGCGCGACCTCGGCATCCCGCGCGAGAAGCTGAACATCAACGGCGGCGCCTGCGCGCTCGGCCATCCCATCGGCGCCACCGGCGCGCGGCTGATCGTGACGCTGCTGCACGCGCTCGAGGCGCACAACCTCAAGCGCGGCGTTGCGGCACTCTGCATTGGCGGCGGTGAAGCCACGGCCATCGCCGTGGAGCGTCTGACGCACTGACCTAGACACGTCCGAAAATGAGGGAACTCTGTCATTTTCGACAGACACGTCCCGTGCCATTCTACAAGCTCGTGCAGGTGTCTCAAAGCCTGCCCATCAAACATTGAGGCCCAATGATCTCGAACTGGCTCGCGGCGACACTCGGCCGCCGCAATATCCACTACGGCTGGGTGATGGTCGGCGTGACCTTCCTCACCGCGCTGATCAGCGCCGGCACGGTCGGCGCGCCCGGCGTGTTCATCGTCCCGCTTCAGCACGAGTTCGGCTGGAGCACGGCGCAGATTTCCTCCGCGCTGTCGATCCGCTTCATCCTGTTCGGGCTGATGGCGCCGTTCGCGGCCGCCCTGCTCAACCGCTACGGCCTGCGCAACGTCACGCTGACCGCCCAGCTCATCGTCGTCTCGGCGCTTGTGGCTTCGCTCGGCATGACGCAAGTCTGGCAGCTCGTGTTGCTGTGGGGCGTCGTGATCGGCATCGGCACCGGCATGACCGCGCTGGTGCTGGGCGCCACAATCGCGACGCGCTGGTTCGCCGCACGGCGCGGCCTCGTCGTCGGCATCATGACCGCGAGCGTCGCCACCGGCCAGCTCGTATTCCTGCCGCTGCTCGCAAGCCTGACCGAGCGTTACGGCTGGCGGCTCGCGCTCGGCTTCGTCTGCATCGCGCTCGGCGTCTCCGCCGTGGCGGTTCTCCTCGCGATGCGCGACCGACCGAGCGATGTGGGCCTGCGCCCGTTCGGCGACGAAGGCACCGAGCCCCTGCCGGCCCCGCCGTTCAGCCATGGCTCGATCACCGGCGTTGCGCTCGGCACGCTGCGCGACGCCTCGAAGTCGCGCGCGTTCTGGATCCTGTTTGCGACCTTCTTCGTCTGCGGCGCGTCGACCAACGGCCTCGTCCAGGTGCACCTGATCCCGATGTGCCTCGATTTCGGCATCCCGCAGGTACAGGCGGCAGGCCTGCTCGCCGCGATGGGTATCTTCGACTTCTTCGGCACCATCATGTCGGGCTGGCTGTCGGACCGCTACGACAACCGCTACCTCCTGTTCTGGTACTACGGCCTGCGCGGGCTCTCGCTGATCTTCCTGCCTTTCAGCGACTTCTCGTTCTATGGGCTGTCGATCTTCGCGATGTTCTACGGGCTCGACTGGATCGCCACGGTGCCGCCGACGGTGCGCCTCACCGCGCAGAAGTTCGGACCCGAGCGCGCCAATCTGGTGTTCGGCTGGATCTTTGCCGGCCATCAGCTCGGCGCAGGCACCGCGGCCTTTGGCGCAGGCCTGTCGCGGACGCTGCTTCAGAGCTACCTGCCCGCATTCTTCATCGCCGGCGCGCTCTGCGTGTTCGCCTCGCTGATCGTGCTGGCGCTGTCGCGGCAACCGAAGGCCGAGCCGAAGCCGGCGATGGCCTAATACCTGATCGTGGTGGTGACGCCGAAGACTGCGGCGTCACCGATCCGCGCCACGCCGGTCGGATCATTCGGATTGGGGATGCCGCCGGAGGGGCGGAATACGTATTGGAAGTAAGGCGCGATCAGCCAGCCCGGCTTGATATGCGCCTCGTAGATCATCTCGATCAGCGTCTCGTTGCTGCGCACCGGACTCTGGATGCCGGTGAAAGCCTGCGTATCAATGTCAAGATTGCGCGCGGTGTTTGAAATCCGCATATAAGCCATCGCCACGCCGAAGCGATCGAGCGGACGGCCTGGCGTGAAGCCCACGAAACCGATGCCGCCGTCCACATAAAGGTCGATCAGATTGCGGTCCGGCGGGCTGTAAGCGATGCGGCCGAACGCGGTGATGCCCGGGATCGAGGCTGACGTGGTGTTGTCCTTTACCTCCGGCGGGCGATAGAGCACCTGCTCGATCACGGCGAAGACACCGTAATTGCCGCGAAGTCTTGCAGGCACACCGCTTCCGCCAGGATCGGCGATCGACAGCCCCTCCGCCGTAAAGCGCTGGCTGTCGAACGAGCCGTAATGCTTCCAGGCGCCCGGCGTGAAATTGCCGGCGAGCGGCCGGCCGCCGATATCGATGTCGTAGTTGAAGCGGACCTGCCCGATCACCCACGGCAGATCGTTGACGCGGAACGCCAAGCCATGATGGTCGCGCAGCTGCGGATCCGCCTCGCCCGGACCCGACGGATCGCCGTTGAACACCGCACCGAACGCGGTGATGTTCTCGGTCAACGCCGCCTTGATGCGGATGCCGGGCACCGCGATCGGCGGTGCCGGGCCGCCGGCGGGAAGATTGCTTGCCTTGATCGCGGGCCAGCCGAAGGTGCCGTTGATGAAGAGGTCGTCGGTCTGGCTGTCGAAGAACTCGACGTCGGCGGCCTGCTGGCCGGCCCTGATGTTCAGGCGGTCGCCAAAGAAGCTCTGCTCGAAATAGGCGTTGTAGAGCCGCTGGTCCGGCAGTGCCTCGATCTCGCTGATGGTGGCGAGGTTCATCACGTAGTTGCGGGAGAGCCCCTGGCCGTAGATCACGAACGCATTGGCGTAGAAGCGGCCACCGGTCCAGCCCACGAGCTTGTCGAGATCGGCATCGACCGAGAGATCGAGGCGTCCGAAATGGATGGCGCCACGCTTCACGCCGCCGGAGACGTTGGCGATGTTGTCGGCGATATAGGTGGCGCCGAAATTCAGGCCCTTGTTGGCGAGCCCGTCATGCCATTCGTTGAACCATTTTGGCGCCAGCCATGCGGCCGCGCTTTCGTCCTTGGCGCCGGCGAGCGCGCCGGTGCTCGCGACCGTTGAGGCCAGCACGATCGCGGCCGCATTTCGCAGCGGAAATCTGTGGGACGTCCCGATCACGGCTGATACCGGCTGCGTACGCTACCTGAAGATACCCGTGCGCCGCATGAACAGATAGGCCGCCCCCACCGACGAGGCCATCAGAAGCGCCGCCCAGAGAAATCCGCTCTCGACATCGGTGAGCGGCAGGCCCTTGGTGTTCATGCCGAAGATGCCGGTGATCAGGGTCGGCGGCAGCAGCAGCGAGGTCACGATGGAGAGCGTGTGGAGGTGGTGGTTGCTCTCCTCCTCGTTCTTGAAGCGCAGCTCCTCCTCGAGCAGGCGGCTGCGTTCGCGGAGCTCGACGATGTCGTGATCGAGCCCGTCCAGCCGCTGCGCCAGCTTGCCGGCGTGGATGCGCAAGGCCGGCGCGAGATGATCGGTGTTCTTCTGATCGAGGCGGTGGAACAGCACGCGCAGGCCGGTGAGCTGGCGATGCAACCTGACGCAGGTCCGGCGCAGCCGGCCGAGATTGCGGCGCATCTCCGGCTTGGCGTCGTCGGCCAAAATCCGTTCCTCGATGTCGTCGATCTCCTGGCCGAGCTTGTCCGCCATCCGGTCCAGCGTATCGGCGACCTCGTCGACGATCTTCTCCAGGAGATGGGCGACGTTGTCGACGCGGTAGCCGCCTTCGAGCACGCGGCGCGTCGCATCGGCCGAGCATAGCGCCTGATGCCGGCCGCTGACGAGAAGATGCTCGGTCATGGCGAAACGCAGGAACGCGGTCTCTTCCGTCGCGCTGTCGATGTCGCGCACGAGATCGGAGAAGACGCCGTAGACGCAATGGTCGATGACGTGAAGCTGCTGGAACGTGTCGTTGGACAGCAGGAGGTCACGCGCGAGCGGCGGCAGCTGTGACGCTGCGATCCAGGGCCGTGCGCGCGCATCGGTCAGGTTGAAATGCAGCCAGAGCCGGCCGTCATGGCTGAACTCGATCGGCTGGTCGATCGGCAGCGCCTCGGCGCTGCCGTCGCCGTGCAGCCGGAACGCCCAGACCAGGCCGGGAATGGCGGGCACGGAATCCGATATCGCGCTGACAAGCTTCGCCGGCTCAGCCATGGCCAACCCCAACCGTCAACAAATGCCCCGTTTCCGGAAGATGGCTGACGGCATCTTCCGGACCTCTCACGGGTACTCAATTACGGCTTTGTTACAGTTTGATGATGGCCGCCCTACTCCGCGGCCAGCCCCGTCGCGGCCACCGCCTCGGCCTCCTTGACGTAGTCGTGCACGACGCGGCCGAACGGCAGCGTAAGATCGGCGATGTAGTGGTGCGCGCCCAGGCAACGGCGGACCGGGAAATCCGCGACCGGCGCGTTGACGTGCGGCACCAGATGCAGCCGGCCGGGCCCCATCCAGGAGCCCTTCGGCACGATGTCGATGAGGTTGATCGCGACGAGCTGACAGACTTCGAGACGGCCGTCGACGCCCGGGATCATCTTCAGATTGATCTGCGTCTTCGACAGCGTCGCACGGGTGCGATCGCCGTTGCCGGCCATGCTCTCGTGCTTGTAGCCCATCGTGCCCATGGCGACGAGCTGGCCGGCATATTCCAGCGTACCCGTCAGCGTGTCCTTGACGATCTCGAGTTTCGGATGGGCGTATTTCTTGGGAAAGCCCCAGATCTCGCGGCCCGCCGCGATCGGCGGATCATCATCCAGATACATCTGCGAGACGAAATTGACCTCCTCGCCGTTGAGGCGCGCCGGAATGACGAGGCCGGATTCGGTGTAGCTGCCGAAGCCTGAGGAGTCCGGCATCTTGATCCATTCGTAGTGCACGATCGGCTGGTCGATTGGCTCCAGCGGCTCAGGCAGGCCGGCGCGGATCAGCTCCGGATCGGTCTCGTAGGTGATGACGAGGAATTCGCGGTTGACGAAGCGATAGGGCCCGGCCGGATAGCTCGGCCCCGCCGCCGGCATGGACGGAAGTCTCAGCACGTCTTCCCTGCGCATCCTGATCTCCTGTGTGTGATGCCCGCCCGGCAGCGTCAGGCCTGGATCGCAAATTGCTAGCCGCCGTCATTGACTGCGATGTGAAGGATTTCCGTCAGGCGCACGACCTCCCGCCATTCCCGCTGCGGTCGACCTGCATGCAGACGATGCATCGGCGCTGAAATTGTCATCACGCCGTCACTGCCGGACGCAATCGTTTGGTCCACGCTAGGAGGCACCCATGGACGCCCGCACGTCGCAACCGGCTCATCAGACGCATCAGCCTCCCGCACGGGGCTGGCGCCCCGAACGCTGCGATCGCGTCGCGCTGGTGCTGCAAGGTGGCGGCGCGCTCGGCGCCTACCAGGCCGGCGTCTACCAGGCGCTGCACGAAGCCGGCATCGAGCCCGACTGGGTCTGCGGTGTCTCGATCGGTGCAATCAATTCCGCCATCATCGCCGGCAACAAGCCGGAGAAGCGGCTGGAGGCGCTGCGCATCTTCTGGGAGCGCATCACCAATCGCAAGATCTGGCATTACACGCCCGACGGCGACATCTTCCGCCAGTGGCGCAATCTCACCAGTGCGTGGATGACGTCGGCGATGGGCCAGCCCGGCTTCTTCACCCCGCACCAGGTCAATCCCTGGTTCAGCCCGGTCGGCGCGCGCACCGCCACCAGCTATTACGACACGATGCCGCTGAAGGAGAGCCTGCTGGAGCTCGTCGACTTCGACCTCATCAACGAGAAGAAGGTCCGCTTCGCGGTTGGCGCGGTCAACGTGCTCTCGGGCAACTTCATCTATTTCGACAACTCCCATGACGAGATCGAGCCGGAGCACATCATGGCCTCCGGCGCCCTGCCCCCTGCGCTGCCGATGGTGCGGATCGGAACCGATCATTTCTGGGACGGCGGCATCGTCTCCAACACGCCGCTCCAGCATCTGCTCGACCAGGAGGATGCGCTCAACTCGCTGGTGTTCCAGGTCGACCTGTTCAGCGCGCGGGGCGTGCTGCCGCGCTCGATCCAGGACGTGATGGCCCGCCACAAGGACATCATGTATTCCTCGCGCACGCGCCACAACACCGACGTCTACCGCCGCACGCATAATCTCAAGGTTCTGCTCTACAAGGCGCTGGCGAAAGTCCCGGACGAGCAACTCTCCGACGAGGATCGCCAGCTCAAGTCGAGCCTGCGCCGCATGCCCGAGATCGCGATCCTGCACCTGATCTACCAGCAGAAGGCCTATGAGGGTGACGCCAAGGACCACGAATTCTCGGGCACCTCGATGCGCGAGCACTGGACGAGCGGCTACGAGGACACCAAGCGCACGCTGAAGCGCCGCGACTGGATCAAGATGCCCGAGGAAGGCATGGGCCTCGTGGTGCACGACGTGCACCGGGAGACGGAGAGCGCGTAACGGCGCTCTTCAGACGGACCGCTCCAAACAAAAACTGCGAAAACAACCCCATGCACAGTAGCCGGGGCGTGGCGGATCAATGACTTACGTTTTACCGAAGTACACTTGACTCGTCGGGCAAAACAGGAGCATGATGGCATCATTGCAAAATCGCACGATGCATCCGCTCCAGGCCGATCGCGCCACATGGTCAGACTACGCCGCATCCCCTAAATTGCGCGCGGAATGACGTTGGGAGGCTGGCTTGCGCGCCATCAGCGAAGCCGCTTACTTCTTCGACAGCGACAGATTATTCCCTCCGCAGGAGCCTTCGGGGCGAGCTTGCGGAGCGAAGCGGCGTGCTCCGCCCGATCTGCTCCAGTCGTTGCTTGAAACGCCAGAACGGTCGTCGCGGCAGGTTGCCGTTCGCGTCGGCCGGATTGTTATGAAGTTCTAACCGCAAAACGATCAAGCAAATCGGAGGAGATCGCATGTCCAAAGGCAAAGTGCTCATTGTCGGCTCCAATGCCACCCGTATCGAAATCCAGGGCGGCGGCACCGGACCGACCGGCCAATACCTCAATGAAACCGTCGTGCCGGCAATGGCCGTGATCGACGCCGGCTACGAGGTGGTGCTGGCGACGCCGAACGGCAAGCAACCGTACATCGATCCGGCCTCCGATCATGCGGCCCATTTCGGCGGCGACGAAAAGGCCTACCGGCGGGGACGCGATTTCTTCGACAAGGACCCGTCGATGACCAACGTGCGCACGTTGCGCGCGATCGTGGACGGAGGACTGGATCAATATGCCGCCGTTTTTGTCCCCGGCGGGCAGGGTCCGGTCGTCGACCTCATGCAGGATCCCGAGCTCGGCAAGATTCTGCGATATTTCCACGAACGGAAGAAGATCACGGCGCTGCTCTGCCACGGACCGATCGCGACGCTGGCCGCCCTGCCCGACGCCAAGGCCTATCGCGCCGCCCTGATCGCCGGCGACAAGGCCAGGATCGCGGAGCTGGGCAAGGGCTGGCAGTATGCGGGATACAAGATGACGGTGTTCACCGCCTCGGAAGAGATACCGATCGAGGAGCAGTTCCTGCACGGCAAGATCTACTTCACCATGCCGGACGCGCTGGGAGCTGCGGGTGCAGAGGTCAGCCGAAGCGCCGTCGACTTCGAGCCTTACGTCGTCGAGGACCGCGAGCTGATCACCGGCCAGAATCCGCGGTCCGACCATCCCATCGCGGCAAAGCTGATCGCAGCGCTCGACCGCGCCACTGTGGCGGCGTAAGCGTTTACTCCAATGTCATCCGGCCCGGTGCGCAATTGCGCACAGGGGCCGGGAGGAAATCGGGACAGAAGCTTGCCTCAGCGGCATCCGGCTTCTTTCGACCGCGTTCCGTGAAACTAACAGGTCTTCTGCTGCAAGTGCTGCACGCAGGTGCAGGTCTTCGCCGCCGGATATTTCACATCGTAATAGGGAAAACTCGACGTGGCGGGGGTGTTCGTCGAGCAGCGGGGGAACAGGTAATAGCTGTCGGACAGCTTCACCGTGCCGGCGATCGTGAAGCCGAGGTTGGGCGCGTAGTCGTAGGACACCTCGCTCAGGATGAGTGAGATGTTGGCATTGCTGGTACCGCCCGGCGCGGTAAAGGACGACAAGGTCATCTGCTGACCGGCGGCCCTCGCCCCCGACGTACTGGTCGACTTGCTCCATTGCACCGTCGCGTTCCCATTGCTGTCGGTCGAGACCTCGGAGACCGTGATCGTCATCAGCGAGGTGCTGCCGTTCTTGATGGGATAGGGAGCCATGATGGAGCTCGCCGCAGCGAGAATGCCGTCCATCTGGGTCGACGTGACGGCCGTGTTCTGCGAGATCATGTCGGCAACGCTGTGCGCGGTCGCGCTGACCTTGACGTTCATGGCGAGCCCGTTCCCGAGCTCGACGCCGCCGACATAGAGCACCAGCATGAACGGCGTCACGATGGCGAACTCCGTCGCTGCAACAGCGCGTACATCGGTCAACATCTGCCGAGCGCGAGACGACAGGGCGGAGATCATCAGGTAGCTCCTGGCTCGTTCTGGAACGCGGCGGACGACATGAGCAGCCGGTTGCCATTGCTAAGGTTCGAGAGATTGAAGCCGAGCGGCCCGAGCACGACCGGCCAGACATACATGACGCGGAGAACGACGATATCGCCGGAATCGCCCGGATTGTATTGCCAGCTGTTGGTCACATTGCCCGAGCCGTCGAAGGTCAGCGTGGGCGTCGCCGTGTTCGCGGAAGACCAGGACGTTGCGACCTGCATGTCGACCATCAGACCGCTGCAATTGAACAGGATCACGATCTGATCGCAGACCTTCTGCTTGAAAACCGCCTGGTTCATCTGCGCCGACTGAACCTGCCCCGTCATGACGAGACGCGCCGACTGGCGCACCACGGTTTCAAGCATCTGCTGGGCAAAGAAAACCAGAAACGTCTGGATGAGCGCGATGATGAGGGCGAGAAACGGCGCGGCAACGAGCGCGAATTCGACGGCCGTGGCTCCGCGGCTATCGCCGGCGAAGGCGGCGCAGCGGTTGCGGCGTCTTTTCGTTGTCGTGACCTGTCGGGTCATGGCGCCTTCCCTACTGCACGAGGCTGGCCGTGCTGGACGCAACCTTGATGAAGAGGTTGGTCAGCGCCGCGGAAATGTCGCCACCTGTCTGCACGCTCGCATACAGACCGGGCGATGCGCACGATTGCAGCCGTGTCGCGATCGTGCCGGTTGACGAGGATGGATTGTTGAACTGCGAGATGCGGCTCGTGTACCAGCTGTCGCTCAGCTGCAGATACTCGGTGTAGAGGACCGCGATGCGAATGCCGCGGTTCTTGATCGTCGTGCAGACCGTCGTGTCGAGCGGTTGCTGGCACCGCAAGGTCGTCGAGTTGGCTGTCGGAAGCGCATAGGTGGCATTGGGGTCGCAGGAGCCCCCCGTCTTCGGGATGAGCTTGTCCTCGACGCCGTCGGTGACGAGGAAGACCACTTCCTGCGGCGTATCGCCCGCCTGATTGGTGCCGGTGCCTGGCGCAGGCATCACGGTGTTGACGCCCGTGAGCCCGCCCGAGATATCCGTGCCGTAGTCGGTGGTGTAGGTGCAGTTGCCCTTGCTATCGACAATGGGGCAGTTCTGGTGGTCGACCGTCAGGAGCTGAATGTTGTTGATCTTCGTGGCGGCGGTGTCCGGCGTGGTCAGCACCTGAATCGTGTTGAGGGCGTAGTCGAAGGTGTAGATGGCGGCCTTGTAGGTCGTGTTGTTGAGCGCCGACATGCACTGCATGACGCCGCCCGTCACACCCGCTTGCGGGCACGTCCAGGGTCCCTTCAGCAATTGCGTAACGGCGTTGGTCACGAGATCGATGCGCAGCGTGATGTTGTTTGCGCGTGCGACGGTGAGATTGTCCTTGTTCGTCGAGCTGGCAGTTGCGTTGTTGGGACGCGCCTCATGGCAGGCGAACGAGCAATTCTTCGCGTAGCTGGGCTGGTTCTTCGTGGCCGCGATCATGTTGGTGATGTCGGCCTGCGTCGCAGCAAGCGCCATCGACGGCGAGTCGTCCAGCAGCAGGTAGAAATTCATGTTGGGCGCACTCGACGCCTTCGCCGTTGAGGAGCCAGAGACGTCCCAGGTCTGCCTGCCGAGAACGCTGGGGAAATTATTGACGGACTGCGCGGTGTACGAAACCGTGATGCTTCGTGCGAGGCCGGAATCCGTGACGGTGATGGTCGGCGTCGGCGTCGCCGTCAGACCGGGAAGATTCGCCTTCGCTGCAAAGACGGCTGCGGCGGTCGCCTGGACGACCGTCTTGTCGGTCTGGGTCAGCATCGCCGGCCGCACGGCTGCGATCGCGGCCGCGTCGGCGGCTGCGTTCAATTGCTCCCGCTTGCGGACGGCCTGCGTGTAGTCGAGCGTCATGCCCAGGAGAAAGACGATCGGGACCATCGTGAGGGCGAAGATAACGGCGATGTTGGCCTTCCGGTCTCTTGCGAAACGGAGCACTACCCGGCGGAGCATGACCTTCATCCTGATTGCCGTCGTGGCGGCAGAGAGCAATTCCTAAAGTCTTTTGATCGGGGCAACCGGTGGGATTACCGCTGCCGGTCAGCCCGCCAATCGCAGGCTGGAATATGGATATGGCCTTCTTAATCAACACTTACGGGCAATCCACAAACAGGGAGTGCAACGGAGTGGGATGTTCCATATCGAGAAGACATCATTAACGTCGGTTAAACGCGATCGCAGAGATTGAGGGGTAAGCGGCCTCAGGTGCGGTCGATACGGCCTCAACGCCGGCGCTGGCGGGTGCGTCCGGTGGACTGCGCAGCATCACCGCGCAGCAGACACGTCGGTCTGGTTAAGGACGGCTATGGCACAGAGGCCAAGGCATCATGCCGTCATCGGGCATCTGCGCCATCGTCGTCTTCAACTTGCAGAATGGTGTCGGATAGCAGAGCGGCGGCCTTTTGAAGCGGCGCTATGAACCGGTCCAGTTCGGCGAAGCTCACGCGGGCCACCGGTACAGAGACGCCGAGGCAAGCGATCAATTCCCGATCCGGTGACAGAATGGGGACGGCGCACCCCACCACCCCCTTGACGTACTCTTCGTTTGTCTTGGCCCAGCCGCGTTGTCGCGTCTCCTCGAGAACCTTCATCAGCGCGTGGACATCGACGATCGTCGTTTCGGTGAATTTGGTCAGGGGTAGCGCGCGGCACAGCTTCGCCCGGATCCGCTCGGGCAGTCTGCTCATATAGATCTTTCCGGTCGACGTGCAGTGTAACGGCGCCGCTTCCCCCGGATTGAACTGAAGACCTTGCGGCTCCGAAACGCGAACGCTGTCGACATAGGCAACGACGTTGTCGCGTACGACGCCGATCTCACACTGTTCGCCGATTTCTCCCGCGACCGCCCGAAGCACCGCATGCCGCCGCGCAGTACGAAACGCAGCGCCGATGACGGTGGCCGACAGTGTGACGAGCTGGTTGCCCACAACGTACCGCTTGGTACCCAACGCCTTCTGAAGCAATCCGCGGTCTTCGAGGTTTCCGATCAACCTGTGTGCCGTTGGAAGCGGCAGCGAAAGAGCCTTTGCGATCTCCGCGGCCGAGACGGCTTTGCGCTGGTCGGCAACATGCCGAACGATCGCGAAAGCCCGATCCAACGGTCCATCCTTCCCAATTCGCTTCGTCATTTCCCACCCGGCCAAAACTGGAAGTGAAATCAAGATCAACGCCGAGTATTATCATTTTTCGGAATAAAACCTATTAAAATTCGACATAATCGATTGTCGAAATCCTGAAAGCTCATATTCTTGGCGTCACCGGCGATTGACCAGAAATTGTGCAGTGCGGTCTCGCCGTTCCGAAAATCGCGCTCCGCCGCTTGGCCGGGAGCCAAGTTCTGCCGGCGCGCTCAACAGGAGATGTGCATGTCTCGTCATTACGACGTGGACGCCGTGAGGAAGGAATTCCCCGCCGTCGAACGGATGGTCTATCTGGATTCCGGGTTTCAAACGCCGCTCGCGCGTCCCGTGAAGGCCGCGATCGAGCTTTTCCTTCGCGAGGGCTTCGAGACAGCCGGTCCGAAGAGCATCTGGCTCGATCGGGTCGAGCAGACCCGTGCCAAGGTCGCCCGCTTTCTCGGCGTGACGGCGGATGAGATTGCCTTCACGAAAAACACGTCGGAGAGCATGAACATTGCGGCAAACGCACTGCCGCTACAGGCCGGCGACAACGTCCTGATGATCCACGGCGATCACCCGAACAACGCCTACGCGTTCCTCAATCTGCAACGGAAAGGCGTCGAGGTCCGCTTCATCCCGATGACGGAAGTCGTCGACGCCGACAGCTTTGCTCCCTTCATTGACGAAAGGACGCGTGCGATCTCGATGTCGCATGTGACTTTTCACGCCGGTCACCGCTTTGACATCGAGAGCGTCGGCGCGATGTGCGTCAGGAACAAGCTCCACTTCGTGGTGGACGTGATGCAGGCCATCGGAGTCGTGCCTGTTGACGCCAAGGCGATCGGCGCAAGCTTCATCGGCTCCGGCAGCCACAAGGGATTACTGGTTCCGCAAGGGCTCGGGCTGCTCTATTGGGACAAGACGCTCAAAGAGCTCGAGCCGACCTATCTGGCGGCTGCGAGCCTCGCCGAGATCCCGAGCGATCTCATCGCGCGTGCCGACGGGATGGCGCCCTCGCCGGCCGCCAGGCGCTTCGAGCTCGGCAACTTCAATCTGCCCGCAGTCCACGCCCTCGGTGCTTCGCTCGACATGATCGAGCAGATCGGGGTGCAGAACATCCAGAACCACTGCTTCGATCTCGGCGATCACCTGATTGCGCGCCTGGACGAGCTGGGCGTCCGCCTCGTCGGTCCGCGCGAACGCAAGCATCGCGCTCCGCACATCTACGTCATCGCCCTGCCAGCGGCAGACTGGCTCGGCCATTTCGAGGAGAACGGCGTGCGCGTGTCGCCCGAACGAGATGGCATTCGCGTCTCGCTCGGCATGTTCAACACCGCCACCGACATCGATCGCCTGATCGACGTCATCCGCCGGCGAGGGCTCGGACGCCCGTCCGTCGCAGCTTGAATCTGACAAACGATGGGAAGGCAAGAACCATGAAGAAGCTCATTCAGCTATTGGGACTTCTCCCGGCACTCCTGGCTGTCAACGCAAGCCCGGCCGCGGCAGCCGACAGCCCGACGCTCGACAAGATCAAATCCAGCGGCTCGATCACGATCGGCTACCGTGAGGCTTCGATACCATTCTCGTACCTCGGGCCGGACCAGAAGCCGATCGGCTTCTCACTCGAGCTCTGCGCGGCGATCGTCGATCGCATCAAGGAGGAGCTGAAGTTGCCCAGTCTGAAGGTCAACTACACGCCGGTGAACTCCTCGAACCGGATACCCCTGATCCAGAGCGGGACTGTCGACATCGAATGCGGCGGCACCGCCAACGACAAGAAGCGGCAGGAACAGGTCTCGTTCTCGGTCGCAACGTTCGTCAGCCAGCCGCGCTGGCTCGTCAAGGCCGCCAGTGGCGTGAAGACCGCCGGCGATCTGAAAGGCAAGACGGTTGTCGCTACGCAAGGCTCCAACGCAGTAGGTTTCGCGCAGAGCGTCAACGCCAAGGAGCAGCTCGGCCTCAACATCGTCCAGGCCAAGGACCATGCGGAGTCCTTCCTCATGCTGAACACCGGCCGTGCCGTCGCCTTCATGGAGGACGATATCCTTCTCGCCGGGCTCAAGGCTGCGGCGCCGAATCCGGACGCGCTCCTGTTCCTTTCCGAGGGTTACGCGAAGATCTACTATGGGCTGATGTTCACGAAGGGCGACGCCGGCTTCAAGAAGCTCGTCGACGACGTTCTCTCCAAGCAGATGGCATCCGGCCAATTCGAGAAGACCTACGCGAAATGGTTCACCAGGCCGATCCCGCCCAAGGGTGAGAACCTCGCATTCCCGCTCACCGACGAGTTGATGGCGCGGATCGCACATCCCAGCGATGCCGTCGACTGATTGACGGAGCTGATCGTCCCGGAAAGTCATCCTCGTCCGCACCTGCAACCCGGAGGCTCGCGATGTTCGGAGTGCTTTTTGAACAGGCGGCAGACGGCCAGCGCTATATCGACTGGCTTCTGTCGGGTCTCGGTTGGACCCTGGCTCTGGCCTTCTTCGGCTGGTGGATCGCCTTCGGTATCGGCGTGTTCGTCGGCGTGGGCCGCACAGTCCAGAATCGTTTCATCTCGATTCCGGCCCGGCTCTACGTCGAGATATTCCGGAACATCCCTGTCCTGGTGCAGATGTTCCTCTGGTACTTTGTTTTCCCGGAGGTGGTGCCGGCCACGCTCGGAAATGCCATCAAGCAGATGCCGCCGCCTTGGGCATCGTTCTTCCCGGCACTCCTTTGCCTGGGACTCTACACGGCGTCTCGAATAGCCGAGCAGGTCCGGGCCGGCATCGAAGCGCTTCCTAAGGGGCAGATCGAGGCCGCCAATGCTCTCGGCCTCAGCGGCTACCTCACCTATCGCTACGTCGTCGTGCCACAGGCTCTGCGCCTGATCGTGCCGAGCCTCACCAGCGAGGTGATGGGAATATACAAGAACACCTCCGTCGCACTCACGATCGGCTTGATGGAGCTGACCGCACAGGCGCGCCAGATCAGCGAGGCAACGTTCCAGACATTCTCGGCATTCGGCGCGGCGACGATCATCTATCTTTGCCTGGCGCTGGTTGCGTATCAGATCATGACGCTCATCGACAAGGCCTTCAGGATTCCGGGTAGCGCCCCGGTGAAGCTCACTGCTGAACAGGATCTCGCCGCCGACATGCAGCAGGGCAGCGCTCTGCCTGGCGCCATGGAGACCGTGAAATGAATACCCTCGATTTCTCGATCGTCGCGCAGTCGTGGCCTTATCTCTGGTCGGGCCTGCTGTTCTCGCTTTCGCTCACGGCGGCCGCATTCGCCATCGGTATGGTCCTCGGAACCTGTCTTGCGCTGGTACAGCACTTCGAGGTCCCGGTGTTCGCCCAGATGGTCCGCGGCTATGTTGCGATCATCCGGTCGATCCCGTTGATCCTCGTCCTCTTCTGGTTCTTCTTCCTGGTGCCGATCGTGCTTGGGCACCTGAGCGGCAGCGGCCGCCCGATCCCGATCGGGGCGACCTACACGGCGTTCATCACCTTTGGCTTGTTTGAAGCCGCCTACTACTCCGAGATCATTCGCGTCGGACTGCGGGCCGTGAACAAGGGGCAGTTCGAGGCCTGCCAGGCGCTCGCGCTGTCGACCTACGACACCTACCGCCATGTCGTTCTGCCGCAAGTCCTTCGCGTGGCGAGCCCGATCATCCTGAGCCAGACGATCATCCTGTTTCAGGACACGTCTCTCGTTTACGTGCTGTCGTTGACGGATCTTCTGGGCGCGGCTTCCAAGCTCGCTCAGCTCAATGGACGTCTCGTCGAGATGTACCTCGTCGTCGCGGTGGCCTACCTCGTGATCAGCTCGGCGGCCTCCCAGTGCGTCGCCAGCCTTCGCAAGCGATATGGCCTTGCCACGGCACGATGATCATCGGGATACCAAACGGCCTCGTATTCGGGAGACGAACATGCCTCAAGAGACTGTCAGCAATGCCACGCAGCCCGGTGCAATCGTCCTCGTCGAGAACGTGATGAAGCGCTTCGGCGCATTCAATGCGCTGAACGACGTCAATCTCAGGGTCGGCAAGGGCGAGAAGATCGTGCTGTGCGGCCCCTCGGGCTCCGGCAAGTCGACGCTCATCCGGTGCATCAACCATATCGAGAAACACGACGGCGGCAGGATCGTCGTCGACGGTGTCGAATTGAGCAACCGCATGGCCGACATCAACAGCGTGCGCTGCGAGGTCGGGATGGTCTTTCAGAGCTTCAACCTCTTTCCGCACCTCACGGTCGCCGAGAACTGCATGCTGGCTCCGATCAAGGTTCGCGGCATGTCGCAAGCGGAAGCGCGCGATCGCGCACTCGGCTTGCTGCGGAAGGTCCGCATTCAGGATCAGGCGGACAAGTATCCCGCACAATTGTCGGGTGGCCAGCAGCAACGCGTCGCCATCGCGAGGGCGCTGTGCATGCAGCCCAAGATCATGCTGTTCGACGAACCGACGTCTGCTCTCGACCCCGAGATGGTCAAGGAAGTGCTGGACACCATGGTCGAGCTGGCGCGAGATGGAATGACGATGGTCTGCGTGACGCACGAGATGGGATTCGCCCGCGAGGTCGCCGATCGGGTCGTCTTCATGGATCGCGGAAGCATCGTGGAGGAAGCGGATCCGGAGACATTCTTCCGGGCTCCGCGCACGGAACGGGCGAAGGGCTTCCTGAACCAGATCATCCACTAGGATTCCGCCCGGCCGAGACCAAGCGCCGTCGGTGACGGCAGCTGCGACGCGTTCGTCCACGGTCCCCCGCTTCGAGACATATTGCCATTAGACTCCCCGCCGCAAACGTGGAGAATACCCCCGCACGTTACGTGCGCAGTGCACACCAAGATGCGCCAGGGGAAACAAAATGCCGGCTGCCTTCCCGTCCTCCCTACCCACCATCCCGACCGCTCCTTTGACTGCCCGGATGCGCGATGCGTTACGCGCGATCGTCGGTGAGAAGGGCCTGATCGAGGACGAGCACGGCAAGCAGCCGTTCGTGACGGATTGGCGCGGATTGCTGGTTGGCGGCGCGGGCGCCGTCGTTCGTCCTGGCAGTACCGAGGAGGTTTCGAAAGTCGTCCGGCTTTGCCATGAGCACGGCGTCGCGATCGTGCCGCAGGGTGGCAACACCGGTCTGATGGGCGGGGCCACGCCCTGGCCGGCGCACACCGGCATCGTGCTGTCGCTCGGCCGCATGAACCGCGTGCTGGACGTCGATGCCGTCGGTTACGCGATGACGGTCGAGGCCGGCTGCGTTCTCCAGACGCTTCAGGAGACCGCAAGCCGTCACGACAGGTTCCTGCCCCTCAGCCTTGGCGCCCAGGGCTCATGCATGATCGGCGGCAACCTGTCGACGAACGCCGGCGGCGTGCAGGTGCTCCGCTATGGCAATGCCCGCAATCTCGTCTTGGGGCTCGAAGTCGTGCTGGCCAACGGGGATGTCTGGGACGGACTGCGTGCGCTCAAGAAGGACAACACGGGCTACGACCTCAAGCACCTTTTCATGGGCGCCGAGGGAACGCTGGGCATCATCACGAAGGCCGTCCTCAAGCTATGGCCGGCGCCGAAGGACGTCTGCACGGCGTGGCTGGCGATCCGCGATCCGCGCGCGGCGCTGGAGATCCTGTCCGAAGCGCATGCGGCATCAGGGGACAATGTCGGCTCCTGCGAGCTGATGAGCCGCAGCGCCATCGACATGGTGCTGCGCCATATCCCCGGCACCCAGGATCCTCTCAAGGCGGACACGCCATGGTACCTCCTGCTCGAATGGTCTTCCTCGCGGGCCCGACAGGACGGGACCGAGGGCATGACCGAGAAGCTGGAGCAGTTTCTCGCCGATCAGCTCGAGGCCGGCCGCGTGCTCGACGCGGCGATCGCGCACAACGGAAATCAATCGCGCAACATGTGGCGCATCCGGGAAAGCGTCGCCGAGGCCTCCCGTGCCGAGGGGCCGGGACTGAGCTACGACGTGTCGGTGGCCATCTCCAGGATTCCCGGCTTCATCGACCAGGGGCTCAAGGCCGTGCTCGACATTCTCCCGACCATTCGCCCCTATCCTTTGGGGCACATCGGCGACGGCAATCTGCATTTCTCGTTCATGGGCCCCAAAGGCATGGATCAGCAGACGCTGACCCAATATTCGTCCGCCATCACGCGGGCCGTGAACGATCTCATCACCTCGATGGGCGGCTCGATCTCGGCGGAGCACGGCATCGGCATCGACAAGCTCGACGAGCTCAGTCACTACCGCTCGAAGACCGAGCTCGACATCATGCGCACCATCAAGCGGGCGCTCGATCCGCAAAACATCATGAATCCGGGCAAGGTGCTGCGGCTGTGATCGACGCCGGATAGCCTCGTCTACAACGATGCCTGCCTTCGCGCGACCTCCACGCGGGCGCCGTAGTCGGACTGGCCAACGGAGAAGTGAAAAAGACTGAGAGCGTCTCCGGTCAGGACCGCGTCGCCGGACGTGAGATGATTGAGGCCAACCCAGCCATCGCGCATCCAGACCACCCCGGGCTTGACGTCGTCGGTGACGCAGGCCTTTGCCGCGAACTCGCCCCGCTGATTGTAAATCCTGATCGCATCCCCGTTGCTGAGTTGACGCGCCTCTGCATCCACCGGCGATATCCAGAGTTGCGGGGCGACATTGTGCTTTGCCAATGCCGGGAGAGCCTGGCCCTCGTCATAGAACGAATGAAAATGTGTCAGCGTCCTTCCGAAGCTCAGCGACAACGGATAGGGTGAAGCCTGGTCGCCGCCGTGCACCGGAAGTGGCGGAAGCCCGAGCCTTGCCGCCTGCGGCGAGCAGAATTCGATCTTCCCGGACGGTGAATCGAATTTCCGATCCGCATAGGCGACCGCGGGCACGTTAAGAGGCAAAAAGCCACCGGCAGCGCGCAGCGACGCAACAGTCGCATGGCCGGTTGTCGTGTCATTCAAGATGACATCGATCACCTCTTCGATCGACGCCCACGGAAAGAAGTCAGCAAGCCCGAGGGAGTGTGCCAAAGAACTCAGGATTTCATAGATCGGGCGCGTCTCTCCCTCCCGCTCCAGTGCACGCTCCATCAGATAGAGGTGCGTGTTCGTCACCTTAAATCCCAATTCCTCGAGCCAGGCGGTTCCAGGCAACAACACATCGGCGAAACGCCGCGCCGTTTCATTCATGAACAGATCGACGCAAACGACCAGACCCGTCTTGTCGAGACCATGGGAGATTTCACCGGCGTCCGCGAAGGACGACAGCATGTTGGTCCCCAGCAGGAGCAAAACCTTGAGCTGCCCGTCGGACAAGGCCTTTGCGATGTCGGGCATTTGATTGGCAACATAATTGCCCGGCGCGCGTGCCACACCCGTATTCAGATTGCACATGGCCGCACTGTGGGCGCCATGACGTGGGCCGAGACCGCCGCCTGCAACCCCAAAATTGCCGGTCAACGCCGGCAGACAGCTGATCGCACGCGCCGCGCGCCAGCCGTTGGCACTCTTGTGCATGGAGCTGCCGCCGAGAAGGATCATGGCTGGTCGCGTGGACGCGTACGCTCTGGCGAACGACGCAATCTGGCCTTCCTCAAGACCGGTCTCGGCTGCTGCCCAGGCCGGCGTGAAGGGCAGAACGTGAGACGACAATTCCGCGAAGCCGACGGTATGCGCTTCGATAAACTCAGAGTCATAGAGCTTTTCAGTGACGATGACGTGCATCACGGCCAAAGCGAACGCAGCGTCCGATCCAGGGCGGATCAGGAAAACTTCATCCGATTGAGCCGCCGCTTCCGTTCTCCTTACATCGATCGTGATGACTTTTGCCCCGCGACGCCGAGCCGCGACGATATGACGGGCGGTATTGGGCTGACTCGAAATGTTCGCGCCCCAAAGCACGATCATGTTCGAGTTCTCAGCCATATCCTCCTTGGTATTGACCTTGAGCGCGCCCGTCAGACCCACTCCAAAACCGCCAAGCCCCCAACAGACCATTGCAGGATGCCAGTTCTGGCATCCATACACATGCGCGAAACGCTGCATCAACTGCACCGTCACGGCACTGCCCACGGTAAAGCCGCCATGCCCCGCCCATAGACCCACCGCCTCGGGCCCAGCCGACCGCATCCGCTTCGCCATGAAATCCAGCGCCTCGTCCCAGCTTACCCGGCGCCAGATGTCGGTGCGGCGATCGTCGCGAATCTGGGGGTAGAGCAGTCGCTTCGGATTGCCGAAGATCTCGCTGGTCGCGCGCCCGCGAACGCAAAGAAACCCGGCACTGTCCGGATTATCCTTGTCTCCGCTCAGCGTCTTGAGCCGACCGCTCTCGACCTCAACCTGCATTCCGCAAAACGTCGGGTGGCAGTTCATCGGACACATGGTGCGGACGATCTTCGCATCGACAGCCGACATGAGCGAGCCCTCCCGGTCTCATTCCCGAGATGATCTTATCAGAGACGGGATAGGTCGGCAGCCCCAATGAGTTCCCCGTTCGCGCCGCTACGGCCGTATCGTCATGTTCTCCGGCGGACGCCGATGACACACGACCAAGTCCGCTACGGCGCCTCCATCGCACTAACCCACGGCTTCATTCGCCGTTGTTATTCGACACGCCAGCGCTATTGTGCGCGGGCGGCGCAGCCGCGGCATTCATCCAATAATTCAGATTATGGGAGAATCGCATGAAATTCATTACAACCTGGAGTGTACCTCAAGGCACCTTCAACGCAGCCGTCAGCCGTTTTCTGGAAACCGGCGGAGCGCCACCCGAAGGCGTCAAGATGCTGGGCCGGTGGCATGGCATGAACGGACAGGGATTTGCGATCTCTGAATCGAGCGATCCAAAGGCGATGTATCGCTGGCTCGCGCAGTGGGCTGACCTGCTCCCATTGACCGTCACACCCTGTCTGGAGGATGGCGACGCGGGCGAAGTGATGGCTTCGCTGCCCAAGCGCTAATCGTCAATCCTCATGTCGCTGCCGCTGAAGACCGGCGGCAGTGACATCCCCGGCAGGTCTAAAATGTCGATCTGTCCGGCCGAAGGCCGTGGCCGTTTCCGTGGCGGCTTACAACGAATGTGTTTGCGGGTATTTCGATAGGGCCGTCAGTGACGGCCGCGATTCCTTTAGCGCTCAGGTGGTGGGCGTGGAATCACCCATTGCTCGAGGCGATCGATTGATGCCTCCCGTTCATGCTGGCCCAGCCAAATCGTAAAGAGAACCAGCGCGGCGGCGAGAGCCCCGATGCCGAAATACAGGTTCCTCATGCGCGTTTGAATGCACAGCGCCGGAAATGGTTCCACGCATCACGACTTGCACCGCGCCGCTCCACGAGGAGCGAAGCGACGAAACAATCCAGACGACCTCCGCGGGTAAAGTCTGGATTGCTTCGCGGAGCCCGTCATCGGGACTTCGCTTCGCGCGCCCCCGGTTGCTCGCCATGACCGCAACCTACGGCCTGATCGAAAAGTTCTCCGGCGGCCCCGCCTTCCGCAACGGCTCGGCCAGCCTCGCGAACTCGCACAGCAGCGACCTTGTCTTCCTGGGATCGATGATCTCCTCGACCCAGAATTTTTCGGCCGAGCGGAACGGCGAGCGCAGCTTGTTCAGCCGTTCCTGGATCTCGTTGAGCTTGCCCGCCTTGTCCTCGGCCGCATCGATGTCGGCGCGGTAGGCGGCTTCGATGCCGCCTTCGAGCGGCAGCGAGCCCCAGTAGGCCGAGGGCCAGGCGTAGCGGATCGAGAAGCGGTCGGCCGGCTGATGCACCACGCCGGCGACGCCGAAGGCGTTGCGGAGGATCACGGTGCACCAGGGCACGGTGGTCTGGTTGACCGCGGCCATGGCGCGGACGCCGTGGCGGATGGTGGCCGCCTTCTCAGCATCGAGGCCGATCATGAAGCCCGGGCAGTCCATGAGATAGACGATCGGCAGGTGGAAGGTTTCCGCGAAGTCGACCCAGCGCACCACTTTCTGGCACGCATCCGCGGTCCACGAGCCGCCGTAGTGAAAGCTGTCGCTCGCAAGCACCATCACCGCCCTGCCCTCGAGCCGGGCGAGACCGACGATGATTGGCTTGCCGAAATTCTTGGCGACCTCGAAGAACGAGCCCTTGTCGACGACCGATTCGACGATCGGCCGCATCTTGTAGACCTGCTTGCGGTTGCGCGGCACCGCATTCATCAGGGCTTCTTCGGTGCGCTCCGGATTGTCGGTGCAGGGCAAGGTCGGCGGCAGTTCGTAGACCGATGACGGCAGATAAGAGAGGAAACGCCGCGCGCAGGCGAACGCCTCTTCTTCCGTATCGACGGCGTGATCGACCGCGCCGGCGCGAGTCTGGATGTCGGCGCCGCCGAGCTCCTCCTTGGTGAGGTCCTGCCCCAGCGCCTTCACCACCGGCGGCCCCGCGACGAACATCGCGGACTTCCGGGTCATGATGGAATAGTGGCTGGCGGCAAGGCGCGCCGCGCCCAAGCCCGCGACCGAGCCGAGACCGAGCGCGACGACCGGCACGCGCGACAAATTCTCCGTCGTGAAGCGATACCAGCGCGTGCCGCCGATGCCGCCCGGCAGATTGGCCGCGCCCTTGGTCTCGATGGTCTTGACCGAGCCGCCGCCGCCGGAGCCCTCGATGATGCGGATGATGGGCAGACGGAAGTCGTGCGCCATCTCCTCCGCCATCAACGGCTTGGCCGAGATCGACGCATCGGCCGAGCCGCCGCGGACGGTGAAATCGTCGCCGACCACCACGACCGTGCGGCCGTCGACACGCGCGCGGCCGAACACACAGTTCGCCGGCGTCAATTTCTGCAACTCGCCGCCGGAATCGTACTCACCGATGCCGGAGACGGCACCGATCTCGTGAAAGCTACCGCTGTCGATCAGTCTGTCGATACGCTCCCGAACAGTCAGTCGGCCCTGGTCATGCTGACGCTTGACCTTGTCAACGCCGCCCATCTCCCGCGCGAAGGCTTCGCGCCGGGCGAGCTCGTCGAGTTCCGGCTTCCAGTTCATTCACTCCCTCCGAATTGATCGGCTTGTTATTGTTATGCACGGCCATTGCGACCGGTTTGCGCGAGATGCGGTTGTTGAAGACATCACCTTCGGCGCCCTCCATCAGGCTTCCGAGCGAGCGGCCGAGCGCGACCATCAACGGCGCGACTTCCGCATGCAGACGTTGCTCGTCATACATCGACGACAACAGCCCGATCGTGATGACGACGAAGGTCTGGTATTGCGGCGACCAGATCGGCACCGCGAGGCCGTTGATGTGCGGGCTCCACAGGCCGCAGGCCGTGACATAACCGCGCTCGAGCAACGACTGCCTGTTGGCCTCGATGCGGGGCCGCAGTATCTTTGCAGCTTCGGGCGCTTCCCGTTCCATGTCCGTAATGAAGGCATCGCCGACTTCAGGCGCTAGCGCCGCCGTGTAGGCCGCGCCCGCGGCCGTCGAGGCCATCGAGATGCGGCTGCCGGTGCCCTCGTGCAGGCCGAGCGCCGAGGCCGAGCGCGCGAACTGGAGATAGACCAGATGGAAGCGATCGGGGACGACGAAGCCGACAGTGCCAGGCAATTGCTCGGCGACTTCCTGGAGCCGCTGCCGGATCATGCTGCGCAGCTGCGCGCCCTTCATCATCGAGGCGCTCATCGCCACCGCGCTCGGGCCGATGCGATATTTCTGGTCGCGCGGCAGGTACACGAGTTGCCCCATCCGCGTCAGCGTGTGCGTGAGCCGCGACACCGTCGAGCGCGGCAGGCCGCAGCGATTTGAAATCTCGAGATTGCCGAGCCGTGCCTCGTGGCCCTCGAAGCATCGCAACACGTCGAACGCGCGCGACACCACCTGGATGACATCACCCTCGCCGGCATCGCCAGCGAGCGCACCTTGCCTGCTTAACCGCTCCGATCGTCGTCCCATGTTCCCTACCGTTCGTTCCGCTCTGCGGAATTAAATTCCACTTGCAGATGACGCTACCTCAGGCATTTTGCGACGACAACAAAAAGGCGATGGCATGCCAGAAATTAAGATCGTCACGGAGGTCGCCGGTCGCATCTGCGCAACTCCCGTGCAAGTTGGAGGAACCGTTGCGGATGGCGATGACGTTGTAGTCGTCGAAGCCATGAAGATGGAGATACCCGTGCCCTCGCCCGCGAGCGGCACGATCAAATCGCTGCTCGTCAAGCTCGACGATGTCGTCGCCGAAGGACAGGCGATCGCGATCGTCGCGAACTGACTGCATTATCCGTGGCTTCCGCGACAATCTGTCTGCCTCATCGCCGCGTTCGCGGTACGGCGTTGCCATCGCCTGATCGCGATGACATGATCTGTTTCAAACAAAAAACTGTTTCAAACAAAGAATGAAACTCTTCGCGGCAAACGCGAGGATCATTGGAGGGAAACATGCTTCGTGGGCTGACCATGCTCGCGCCTGCCTTGGTTGCGGGCATTTCTTTTGCGTCTACAAGCTATGCAATCGCCGAAGACATCAAGCTGCCGGCGACATTGACGTTCACCGCCTATGACACCGGTACCGCCGGCTTCAACATCGCGGTCGGCGTCGGCAAGATGATGAAGGACAAATACGGCACCGATGTGCGCGTGCTGCCCGCAGGCAACGACGTCGCGCGGCTTGCACCATTGCGCGCCAAGCGCGCGACGTCATCGGCGATGGGATCGGGTACCTATTTCGCGCAGGAAGGCGTGTTCGAGTTCGGCTCGAAGGAATGGGGCCCGCAGCCGCTCCAGATCATGCTCTCGAGCGTCGATTGCAATTGCGGTTCGCTTGGGGTCGCAGCCGATAGCGGCGTGAAAGATCTGAAAGACCTGAAAGGCAAGCGCGTCGGCTTCGTGGTCGGCTCGCCCGCGCTGAACCAGAACTCGCTCGCGGTGCTCGCCTTCGCAGGCCTGACACAGAAGGACGTCAAGGTCGTCGAGTTCGCGAGCTACGGCGCGATGTGGAAAGGCCTGATCAACAACGACACCGACGCCGCCTTCGGCACCACCATCACCGGCCCCGCCAAGGAAGCCGAAACCTCGCCGCGCGGCCTGGTCTGGCCGCCGCTGCCCGCCAAGGACAAGGAAGGCTGGGCGCGGATGCAGAAGGTCGGCTCGTTCTTCTTCCCGCAGACGGCAACCTGCGGCGCCGGCATCACGCCGGACAAGCCGATCGAGCTCGGCAACTACCCCTATCCGATCTTCGTCGCCTATGCCTCGCAAGCGGCAGACCAGGTCTATGCGATGACCAAGGCGATGATCGTCAGCTACGACGCCTACAAGGACTCCGCGCCCGGCGCCGGCGGGCTCGCCGCCGACCGGCAGACCAAGAACTGGGTGGTGCCCGTGCATCCCGGCGCGGTGAAGGCCTTGAAAGAAGCCGGGCAATGGTCTGACGCGCAGGACGCCCACAACAACAAGCTGTTCAAGCGACAGGAAGTGCTTGGCGCGGCGTGGGCGGATTACGGCAAGTCCAATCCGCCGTCGGACGAAAAGGCCTTCCTCGAGGGCTGGATGAAGGCGCGCGCCACGGCGCTGGCCAAGGCCGACATGCCGAACGGGTTTGACTGACCGTCAAGCTGCCTGCCGCAGAACTGTTTGAGGAGAGCGCCGATGTCAGAGACTGCGGCAGCGCCGGCGACGAAGGTTGAGTTCGCAGATCCGCATCTCGGCGCCGCCGCCGACTTGCAGGAAGCCGAGGTCACGCGCGTCCGCACATTGAACGGCGCGTGGCGCTGGGTGCTGATGGCGGCCACCGCAGCCACCATTCTGTTGTGTGTGAACCAGCAATTCTCGCTGCGGTTCTTCATCGACTACACCCAGCTCAACACCGAATATTTCTACCTGCTGATCGCGTTGATGCTCCCGTTCACCTTCCTGATCTTTCCGGGATCGGAGAAGGCGCCGCTCGACCGCATCCCCTGGTATGACCTGCTGCTGTTCGCCGCGACCTTCGGCTCGGCGATCTGGCTGATGCTCAACATCCGCAAGGCCGCGCAATTCGGCTGGGAGTTCGATGGCGCGCCTGGCAACGTCATCGCCGCCGGGCTCGTGATGTGGTTCGTGCTGATGGAGGCGCTGCGGCGCACCGGCGGCTGGAGCCTGCTGCTCAGCGTGCTGCCCTTCACGCTCTATCCGCTGTTTGCGGACTCTTCCTGGCTCGGGCCGTTCCGCGGCACGCAGTCGACGCTGCAGCAGACCACGTCCTATCACATGCTCTCCGGTGAGAGCCTGCTCGGGATTCCGATCCAGGCCTTTGCCGACACCGTGATCGGCTTCCTCGTCTTCGGCACCGCGCTGATGATGACGGGCGCGGGCAAATTCTTCATCAACATCGCCTTCGCGATGTGCGGCACCTTCCGCGGCGGCGCGGCAAAAGTCTGTGTGTTCGCCTCCGGCCTGCTCGGCACCGTCGGCGGCAGCATCGTCTCCAATGTTCTGACCGCCGGAACGATGACGATCCCCGCGATGAAGAAGACGGGGTTCACGCCGTCCTATTCCGGCGCGATCGAGGCCTGCGCCTCGACCGGCGCCGTGCTCGCGCCGCCGGTGCTGGGCGCCACCGCCTTCGTGATGGCGCAGTTCATGAACACGGGCTATGCCGACGTCGCGCTCGCCGCCACCATCCCCTCGATCCTCTATTATGTCGGCCTGTTCGCGCAGGTCGACGCCTATGCCGCCCGCCACAAGCTGAAGGGCCTGCCGCGCGCCGAGCTGCCGCGCTTCTGGGACGCTTTCAAAGAGGGCTGGTACTATCTCTTCGTGATCGTCGTGCTCGTGGTGATGCTGCTCTACTTCAAGCGCGAGAGCCACGCGCCGTTCTATGCCTCCGTGCTGCTCGTGATCCTGCATCAATGGTCCGGGCCGGCGCGCTGGAGGCTCGGCAATACGCTGGTGCTCGCCGGTTCGATCGCGGCAACGGCTGCGATGTTCTGGTTCGGCGTGCTCAACGCCGCGCTGTGGGGCATGTGCCTGCTGGCCGCGCTGAACGAATTCTTCCCCGGCAAGAACTGGGGCGGCGCGCGCTGGCTGCATTTCCTCGAACTCAACGGCAAGACCTTCGTCGAGCTGATCGCGATCCTCGCCGGTTGTGGCCTGCTGATCGGCGCCTTCTCGCTCACCGGCGTGATCTCGAGCCTCGCCAACGATCTGCTCAGCATCGCCGGAGGCGATGCCTTCCTGCTGCTGATCATGTGCGCCATCACCAGCCTGATCCTCGGGCTCGGGCTGACCACGACCTCCTGCTACATCTTCCTGGCCATTCTGGTGGCGCCGGCGCTGGAGAAGCTCGGGCTGAACAAGATGGCCGTGCACATGTTCATCTTCTACTGGGGCATGCTGTCCTCGATCACACCCCCGGTGGCGATCGCCTCCTTCGCGGCGGCCGGCATCGCCGGTGCGCCCGCGATGAAGACGGGCTGGGAGAGCATGTGGGTCGGTAGCATCATCTATTTCATCCCGTTCTTCTTCGTGCTCAATCCGGCGCTGCTACTTCAGGGCAGCAACCCGTATCTGGAGGCATTCGGGCTGACCGGACTTGCCTGCTTCGGCATCGTCTTCATCTGCGGCGGCATCCAGGGCTACCAGGCTTTTGTCGGCGACCTTCGCGGCGCCGGCCTGATGGAGTGGCCCTTGCGGGTGCTGCTGGTGATCGGCGGCTTCGTCGTGGCCACCCCCGGCGGCGGGATCATGCCGCTGTCGCAGATGCAGGTCACGCTGCTGGGCCTCGCGATCCTCGTGCCCACGGTCTTGATCGCCCTGCTGCTGGTCCGGCGGCAGGCTGTGGTGCCGGACGGGTTGCGCGTACCCTGATTGCGTTGCACAAAGACAGGCGATGACAACCCACTCGCCTGCCGCCTCCGCCTGGACCCGCTCGAAGCCGCCCCTGCTGCGGTTTCTGGGCAATTGTCTCAACGAATTCTCCGCCGAGACCTCCGGCGCCGTTGCCGATTACATCCCCGAGCTGAGCAAGGCCGACCCTGCCCATTTTGGCATCAGCCTCGCGACCCTGGACGGCCATGTCTACGAGGTCGGCGACAGCCGGGTGCCCTTCACCATCCAGTCGATGTCAAAGCCCTTCGTGTTCGCGCTGGCGCTGGACCTCCTGGGCGCCGGCCGCGTCGAGAGCGCGATCGGCGTCGAGCCCTCGGGCGATCCCTTCAACTCGATCCGGCTCAATTCCGACAACCATCCGTTCAACCCGATGGTCAATGCCGGCGCGATCGCCTGCACCGGGCTGATCTATGACAGCAAGGGCACGGACGCCTTCGAGCAGGTCCGGTTTGCGCTCAGCCGTTTTGCGGGGCGCGATCTCGCCGTGGACGAGGCCGTTTACAGCTCGGAGAGCCAGACCGGCGACCGCAACCGCGCCATCGGCTACCTCCTCAAGACCAATGCGGTGATCTCGGACAATGTCGCAGGCGTGCTCGACGTCTATTTCCGGCAATGCGCGGTGCTGGTCACGGCGCGCGACATCGCGGTGATGGCGGCAACGCTCGCCAACCGCGGCGTCAATCCCGTGACGGGCGAGCAGGTGCTGACGCCCTACGCGATCTCGCGCACGCTGTCGGTAATGACGTCGTCGGGCATGTACGACTACGCCGGCGAGTGGATCTACCGGATCGGCATCCCCGCCAAGAGCGGCGTCGGCGGCGGCATTCTGGCCGCACTCCCTGCCCGCCTCGGCCTCGGCAGCTATTCGCCGAAGCTCGACAAGCACGGCAACAGCGTGCGCGGCATCAAGGTCTGCGAGGCGCTGTCCTCGCATTACGACCTGCACATGCTCAACCGCAGCGACGACGCGCGCAACGCCGTCATCGCCGACTACGACATCGGCAAGAGCCCGTCGCGGCGCGTGCGCCGGCCGCAGGAGCGCGAGATTCTGGCCGGGCATGAGCAGGAGGTGCGGGTCATCGAGCTGGTCGGCACGCTGTCGCTGTCGGCGGTCGACTATGTCTCGCGCAGGCTGGCCGGACAGCCGCGGCCGCAAATCGTGATCTTCGATCTCCACCGCGTCACCTCCACCACGCGCGCCGGCGCGCGGCTCGTGGCCGAGGCGTTCGAGGAGCTGGCGGCGCTGAACGTGACCGTCGTACTGTCAGGGGTCAGGCGTGCGTCGAAGGAATGGGACAGCCTGCGGGAATGGACGGCGGAGCTGAAGAACGTCCGCGACTTCTATCTGCTCGACACCGCGATCGAATGGGCCGAAGACCAGATCGTCTACCGCTATGGCGGCTCGATCGATTTCCACGAGACCACCGAGCTTGCCGAACAGCCGCTGCTATCAGGCATGAGCGAGGAAGAGCTGACCGACCTCGCCTCGATCTGCACGATCCGGACCTTTCCATCCGGGGCAAAGATCATCACGACAGGCGACCCCGCCGATTTCCTGTTCTTCCTGCGCAGCGGCGCCGTGCATGTCACCCTGCCCGACGGCGTGCGGCTGGCGACGCTGACCGCCGGCATGGCCTTCGGCGAGATGGCGCTGCTGGAGCCGACGCGTTCGGCCGATGTTTACGCGGACATGGCAGCGACCGCATTCGAGGTGCCGCTGAAGGATTTCGAGCGCTTCCGCAAGCAGCACCCGCGCGCTTCCGAGCGCATTATGCGCAATCTGGCGCAGCTGCTCGCCGACCGCCTGATCGTCGCCAATGCCAAGGTCGACATTCTGACGTCGACGTGAGCGCGCTGATCCGGGTCAGCGGCTCGCGGCTTCGCTCAGTCGCCGCTTGATCTTGGCCGCGCTCGCCTTGAGCAATTCGGATGGCTGCTGGCCGGTCGCGGCGCACAGGCAAGCCCAGTAGTAGATGACGTCGCCGAGCTCATCGACGAGGCCCGCCTTGTCGAGCCAGTCATCGCGCAGCAGCTTCTTGATGTGGTCGGCGACCTCGCCGGATTCGCCGGCGAGGCCGAGCCCGAGATAGGACAGCCGCTCGTTGGACGGATGCTCATCGACTTTCGCAATGCTCGCGGCCCAGACCGCGTATTCATCGATCGTCATCGGCAGACCTCGCCACAGTTTTTGGATCAGCCCACCACTTCCGTGACAGGCTGGAGATCGATTTCAAAAGTCTCCAGAAATTTCGAGGTCATGATGTAGAAGCCGACCGAAAGCTGGAGCTCGACCAGCGCGGCCGGTGTCAGCTTCGATGCGATCGCCTTGAACGTCGCATCCGTCGGCTTCTTCAGCTTCACGATCTCGTCGGTGAAGGCG
The DNA here is from genome assembly GCF_023073075.1 of Bradyrhizobium sp. 61. Classification (NCBI taxonomy): domain Bacteria; kingdom Pseudomonadati; phylum Pseudomonadota; class Alphaproteobacteria; order Hyphomicrobiales; family Nitrobacteraceae; genus Bradyrhizobium; species Bradyrhizobium sp. 61. The sequence continues at coordinate 358,919 of NZ_JADPIU010000067.1, read as the reverse complement.
AGTGCGGCGCGCTGCACCTCGTTGAAGCAGGTCGCGGCCTGCCAGTTCTCCAGCGCTTCGTTCTGCTCGTCGGTGACGCCGACATTCTTGCCGATGCGCTTGTGCGCGACGATCTCATACGGTGCCTCGCACAAAATGCCGGTGCGGGTGATCGCGAGCTCGCGCACGATGGGATCGAGCTCGCCCTTGTGGCGGATGGCTCCGCCGAGCCGGCAGTACTGCTCAAAGTAGCTCGGCGAGTGCGCCATCATGCGGAAGATGTTGGCGTTACGGTTCTTGTCGAGAATTTCGCGGGTGCGGTCGGACGCCTTGAACGGGTCGCTGTAGTTGATGCGGGCCATCAGTCACCTTGGGTCTTGGTCTTGTTGTCGTTTTTTCGAGCACAGGTCCCAAGAGTATTCTCGCACCGGCCCAAGAGCAACATCGTCGCGTGAGGTCATCCCCCTTGTGCGGGGGCTTTCGGCACCGGGAATGGCGTCGAATCGGCGAAGCGCCCGACGATGTTGGTCACCAGCAGGGCTGCCACGTTGTTGTAGCCGTCGACCGGCAACGCGCCGATGAAATTCATCGAGCCGACGGAGAACACCGCGCCGCCATTCGGCGTCTCGAAAAAGGTCAGGTCGGAGCGGATGATGTCCTCGCGCGATGCCGGCCAGGTATGGTCGTAGCGCTCTTCGTTGACGGGCTGATAGGTCGGATCAGTGAGGACTGCGCGGCCGACGATGATCGCATGATGCGGGGTGCCAAGGCGCGTGTCCGCCCGATCCAGCTCGTGCCCCGCCGCGCCGCCGCCCATGAAGCCGCGCTCGCCAAGCTTGGCACCGGGCTTCGCCAGATCCTCGATCCCCTCGCGCATGAAGGCGACGCGGGAATCGAGAATGCCGTCGAGGAAGGTGTACGGGAAACCCATATACTCCCCTTGCGTGCTGAAGCCGACGCCGACCAGCGCCTGCGGCGGGCGGCCGAGCCGCCGCCAGAGGCCGCCATAGGACCCGTCGAACGCGTGATAGCTCTCGCCGGGCAGCGTTTCCCAGAGCCGGATGCCGCCCTCGGCGCGGCGCAGCTCGAAAGCCCAGGTGCCTGTCGCATGCGGCACCACTTTCCAGTAGAAGCCGTTGCCGCCGAGATACATGAAGCGGCCGCCATTGCCGAGATAGGCGCCGAGCGCGTCGAGCGTCTCGTGGGTGTGATATTCCGGATGCTGCCCGGTCAGAACCACAGAATATTTCGACAGCAGATCGACGCCTTCGGCATGGACGTCGTGATCGGTGATGACTTCGAAGTCGATACCCTTGCGGGTCAACAGATCGGTGATGGCGCTGTCGGCGGAGATCCAGTAGAGGCCGGAACCGTAGTCGCTGGGATCGACCAGATGGATCTGGTTCACACGCTTGTCGATCAGCGGCCGGCGCATCGTCGACATCACCACGCCGCTGCCGTCAGAGTGGAAGTTGTAGGGCGAGACGCCGTACTCGGGATGACCGTCCGGCGCCTGCGCCAGCGCGCCCCAGGCCAGCGAGCGCTCCGTGATCAGGGCTTGCCTGCCCTTCTTCTGGTACTGGCTGTAGACCGTGTAACTGAAGGTCGGCGCGAGAAAAGCCACCTTGGCCTGCGATCCCGGTATCCGGGCGCGGACATAGAAGACGATGTTGTCGCGCGTGCCATCCTTTTCGAGATGCAGTGCGTAGACGCCGCTCTTCCAGTCCTCCGGCACGGTGAAGGTCAGCGACGGCTGCCAGCCGGAATCGCCGATATCGTCGTCGTGGAAATGGATCGCACCCCAGAGCTTGGGTTCTTCTGTCCAGCGATGCGTCACGCCGCCGGTCCAGCGCGACCCCGTCATCGCGCGCGTCGGCAAGTTGATGCAGGTACCGTGCGCCTTGGCAGCGCCGATATCGGTCGCGGAGTCGGTCGGAATGCCGATGGAAAAATCCCATTCGGCGATGGACGGAGCCGCCGTTCCAGAAGCCTGCACGGCGATGGTGCCGTCAAGGCCGGTGCTGCCATCGGTGATGCGCGGCCGCTCGATCTTGCCGTTGAAATGGTGGACTACGCCCCGGCCTGCGCGCTCCGCCGCAATCGCCGCCGCCCCCGTGCCGGCCAACGCGGCCTTTGGCGCGCTCAGCGATTTCGTCGCGCGCTCGTCGCGATCGAGCCTGATCTTGCGCGGTGCCTGTGCAATCGCCAACGATCCGGTTGCCGGGTCGAACACGCACGCGATGTCGTGCCATGCCCGCTCGGTGAGCCCGACGCTGGTCTCGACCTCGATGGTGCCCCCGCCGGTCACGAGCCGGACGAAAGCGCCCGCCTTGCCGACGCCGAGCGTGAGCGAGCCGCCTGCGCCGGCCCAATTCAGCACGGCCTGCTGGCCCGCGGCGAGCAAGGTCGGCCAGACAGTCGCGGCAAAGCCGATCGGGCCCGCCGGCAGCGCCAGTGCTGATACATCGACCCATGAACCCTTGGCGATGGTCTGCTCGATGCCATCGTGCTGGCCTTCCAGGTCCCACTTGACCGGAATCTCGCGATAGCCTGGTCCCCTGGGATTCGGGTCGCCACAGATGATGCGGGCGATCCGCGCCGAATAGCGGCCGCCGCCCTTGACCGCAATCATGAAGTTGATGTCGTCGCCGGAGCGCACGCTCCAGCGGTCCGCATAACCGGTGATCGGAAGCATCGAAAATCCCTCTTCAGGCGCCGCGCACGTTCCAGAACAACGGCAGGCCCTTGAGCATGCCCGTCAGGCTCTTCTTGTAAGCCGTCGGCTGATAGAAGACACCAAGCGGAACATAGGGAACATCGATGAAGCACTGCTGCTGCATCTCGACGCCAATCTTCGTCTGCGTGGCGGCATCGGGCGCGGCGAACCAGGCATCCCGGAGCTGCTCCAGCTTCTCGCTCTTTGCCCAGCCGAAGGTCGCCTTGTCACCGCTGCCGCGGATGAAGTTATGCGCCGAGGGGTTCAGCTGCGTGACGCCCGCAGAATAAGTGCAGAAGGCGCTATATCCGCCCTTGTCCGGTGTCTCGCGGTTGCCCATGCGCCGCAGCATCGAGCCCCAGTCCATCGCCGCGTAGTCGACATTGAAACCGAGCTTGCGGAACAGATCGGCTGCGACTTCGCTCATCTGCCCGATGACAGGGAAATCGCCCGGCGCCATCAGCAGCACTTTCTCGCCTTTGTAGCCGGCGTCCTTGATGGCTTTGGCCGCGGCGGCGATATCCCGGGGGCCGTTCAGCGCGTCCATGCCGGCATCGTTCGCCATGATGCCGCCGGGCGCGAAGAAGCCGACCTTGTCGCGCCAGAGACTGGTGTCGTCGCCCGCAACCGCGGACATGAATTCCTTCTGGCTGATGGCGGAGAGCACCGCGCGGCGGATGGCCGGGTTGTCGAACGGCGGCTGCGTATGGTTGAAGCGCAGCACGCCGACATTACCGATGGGGTCGAGCAGTTCGACGGTCAGCATCTTGTTGCCCTTCAGCTTCGGCAACAGGTCGACGATGGGCTGATCCCACCAGTCGATCTCGCCCTGCTGAAGCGCAGCCGCGGCCGTCGCGGGGTCCGGGATGACCTGCCACTCGACCCGGTCGAAATGCGCGATCTTCGGACCGGCGAGCAGGCTCGGCGTCCCCTCGGGGCGCGGCACGTAGCCATCGAAACGCGTGTAGACCAGCCGCGCGCCGGGCACGTGCTGATCGGCCTGGAATTTGAACGGACCGGAACCGATCAGCTCCTTGACCGGCGTGACGCTATCGGTCTGCGCAAGACGTTCCGGCATGATGAAGGCGATGATGGCACCGACCTTGCCGAGCGCTTCCGGCAACAGCGGAAACGGTGACTTCAGACGCCAGCGCACGGTCTTGTCATCAGGCGCCGAGAGTTCATCCACCAAATTGAAGAGCGAATTGCCGAAGGCATCGCGCGCGGCCCAACGTTTCAGGCTCGCCACCACATCGCGCCCGCGTACGGGCTCTCCGTCGTGGAATTTCAAGCCGTCCCGCAACGTCATCGCCCAGAGCTTGCCGTCGTTCTCGACCGTGTGGCCGGCGACCATCTGCGGCTGAACCTGGAATTTCTCATCCACGCCGTAGAGCGTGTCCCAGATCAGGAAGCCGTGGTTGCGGTTGACGAGGCCGGTCGTGATCATCGGATCGAGGATGGCCGCATCGGCCTGCGGCACGAAGCGCAGCACGCGCGAACCTTGCGCGCGGGCCAGCCGCGGCATCGCAAGACTCGAGCCCAGGGCGACGCCGAGACCGGCGCCCAGTGTGGATCGGAGCAGGTCTCGACGGCGCATGCTATGGTCTCCTCAAGGGGTTACGCAGATGGACGTGTCTCGGCAAGCTTGGCCTCGGCGCTGAGCAAGGTCCGCGCGAACAGGTCGAGCGCCTCGTCAACTCCGGCTTCGTCGATGATCAGCGGCGGACAGAACCCGATCGTGTCGCCCATCGCGCGGATGATCAGGCCATTCTCGATTGCGAGCGCATCGAACATCGCGCCGACCTTCAGCGCGGGATCGAAGGCCTGCCGCGTCGCGGGGTCCGCGACCAGCTCGACCCCGATCATCAGTCCCTCGCCCCTCACCTGGCCGACGATGCGCGAATCCCGCGCGATCTGCTCCAGTCCGGCGCGGAGCCTCGAGCCCATGCGGCGGACGTGCGGCACCACATCCATCTCGTGATAGATCTTCAGCGTCTCGAGCGCGATCGCTGCGCCAACCGGGTGCCCGGAATTGGTGAAACCGTGGCCGAACAGCTCGCCGCCCTTGTTCATCTCGCTGAGCGCGTCGCGGATCGGACGGCCCAGCAACACAGCCGACATCGGGAAATAGGACGAGGTGATGCCCTTGGCGAGCGCCACCATGTCCGGCTTCATGCCGACCGTCTGGCAGCCGAACCAGTTGCCGGTGCGGCCGAAGCCGCAGACCACCTCGTCACCAAGCACCAGGATGTCGTGACGGCGCAGCACGGCCTCGATCCTCGCGAAATATCCCTTCGGCGGCACGACGATGCCGCGGCCGGCGTTGATCGGCTCGGCGATGAAGGCTGCGATCGTATCGGGCCCCTCGGCCATGATCATTGCTTCGAGATCGGATGCGAGCCGGTCGACAAACGCCGCCTCGTTTTCGCCTGGTCTGGTGCCGCGATAGGCGTCCGGGCAATGCGTATGCAGGAAGCCATCGAGCGGAAGACCGAATTCGCGGTGCATGCGGGGCAGACCGCACATCGAAGCAGCAACGATCGTCGAGCCGTGGAACCCGCGATCGCGGGCGATGATCTTGCGCTTTCCGGGCTTGCCGCGAACCGCGTGATACACCCAGGCGAGCTTCACCATCGTCTCGGTGGCTTCCGAGCCTGACGTTGCGAAATATGCTTGAGCATCCGGGATCGGCGAGATCTCGACCAGCTTCTCGGCGAGGTCGATCGTGGTGTCCGGCGTCTTGTGATTGAAGCTGTGATAGAAGCCGAATTTGTCGTAGGCCGCCGCTGCTGCCGCTTTCAGGCGCGTCTCGGAAAAGCCGAGCGAGGTACACCAGAGCCCGGCCATCGCTTCCAGATAACGCTTGCCGTTCGCGTCAAAGACATGGACGCCCTCGCCGCGCGCCATGATCAGCGGTCCGATTTCTGCATGTCGCTGGGGGTTGGTCTGCGAGTGCAGATGGAACGCGATGTCACGCGCCTCGGCTGAATTCGGCTTGCTGTCGAACACGCGCGCAGCCTCCATCGTCCCACCGACAGAGTATTCCCAACCCCGGTCGCGCGAAACTGGTCAGTCCAAATTGGTCTGACCAGCTTGGCTTTCGAGCGGCAGCTTGTCAAACTCAAAAAAAGGACTGATGAGCACGAAGATGTTGCACGATCCCCCGTCCAAGCCTGAACGCAGCTTCGAGATCGTTGCCCGGCGCATTGCTGCGATGATCCAGGCGAGTTACCGGATCGGCCAGCGCCTGCCGGCAGAGCGCGATCTCGCGAAGACGTTTGGCGTGTCGAGGCCGACGGTGCGCGAGGCCATCCTGTCGCTGGCAATGGCCGGCATGCTGAAGGTGCGCAGTAACAGCGGCGTCTATGTGATCAGTCGTCAGGAGGCACCTGACGTGCACGTGCTCGAAGGTTTTGGGCCATTCGAGAACCTGGAGGCGCGCCAGCTGATCGAACCGCAGATCGCGGCGATCGCGGCGCAGCGCGGCTCCGAGGCCGCCTTCGCGCAGCTCGCCGAAGCGCTCGCGATGATGCGCTGGGAACATGCGCAGGGACGCGAGGCCGACACGTCCGACCACCGCTTCCACATGGTGCTGGCCGAGGCGACCGGGAACGGCGCGCTGGTGTCGATCAGCGACTCGCTGTGGCGCGCACAGACCGAGTCCGGCATCTGGCAGGAGATTCACAACCACATGCAGATGGAGGACTACCGGCCCATGTGGCGCAGGGATCACGAGGCCATCTTCGAAGCCGTTCAAGCGAGGAACCCGCGCAAGGCGAGCCACGCCATGACGCGTCACCTCACCAACATCAGGGATGCGCTGATGGAGGCTTCGAAGGCCAAATCGATGGCCACAAAGAAACCCGCGAATTCTCGCGGGAAAATCCGATGATTTGTCGCGATTGAAGAAAGTTGCCGCAAACCCTGTGCTGCGCGACCGCAACAGCAACATCATCGAGTCAAAATGCCGCCGCATTGCTGATCGACCTTGGCACAGTCGATATTCGCCGTGTGGGGACAAATCACGGTGAATACTCGCAAGGGGTGTTCCGAGTAAAAACAATTGACCGTCGGGTGCGCAGTGCGCGCAACGATGAGTCACGCCCAAGTCTAGGGAGAATAGGCATGAAGGAAGCAACCAAGGGGGCGGCCTCGGGAGCGCTCGCGCATATGCTGGCGGTGACGGCGATGCTCGTCATCGCCAGCATCTTGTTCTACGGGCGTTAGCAAAAGAGTTGCGTAGAGTGTTTTCGTCATTCCGGGGTGGCTCTCGCACAAGCCAGGCCCAGAATCCCGTTCCAGGCTCGGTCCCTCGGACCGCCCCCGAATGACGGATCCTACTATTTCCTTCTGCTGAAAAACGGCACGAGCTTGCCGGCGAACGTCGGGAAGCTCGCGGTGACCTCATCGCCGATAGCTAGATTCGTCTCGCCGTGCGCCATCATGCGAAATCCCTCGGCGCAATCGACCAGCAGGATGTTGTAGGGCACGTGCGCACGGGTCTCGGGCGTGGCGGCGCGGCAGACCAGCGAGGTCGCATAGACCCTGCCCTTGCCGCTGGCGCGTGCATCGCGCGGATCGGGCGCGCCGCAAGCCGCGCAGAAAGCGCGATGGAAATACTGCACATGGCCGCATGCGCCGCAGCTCTGAAAGGTGATGGCCTGCTCGCCCTTGGTCCAGTCCGCGATTCGTTCGCTCATCGCACGCGCTCCAGAAACATGCTCACATGGGACGACAGCACGCCGCCGTCGCCGTGCAGCAGCGCGATCGATGCGTCGCGCACCTGGCGGCTCGCCGCCCGCCCCGTCATCTGCAAATGCGCCTCGACCAGATGCGCCATGGCGCCGCCGACGCCACAATGGCCATAGCTGAGCAGGCCGCCATGGGTGTTGAGCGGCATCGCGCCGTCGCGGCTGAAATGACCTGATCGCACGCGCGCAGCCGCCTCGCCGCGGCCGGCAAGGCCGAGGTCTTCCAGCAGCATGGCGAGCGTGATCGTAAAGCTGTCGTAGATCGCGGCGTAGCGCACGTCGGAGATCGCAAGGCCGGTGGCCTCCTTGGCGCGGGCGATGGAGATTTCAGCACCGAGCTCGCTGAGCGCGGGCACGGCCGTCACGTGCTGATGGGTATGCGCCTGGGCGCAGCCGTGGATGCGCACGCCGGCCTCGCCGGTCCGCTCACGGCTGATGACGAAGGCCGCGCCGCCGTCGGACACCGGGCAACAGTCCAGCAGCTTGAGCGGCATTGCCACCGGCTTCGAGGCCATGACGTCGGCGACCGTGATGAGATCGTGGAATTGTGCGCCGGGATGGGTGCAGGCATGCGCGCGCATCAGCACCGCGAATTCGGCGAGGTCCTCTTCCGTCACGCCGTATTCGTGCATGTAGCGGGTGGCGACCAGGCCGTAATAGGCGGGAATGGTCGGGCCGAGCGGCACCTCGTAGTCGGGATGGCCGACCTGCGCCAAAGCCTGGATCGAAGCGTCGCGGCTCTGCCCGGTGAGCCGGTTCTCGCCGGCGACGACGAGGACGTTGCGCGCGACGCCCGCCTCGACGAGGTGATGGGCCAGCATGGTCATAGCAAGGCCCGTCGCGCCGCCGACCTGCACGGCATGCGCGTAAGACGGGCGGATGCCAAAATGCTCGGCGAACACGGTCGCCAGCATGATGTGCGGCGAGACGGTGGAGTAGCCGCAGAGGATGCCGTCGATGTCCGAACGCTTCAGCCCGGCATCGTCGAGCGCGGCTTGCGCGGCCCGGCTCATCAGGTCGAGCGAGGATGAGCCTTCGTGCTTGCCGTATGGCGTGAGGCCGACGCCGGTGATGAAGCTCATGGTAACTTTCGTGCTCCTGCGATCTGGTAGCGGCGCGCTACTGCAACACCATCTCTACCCGGCGGTTCCGCGCACGGCCCACGTCGGTTGCGTTGTTACCGAGCGGCGCATAGCTGGCGACGCCGGCCGCCGACAGCCGCTTCAGATCGACCTTGTACGTCGTCGCCAAGGCATCCACGACCGTTTGCGCCCGTGCTTTCGACAGGGCCAGATTGGCGTCCAGCGCGCCCTGGTTGTCGGTGTGCCCGACAATATGGACCTTGAGAGATCCATCGGACTGGAGCAATTGTGCCATCTGGTCGAGCTGAGCTTTCGACTCCGGCTTGATGACGGATTTACCTGTATCGAAGTACAGGCCGTACAGCGCCACCTTGCCCTCTGCCTGCAAGCCCTTCGTCAGGGCCCTCACGTCCACCACCACCTTGTCGGACTCCATCGCCTTGGCCTCGACGATCTCCACGCTGGTGGCCACGTACTTGCCGGACAGTGCAACCGTTCCCGGCTTCGCCGTGACAATCGCGACATGCAGCATTGCACCGGATGCGTTCACGGTCCCGTACCAGTAGCGCTCGGTCCCGGGTTCCTGCCATTGCTGGAGCAAGGTGATGGGGGTCCACCCTTCAAGCTGGGCCTTTGGCAGCGACGGGTTAGCCGGCAGCCTGCGAAGCTGGCCGAAGTCGCGCGCCCCGCAGTCCTCGGCGCAGCTATCCTGCCTGGCCGCGCCAGCGCGCTCCAACGCCTGCTCATAGTTGCGCTGAACCTCCAGCGCCGATTTGCCGGCCGGGGCAAGGTAGAACAAGCGAGTGACACGGCCCTCGACTTTCACGACCTCGCCATTCTGGCTCCCCCGCGGCATCCCGACCTGGTCGAAGCCCTGGACGTCCTGCGCCACCAGCCAGGAGCCGGCATAACGACTGATCAGCGCGTGGTCGCGGGCATCGGGCGCATCGGCCGGCATCGCAGCACGAGCGACGGCAGGCGCGAGCACGATGCTGCACGCGATCATGAGCAGACGGGTGAAGACGATCATGAGAAGGTCCGTTTTACGAGTTCGGGGAGCGACGGCGCCTTGATGCAGGCCCACGGATCTTGTCCAACAATGGATACATATTCACGACTGCGCCGCCGCAGGGCACGAATCGACATAGCCAATCCCTACTGGCCGGCAATAGCCCCGGTGACACCGTCGCGCACCATGGCGGCGATCTCGTCCGGGGAGTAGCCGACCTCACGCAGAATCTCCGCGCCGTGCTCGTTGAGCCGCGGCGCGAGCCGTACCGGCTCCGCCTCGGTCTCTGACCAGGTCGCCGTCACCTTCATGCTGCGGATCGGGCCTTCGGTCGGATGGTTCACGACCGGGAAGAAGCCGGTGGCTTCCAGATGCTCGTCGTGCAGGATCGACGCGAGGTCGTGCATCGGCATCACGGGCACATCGGCCTTGGTCAGCAGGTCGATCCACTCGGCCGTGGTGCGGGTCTCGAAGATGCGCGCGAGCTCGGCATAGACGACGTCGATATTGGCGGCACGGCCGGCGAAGGTCGCGAATTTGGGGTCGGCGCGCAGATCGTCGCGGCTCGTTGCCTTGAAGAAGTTCTCCCACTGCTTGTCGTTGTAGACGATGACGCTGAGATAGCCGTCCGAGGTCTTGTAGGGCCGGCGGTCGCGCGAGAGGTGGCGGGCATAGCCGCCCTTGTCGAGCGGCGGCTCGTAGGTGAGCCCGCCCATGTGGTCGCCCATGACGAACCCGGCCATGGTCTCGAACATCGGGATGTCGACGCGCTGGCCGCGTCCGGTGCGATCCCGATGCACGAGGCTGGCGCAGATCGCGCCGACCGCAGTGAGACCGACGATGCGGTCGACCAGCGCGTTGGGCACGTAGCGCGGCACGCCGTCGCCGGTCTGCGCCATCAAGGCGGGGAGCGCCGTCGCACCCTGGATCAAATCGTCATAGGCGGGCTTTGCTGCATAGGGCCCGTCCTGCCCAAAGCCGAACACCCCGGCATAGACGAGGCGCGGGTTGATTGCGGAGACGACGTCGTAGCCGAGCTGAAGCCGCGCCATCGCCTGCGGGCGGACATTGTAGACGAGAACGTCGGCGTCCTTCAGCAGCCGCAGCACGGCATCGCGGCCGGCGGGCTTCTTCAGGTCGAGACAGATCGAGCGCTTGCTGCGGTTGGTATTGAGGAACACCGGGCCCATGCCGGCATGGCGCATCGGACCGATCAGGCGAGTGACGTCGCCGTCGAGCGATTCCACCTTGATCACGTCGGCACCGTAGTCGCCGAGCATCTGGGTCGCATAGGGACCCATCAGCACGGTGGTCAGATCCACGACCTTGATGCCCTTCAGCGGCCCCATCCGTTCGCTCCCGATTGCGCGGGCTCAACCTGGCCCTGCGATTTCGGTCCAGCTAAGGGCAGCGACGCCGCGCGCGCAAGGGCGGCCGGGGTATGGCCGCATGCGCGGTGCCGCGGCCGCTATTTCTTCTGGCGGGATTCGCGGATCTTGATGAGACGGTCGAGCTCATCGTTCTGCTGGTTGATCCGGTCGGCGATCCGCGACTCGTTCTGCTCGCCGGAGGCGGCCGCGGCCTGCTCGATGAGCTGCCGGATATTGTCCTCGAGGATCGCGATGCGATCGTTGAGTGCGTCTATCGACAGCGAGTCTTCGTAGTCATTGCCCATGATGCATTCCCTGCCAATCAATGAAGAGCCGCAGGATGGGCAAAGCGTAGCGTGCCCACCATGATCTAGCGCAACAAAAAGGTGGGCACGGCGCAAACGCGCCTTTGCCCACCCTACGAGAACTTACTTCAGCGGCTCCAGCACGGAAACGTAATTCGCCACCGCTGCGCCGCCCATGTTGAAGATGCCGCCAAGCTTGGCGTTCTTGAGCTGCATGCCCTCGGGCGCCTGGCCAGCGAGCTGCATCGCGGTCATCACGTGCATGGAGACGCCGGTGGCGCCGATCGGGTGGCCCTTGGCCTTCAGGCCGCCGGACGGATTGACCGGCAGCTTGCCGTCCTTGAGGGTCCAGCCTTCCTTGATGGCGCGGGCACCCTGCCCCTTCGGCGTCAGGCCCATCGCTTCGTACTCGATCAGTTCGGCGACGGTGAAGCAGTCATGGGTCTCGACGAAGGAGAGATCGGTGAGCGCAACGCCCGCCTTCTCCAGCGCGCGCTGCCAGGCGACCGTGCAGCCCTCGAACTGGAGGATGTCGCGCTTGGACATCGGCAGGAAGTCCTGGGCGTGCGCGGTGGCGCGGAAGCCGATCGACTTGCTCATGCCCTTGGCGGTCTCGGCATCAGCCAGCACCAGCGCCGCGGCGCCGTCGGAGACCAGCGAGCAGTCGGTACGCTTCAGGGGACCCGCAACGTAGGGGTTCTTCTCGCTCTCGGCGCGGCAGAACTCGAAGCCAAAGTCCTTGCGCATCTGGGCGAAGGGATTGGCGACGCCGTTCTTGTGGTTCTTGGCCGCGATCAGCGCCAGCGCATCGGACTGGTCGCCGTATTTCTGGAAATAGGAGCTGGCGATCTTGCCGAACACGCCGGCGAAGCCGCCGACGGTGTCGCCGTCTTCCGGCAGGTAAGAGGCCTTGAGCAGGTTCTTGCCGATCTCCGGACCCGGGGTGCGGGTCATCTGCTCGACGCCGACGACGAGCACGATCCTGGCCGCGCCTGCGTCGATCGCACGCAGACCCTGATGGACCGCGGCGGAGCCGGTGGCGCAGGCGTTCTCGACGCGGGTCGTCGGCTTGAAGCGCAGCTTCGGGTCGGCCTGGAGCACCAGCGAGGCGGTAAAATCCTGCGGCGAGAAGCCGGCGTTGAAATGGCCGAGCACGATCTCGTCGACGTCGGACGCGGAAATGCCGGCATCGGCCATCGCCTCATTGGCCACGCGGGTGACGAGGCTTTCGACGGTCTCGGTGTCGAACTTGCCGAACGGCGTATGCGCCCATCCGACGATGCTGGCGGTCATGGTCATCTCCCTGGGGTCTCTTACTGACCTAAGTCTTAGCCCACCAACCGCAAGACTTCACGTGGCTTTCAGGGCCTTGAGGGTGCGCTGGCAGATGGCAGTTATGCCGGCCCAGTTCCCGGCCTTGATCTCCGCCGTCGGGCATAGCCAGGAACCACCAACCGCGACCACATTGGGCTCGGCAAGCCAGGTCGCCGCATTCGCCTCGCCCACGCCGCCGGTCGGGCAGAACCGCACATTCGGGAACGGCCCGCCCAGCGCGCGCAGGCCCTTGATGCCGCCGGCCTGCTCGGCCGGGAAGAATTTTGCGACGTCGAGGCCGTAGGACAGCGCCAGCATCAGCTCGGACGCGGTGGCGATGCCCGGGGCGAACGGCAAGGAGCTGTCGGCGGCGACCTTCAGGAGATCGGGGGTCAGGCCCGGGCTGATGCCGAACGCGACGCCGAGCTTCTCGACGCGGACGAAATCGGCCGGATTGAGGATCGTGCCGATGCCGACGACCGCCTCGGGCACCTCGGCCATCATCGCCCTCGCCGCCTCGATCGCAACGGGGGTGCGCATGGTCACCTCCAGCGTGCGGACGCCGCCGGCAACCAGCGCTTTCGCCAGCGGCACGGCATCCTGGATGCGCTCGATGGTGAGGACAGGAATGACGGTCGCGGCCTTGAACAGCGCGACGAGGTGGTTCTGTTGGGCAGTCGTGGTCATCTTGGCTTTCGTTTCACTTGGTCGCTTGACGCGTGGTCGCCGGCCGGTGCCGCTTCTTTGGCGGCATGGCATAGCCCGGAATGATGGCGCCGGCATAGCAGATCACGAGGCTGGCGAGGCGGTGCCCGGCCTGGGCCGCCTCGACCGGATCGGATCCGGCGAGCCGGGCCGCGATATAGGCCGCCGCAAAGCTGTCGCCGGCTGCCGTGGTGTCAACGACCGGCTTGGTCATTGGTTCGGCGCGGACTTCGCTGGTGCCGCCGGGAAAGCGCAACAGGCTGACGGGCTCGGCGAGACGGAACACCAGCTCGGGCGTGGGAATGCGCGCCATCAACTGCTCGTGGCTTTCGCCGGGATAGAGCGCGAGCAGATCCTCGGTTGAGGTCAGCACGATGTCGGCGGTCGCAAACGCCGTGGCAAAGACCTCGCGGGCGACATCGCGGTCCGGCCATCCCCGCGCGCGGAAATTGGTGTCGAACACGAAGCGGGTGCCGAGCAGGCGCGCGCGCTTGATCGCCGCGAACAGGCGCTCGCGCCCGGCCGCATCGTAGATCGAGAGCGTGATCGCGGAGAGATAGACGATGTCGTAGCTCATCAGCGAGTTGAGCAGCTCATCCGTCTCCGGCAGGCTCATCAATTGGCGCGCCGCCGCACTGTCGCGCCAGTGGAAGAACTGCCGCTCGCCCTTCGCATCCGTCTGGATCATGTAGAGGCCGGGCAGCTTGCCCGGCAGCCGGGAGACGCGGCGGGTCCCGACGCCCTCCGCATTCCAGGCCGCGATCATCTCGTCGCTCAGGGCATCGTCGCCAAGCGCGGTGAGATAGTCGACCTTGACCTCGAGCCGCGCCAGATACACCGCCGTATTGAGGGTGTCGCCACCGAAGCCGCGCGAATACAGGCCGCCGCCCTGGCCATGCCCGCTGGACTGTCCAGCGGACTGTCCACCCTGGGCCTGCCGGAGCTCGACCATGCATTCACCGATGCAAGCAACGCTCGCCATCGTCATATCCACGCTGTTCATCGGTTGGATCAGGCGACGAAGTTGCCGCCGAGCTCGTCTTCGATGTGAATGCGGATGATGTCGTCAAAAGTCTTTTCTTCGGTGGTGAAGCCGAGCTCGCGCGCCCGCTTCGCCTCGAAATTGCGCGGCCAGCCGCCGACGATGCCGACGATGAACGGATCCAGCTCGTGCTTGATGCGTGCGGCGACCTTGTCGCCCGCAACACGACGGAGGGCTGCGATCTGCTCACCGACGGTGGCCGAGAAGCCGGGCATGGTCAGGTTGCGGCGCGGACCGACCTTGGCGAGGTCCATGGTGCCGGCATGGAGCAGGAAGCCGACGGCGGAACGCGGCGTGGCGTGCCAGTGGCGGACGTCCTCGGAGACCGGGAGGATCGCTTCCTTGCCGGCCAGCGGCTCGCGCAGGATGTTGGAGAAGAAGCCCGATGCCGCCTTGTTGGGCAGGCCGGGCCGGATGCAGATGGTCGGCAGACGGATGCCGATGCCGTCGAGGAAGCCGCGGCGCGAATAGTCGGCGAGCAGCAATTCACCGATCGCCTTCTGGGTACCGTAGCTGAGCAGCGGGGTGTGGAAGAACTCGTCGCCGATCGCATCCGGGAACGGCGCGCCGAACACCGCGATTGACGAGGTGAAGACCACGCGCGGCTTGTAGCCGCCGCCGACGAGCCTGACGGCATCGAGCAGCATCCGCGTGCCGTCGAGATTGATGCGGTAGCCCTTGTCGAAATCGAGCTCTGCTTCGCCCGAAACGATCGCGGCGAGATGGAAGATCACGTCGGGGCGGCCGGCGATCAGCTTTTCGGCTGCGCCCGGCACGGCGAAATCGCCTGACACGGTCTCGACGGGGAAACCGGCCTTTTCCGGCTTCTTGGGCTCGACCACGTCATGCATGGTCAGCTTGGTGATGTCGCTCTTGCCGAGCCGGCCGTCGCGCAACAGCCGTTCACACAATTTACGGCCGACCATGCCGGCGGCGCCCAGAACCAGAATGTGCAAGAGCCTACTCCTTCTTATTGGCCGGAGCGCGCCGCTCCTGACACGTTCTCCTGGCACGCTCTCAAGGCAGGCCCCGCGATCATTCCTTCACGGCGCCGGTCATCGCCGACACATAGTACTCCACGAAGAAGGAATAAAGGATAACTACGGGGACCGAGCCGATCAGGGCCGCCGCCATCAGCGCGCCCCAATGGTAGACGTCGCCGCTGACGAGCTC
This sequence comes from Bradyrhizobium sp. 61, assembly GCF_023073075.1. NCBI lineage: Bacteria > Pseudomonadati > Pseudomonadota > Alphaproteobacteria > Hyphomicrobiales > Nitrobacteraceae > Bradyrhizobium > Bradyrhizobium sp. 61. Next base: position 343,473 of record NZ_JADPIU010000067.1, on the reverse strand, counting down.
AGTGATGGCGCCGACGGGAATCGTCTTGTTCTCCGACGAGGAGATGAAGGTCAGCGCGTAGATGAACTCGTTCCAGGACAACGTGAAGGCGAAGATGCCGGCCGAGATCACCCCCGGGAGCGACAGCGGCAGCGTGATCTTGACCAGGATCTGGAGCCGCGTCGCCCCGTCGATCAGGGCGCATTCCTCCAGCTCGTAGGGAATGGTGCGGAAATAGCCCATCAGGAGCCAGGTGCAGAACGGGATCAGGAAGGTCGGATAGGTCAGGATCAGCGCCAGATTGCCATCGAACAGGCCGAGCTGGAACACGATCGCCGCCAGCGGAATGAACAGGATCGAGGGCGGCACGAGATAGCCGAGGAAGATCGCAAGGCCGACATAGCGCGAGCCCTTGTAGCGCAGACGTTCGATCGCGTAGGCGGCGCAGACGCTGGCGAACAGCGAGATGAAGGTGGAGGACACCGAGACGATCACGGTGTTCCACATCCAGAGCGGATAGTCGGTTTCGACCAACAGCTTCTTGATGTGCTCAATGGTCGGATTCACGATCCAGAACGGATTGTACTTCTCGTAATCGTACATCTCCGCGTCCGGCTTGAACGTCGCGACCGCCATCCAATAGAACGGGAACAGCAGGAAGAAGATGATCAGGCCGAGCGGAAAGTACACCCGCAAGAACTTCCGCGGGAAGCTCTCGAGATAATCCATTCCGACGCTTTGGTCGTCTGCGGTGCTCATGGTCAGTCCCTCCCGCCCTGCTGCCAGCGGGAGCGCTGAAGCCCGAAGAAGCTGAGCAGGATCGCTGCGACCAGGAACGGGATCATCGCGTTCGAGATCGCTGCGCCCTCCCCGAGATTGCCGCCGGTGATGGCACGCTGGAACGACAGCGTCGCCATCAGATGCGTGGCATTGATCGGCCCGCCCCGCGTGATGGTGTAGATCAGCTGGAAGTCGGTGAACGTCATCAGCACCGAGAATGTCATCACGACCGCGATGATCGGCGACAGCATCGGCAGCGTGATGTGGCGGAAGCGCTGCATGTTGGTGGCGCCATCGAGATTGGCCGCCTCGTAGAGCGAGGGCGAAATCGTCTGCAATCCCGCCAGCAGCGTGATCGCCACGAAAGGCACGCCACGCCAGATGTTGGCGGCGACGACCGACAAGCGCGCATTCCAGGGATCGCCGAGGAAGTCGATGTAGCGCGTGATCAGGCCGGCCTTGATCAGCACCCAGGAGATGATCGAGAACTGGCTGTCATAGATCCACCAGAACGCGATCGCGGACAGCACCGTCGGCACCACGAAAGGCAGCAGCACGATGGCACGGATCATCGACTTGAACGGCAGCCGCTCGTTGAGCAGCAGCGCGAGGTAAAGGCCGATGGCGAATTTCACGATGCTCGCGGTGAACGTATAGAAGATGGTGTTGAAGACCGAGAGCCAGAACACCGAATCCTTGGAGAGCGAGACGAAGTTCGCAAAGCCGATATAGCGCCCGGCCCCGCCGATCTTGGTGTCGGTCATGCCGAGCCAGAAGCCCAGCGCCAGCGGATAAGCCAGAAACAGGATGAGGATCGCGATCGCCGGCACCATGAACATCGCGCCGAGCCAATTCCGGCTCTCGAATGCTCTGGTCCAGAGGCTGGCGCGCTTGACCTGCGCGACAGCGGACTCGGCCATGACTGCCATGTCGGATTCCCCTCGGGAGAAAAGTCACGGCGTCCGGCGAACCGGACGCCGCGCGGATAGGCGTTGATCAGACCTGGTAGTAGCGCTTGGCGCGCTCGGCGGCGCGCGCCGCCGCCTGCTTCGGCGTCGCCGAGCCGGAGGCTGCTTCCGCGAACATGTCGACGACGACGAAGTCGCCCATCACCGCGGCGGAGGCATAGCCGAGATCGCCGGCAAAGCCGTTGTCGCGGCAGCGCTTCAGGCAGTCGCGATACGGGGTGATCTTCGGATCCGACGTCCACACCGGGTTGTCGTTGTAGGCCGGCAGCGGCGGCGACACGTAGCCGTTGGAAGCGACCTCCCAGGCGTCGTAATTCTCCTTGTCCATCATGAACTTGATGAATTCCTTGACCGCCTTGGGATACTTCGAGTGCTTGTAGCCGTAGTAGACCAGCACGTTCTGCTGCTCGGTCGACACGCCCACGGGGCCGATCGGCATCGGCGCGTGGTTCATGTCCTTGGCGATCTCCTGCTGCTTCGCATCGGTGGAGTTCTTGCCGACGGTCCAGATCGAGATGCCGTTCAGCGTCAGGCTGAGTTCGCCGTTCAGGAACGCCTTGTTGTTGTTCGAGTCATTCCACGACAGCACGCCCGGGATGAAGGTCTCGTAGAGCTGCTTGACGTATTCGAGCGCGGCGACCGTCTCCGGGGAGTCGATCACGACCTCGTTCTTGTCGTTGACGACCTTGCCGCCGAACGCCCAGAGCGCCCACTGGCACCAGCCATTGGCATCGCCCGTGGCATGGCCAAGCGCGAAGCCGGCCGGCGTGTTGTTCTTCTTCAACGCCTGGCAGAGCTTGAGGAAGCCGGCGGTGTCCTTGGGGAATTCCTCGAAGCCCGCAGCCTTCACGTGGCTGATGCGGTAGTTCAGGCAGCCGCCGGTCGCGCCCTGCGGAATGGCGATCCAGCTGTTACCCTTCTTGCCGTAACGTTCGGCAACCGGATACCAGCCACCATACTGCGCGCCGAGATAGTCGGCGACATCAGTCATATCGATCAGCTTTTCCGGGAATTTGTGGGGATCGTCGAGCGTGCCGATGATGAGGTCGGGGCCGGCGCCGACATTGGCGGCCACCGCGGCCTTGGGGCGGATGTCTTCCCAGCTCTCGGCCTCGAGCTTGATCTTGACGCCGGTCTTCTCGGAGAACTTCTTGGTCTGCTCGGCAAACTTGTCGAACTCGGCCTGGATGAACTGCTTCCAGCGCAAGACGCGGATGGACGCGTTCGGTTCGGGCGTGTTGGTCCACTCCGCGGCGCGGACCGGCACGATGCCCGGGCCGGCCAGCAGCGCTGCGCCGCCCAGGCCGGCCTTAAGCACACTTCGCCTGTCGAAATTGCTCATCGTTCTCTCCCTGAATTTTATATTTGTATTGGGTCGTTCTTGAACAGTCGTTGGGCAATCCTTAGGCGCGGCTACATGCGTTTGCCCGTCGCCTCGTCGAACAGATGAACCAGTGACGGGTCAGGCTTCAGCTTGACCTTGTCGCCCGGATTGAACTGGTGACGCTCGCGGAACACCGCGACGACCTGCTCGCCACCCACCTTCGCGAACACCTGCGTCTCCGAGCCGGTCGGCTCGACCACGATGATCTCGGCATCGGCGCCGTCGTCCGCGATGGTGAAATGCTCGGGTCGCACACCGTAGACGACAGGACGACCGTCGGACGCCGCCGGCGCGTTCTTGAGCGGCAGCTTGACGCCGTTCGGCCCCTCGAAGGTCGCAACGCCATTGACGCGCACATGGCCCTTCAGGAAGTTCATGGCCGGCGAGCCGATGAAGCCGGCGACGAACTGGTTGTCGGGCTTGTCGTAGAGCTCGAGCGGGGTGCCCATCTGCTCGACGATGCCGTCATGCATGACGACGATCTTGTCAGCCATCGTCATGGCCTCGATCTGGTCGTGGGTGACGTAGACGGTCGTCGTCTTCAGCCGCTGATGCAGCTCCTTGATCTCGGTGCGCATGGCGACGCGCAGCTTGGCGTCGAGGTTCGACAAGGGCTCGTCGAACAGGAACACCTGCGGATCGCGCACGATGGCGCGGCCCATCGCGACGCGCTGGCGCTGGCCGCCGGAGAGCTGGCGCGGATAGCGCTCGAGCAGCGGCGACAGCGCAAGAATTTCGGCTGCGCGCTTGACGCGCTTGTTGATCTCGTCGGAGCTCGCGTTCCGCAGCTTCAGCGAGAAGCCCATGTTCTCGCCGACGGTCATGTGCGGATAGAGCGCGTAGTTCTGGAACACCATCGCAATATCCCGCTCCTTGGGCTGGATATTGTTGACGACGCGGTCGCCGATCGAGATCGTGCCGGAGGTGATGTTCTCGAGGCCTGCAAGCATGCGCAGAAGCGTCGACTTGCCGCAGCCGGAGGGGCCAACCAGGACGACGAACTGGCCGTCCTCGATCGGAATCGAAACGCCGTGCAGGACTTCAAAATTGCCGAACGATTTCCGCACGTCGCGGATTTGCACAGACGACATCTAGCTCCCTCCTCGAAAGTCCACGACGCCTCACGCGCCGCGACCGTCTTGTTTTTCAGACTTCACCGAACGAAGCCCGATCTTAGCGAGCGACATTGTCGGCAGTTTGTGCGGTTTTGGCAATTTGTCTTTGGTTAGTCGTTGCTGGTAGCGCTGTCAACGTTCCTTTGTTTGCCGGACCGACTGTGATAAGAGCAACTAATGGGTCGAAAACGCACCAAGTCAGGTAAAATCCGGCTGGCGGAAGTTGCCGAGCTTGCCGGCGTCAGCCCGATCACGGCGTCCCGGTTCTTCCGCAATCCGGAGGCCCTGTCAGTCGCCAAGCGGACGCGGGTCGAGAGCGCGGCCAACGAGCTCGGCTATGTGCCGAACCTTGCGGCGCGGGCGCTGGCCTCGCAGCGCACCGAAGTGATCGGCGTCTTGATCCCGTCACTGACCAACAACGTGTTTTCCGACGTGCTGCGCGGCATCTATGACGCCTCCGAAGGCAGCCGGTACTCGATCCAGCTGTCCAACACACGCTACAGCATTCTCCAGGAGGAGAAGCTGCTGCGCCTGTTTCTCGCGCAGAAGCCGGCCGGACTGATCGTCACCGGCATCGACCAGACCGCGGAATCGCGCGCGATGCTGGAGGCGGCCGACTGCCCGATCGTGCAGATCATGGAGATCGGACCCAATCCGGTCGACATGATGATCGGCTTTTCGCACTATGATGCGGCCCGCGCGGCGATCGCCCACCTGTTCGCGCAAGGCCATCGCAAGATCGGCTTCGTCGGCGCGCGCATGGACCCGCGGGTGCAGCGGCGGCTGGACGGATATGTCTCGGCCATGAAGGACGCCGCGCTGTTCGAACAGCGCCTCGTCGTCACGACGGCGACACCGACCTCGGTGACGCTCGGCGGCACCCTGTTCACCGATCTGCTGGCGCGCGAGCCCGATATCGACTCGGTGTTCTGCGCCAATGACGACCTCGCGCTCGGCGTGCTGTTCGAATGCCGGCGCCGGGAGATCGCGGTCCCCGAGCAGATCGCGATCGTCGGATTCAACGACCTCGAATTCATGGCCTCCGCGGTACCCACCCTCACCAGCGTGCGCACCAACCGCTACGAGATGGGCAACACGGCCGCCACCATGCTGATCGAAGCGATCGACGGACGGCGCCCCGAGCAGCCGGTGCTCGATCTCGGCTTCAAGGTGATCGAGCGGCAAAGCTCGTCGTCGCGGCGGTCGGACGACAGGCCTGCCGCATCAGGCGCGGGCGCCGCGAACAAAATGATAGCGTTACCAAGTGGCCAAGACTAGTATCGCGCTTGTGAGGGAATGACCCGCCAACGGGCCTTTGAACCATGGATCGCGCCGTTGGGCATCGCACCAGCCGAAGCTGAGCTCCCGACGCCAGTGCGTTTGCATTGCAGGAGAAACCAATGACAAAAAAACCAACCAATGGGCATGCGCCCGCCAGCAACGGCGCTCGCCGCCACCTCCGCTCGCAGGAATGGTTCAACAATCCGCATAATCCGGGCATGACGGCGCTCTATATGGAGCGCTACCTGAATTACGGCCTCACCCGGGCCGAGCTTCAGTCCGGCAAGCCGATCATCGGCATCGCCCAGACCGGCAACGACCTTTCCCCCTGCAACCGCCACCATATCGAGCTGGCGCACCGCGTCCGCGAAGGCATCCGCGAAGCCGGCGGCATTGCGATGGAATTCCCGACCCATCCGATCCAGGAGACCGGCAAGCGCCCGACCGCGGCGCTCGACCGCAACCTCGCCTATCTCGGCCTCGTCGAGATCCTCTACGGCTATCCGCTCGACGGCGTGGTGCTGACCACCGGCTGCGACAAGACCACGCCCGCCTGCATGATGGCGGCGGCGACCGTGAACCTGCCCGCGATCGTGCTGTCGGGCGGCCCGATGCTGAACGGCTGGCACGCCGGCGAGCGCACCGGCTCCGGCACCATCGTCTGGAAGTCGCGCGAACGGCTCGCCGCCGGCGAGATCGACTATGAGGAATTCATGGAGATCGTGGCGTCCTCGGCGCCGTCGGTCGGCCATTGCAACACCATGGGCACCGCCTCGACCATGAACGGGCTTGCCGAAGCGCTCGGCTTCTCGCTGCCGGGCTGCGCGGCGATCCCCGCCCCCTATCGGGAGCGCGGCCAGATCGCCTACGAGACGGGAAAACGCGCCGTCGAGATGGTCTGGGAAGACCTCAAGCCGTCGGACATCCTGACCCGCAAGGCGTTCGAGAACTGCATCGTGATCAACTCGGCGATCGGCGGCTCGACCAACGCGCCGATCCACATCAACGCGCTGGCCCGCCACATCGGCGTCGAGCTCTCGATCGACGACTGGCAGAAATTCGGCCACGACGTGCCGCTGCTGGTCAACATGCAGCCGGCCGGCTTCTATCTCGGCGAGGAATTCCACCGCGCCGGCGGCGTGCCGGCCGTGGTGCGCGAGCTGATGAAGCACAAGCGCATCCACGAGGACGCGGTCACGGTGAACGGCCGCGGCATCGGCGAGAACTGCGCCAATGCGCCCGCGCCCGACAATGACGTGATCCGGGCCTACGACAAGCCGCTGGTGAAGGACGCCGGCTTCCTGGTGCTGAAGGGCAATCTGTTCGATTCCGCGATCATGAAGACCAGCGTGATCTCCAAGGAGTTCCGCGACCGCTATCTCAGCAACCCCAAGGATCTGAACGCCTTCGAAGGCCGCGCCATCGTGTTCGAGGGCCCGGAGGATTATCACGAGCGGATCGACGATGCCTCGCTCGACATCGACGAGAATTGCATGCTGTTCGTCCGCGGCACCGGCCCGATCGGCTACCCCGGTGGCGCCGAGGTCGTGAACATGCAGCCGCCGGCTGCGCTGATCAAACGCGGCATTCTCGCCCTGCCCTGCATCGGCGACGGCCGCCAGTCCGGCACCTCGGGCTCGCCGTCGATCCTGAACGCCTCGCCGGAAGCTGCCGCCAATGGCGGGCTCGCGATCCTCAAGACCGGCGACAAGGTACGCATCGACCTCAACAAGGGCAGCGCCAATATTCTCATTTCGGACGACGAGGTGAAGAAGCGCCACGCCGAGCTGATGGCCAATGGCGGCTTCAAGCATCCGGCGAACCAGACGCCGTGGCAGGAGATCTACCGCAACACGGTGGGCCAGCAATCGACCGGCGCATGCATGGAGCTCGCCACAAGGTATCAGAACGTCGCCGGCACGTTTGGTGTCGCCAGAGACAACCACTAACAGCCACGTCGTCATTGCGAGCGAAGCGAAGCAATCCTGAGATATCTCCAAGGAGACAGTCTGGATTGCTTCGTCGCAACAGTGCAAAATTGCTGCGCAATTTTGTCACGAGCTCCTCGCAATGACGAGCCGATAGACAAATTCAAGCCAAGGAGAAAAACAACATGGCAGACCGCCTCAAGGGAAAGCGCGCCGTCGTCACGGCTGCAGCGGCAGGCATCGGGCGCGCATGCGCCATCGCATTCGCGCGTGAAGGCGCAACCGTCATCGCCACCGACATCAACGAGGCTGGCATCGCGGGCCTGACCAAGGAAGGCATCGCCGAGGTCGCAAAGCTCGACGTCCGCAACACCGCCGACGTCAACGCCTTCGCCAAGCGCGTCGGCAAGGTCGACATCCTGCTCAACGCGGCCGGTTTCGTGCATCACGGCACCATCCTGGAGTGCTCGGAAGAGGATTTTGACTTCTCGTTCGACCTCAACGTCAAGTCGATGCACCGGACCATCCGGGCGTTCCTGCCCGAGATGCTGGCGGGCGGCGGCGGCAGCATCGTCAACATCTCGTCCTGCGCGGCGCTGCGGCCACCGGCCAACCGCTACGTCTACAGCGCGTCGAAGGCCGCGGTGTCGCTGCTGACGCGCGCGGTCGCGCTCGACTTCATCACCAAGGGCATCCGCTGCAACAGCATCTGCCCCGGCACCGTCGAGACGCCCTCGATGCTCGACCGCGCCGCCGCGCAGGGACCGCAGGGCAAGGAGATGTTCGTCTCCCGCCAGAAGATGGGCCGGCTCGGCACCGCCGACGAAATCGCATCCATGGCGGTCTATCTCGGCAGCGACGAAAGCGCATTCACCACCGGCGTCGACCTTGTCGTCGACGGCGGCTACATGCTCTGATCGCTCCTCATCCCGAGGAGGCGCGACAGCGCCGTCTCGAGGATGGGCCACGGGCTTCATGGTTCGAGACGCGCGCAAGTGCGCGCTCCTCACCATGAGGGATAGACAAGGGAGTTCTCGATGAACAAGATCGATCTCAACGGCCGCATTGCCGTCGTCACCGGCGGCGCGCAGGGCTTTGGCCGTGCCATCACCCGGCGTTTCATCGACTCCGGCGCCAAGGTCGCGATCTGGGATTTCGACTCGGCTCTCGCCGAGAAGACCGCGAATGAAGTCGGCGGCGAGACAAAAGTCTTCAAGGTCGACGTCACCGACCCCGCCGCCGTCGAGCAGGCGCGCGATGCGACGCTTGCCGCCTTCGGCAAGATCGACATCCTCGTCAACAATGCCGGCATCGCCGGCGTCAACAAGCCGGTCTGGGAGACCGATCTCGAGGAGTGGCGCAAGGTCCTGCGCATCAATCTCGACGGCCCTTTCATCGTCTGCAAGGCGATCGTGCCGACGATGCTTAAGCAGAAATACGGGCGGATCGTGAACATCGCCTCGATCGCCGGCAAGGAAGGCAATCCCAACGCCTCGCATTATTCGGCCTCCAAGGCCGGACTGATCGCGCTCACGAAATCGCTCGGCAAGGAATTGGCGGCACATGACATCCTCGTGAATGCGGTGACGCCGGCCGCGGCGAAGACCGCGATCTTCGACCAGATGACGCAGCAGCATATCGACTTCATGCTGTCGAAAATCCCCAAGGCACGCTTCGTGCTGGTGGAAGAGCTCGCCGCGATGGTGAGCTGGCTCGCATCCCAAGATTGTGCCTTCTCCACCGGCGCGGTGTTTGATATTTCCGGCGGACGGGCGACCTACTGAAGCTTTGGCCGCCCCTTGAAGGGGTGGACCATGCGGCTTGGACGTCGGGATTTTGGGCGTCGGGATTTCGTGAAGCTCGCAGCGGGCGCAGGCGCGCTGCCGTTGCTGTCGCGTGTTGCGCCCGCGCAACTGGCGCCCAGCCCGCCGAGCATCCGTCCGCCCTCGCCGGCCGAACGCGGCGCCATGGCGCGGCTCGCGCGCAGCTTCATGGACAAATACGACGTGCCGGCGCTGTCCTTTGCGATCGGCTATGCCGGCACTGTTGTCCACGAGGACGCCTTCGGTCTTGCCGATCGCGAGCGGAACGAGACCGTGACGCCGCGGCATCTGTTCCGGATCGCCAGCGTCAGCAAGATGATCACCTCGGTCACGATCTTCCGCCTGATCGAGGAGAACCGCCTCAAGCTCACGGATCGCGTGTTCGGCCCCGGTGCACTGCTCGGCACCGATTACGGGTCACCGCCCTACTCCGCCGGCATCGACCAGATCACGCTCGAGCATCTGCTGACGCACGCTGTCGGCGGCTGGAGCAACGACAACCGCGATCCCATGTTCACGCATCCGCGGATGGATCATGCCGAGCTGATCGCCTGGACGCTCGCCAACCGGCCGCTGGACCGGCCGCCGGGCCAGCACTACGCCTATTCCAATTTCGGCTATTGCGTGCTCGGGCGCGTGATCGAGAAGCTCACCGGCCAGGCCTATGCCGAGCATGTCCGCACCGAGGTGCTGGCGCGCTGCGGCGTCACCGACATGACCATCGCCGGTAATACCCGCGACCAGCGTCAGGCCGGCGAAGTCGCCTATTACGGTCAGGGCGAAAGTCCGTATGAGATGAAGGTGAGGCGGATGGATTCCCATGGCGGCTGGATCGCGACGCCGGCGGATCTCGTCCAGTTCCTGATGCATGTCGACGGCTACACGAGACCGGCGAACATCCTGCGGCCGCGCACCATCGAGGTCATGACCACCGCGCCCAGCTACAGCCCGAACTACGCCAAGGGCTTCTGTGTCAACAAATTCGACAATTGGTGGCACAATGGCAGCCTGCCGGGCACGAGCACGATTGCCGTGCGCACCCATGGCGGCTTCTGCTGGGCCGCCTTCACCAACACCAGACGCGGGAATTCCAACATGGATGGCGATCTCGACAATCTCAACTGGAGCATGGCGCGCCAGGTCGGCGAATGGCGGGTGGCCTGAGCCATGATCCGGGAAGGTGGATGCCTGTGCGGCGCGGTGCGGTTCAAGGCGGAGGGTGAGCCGCTCAACGTCCGCATCTGCCATTGCCGCCTGTGCCAGAAGGCGATGGGCTCGCCCTACTACGCCCGCGCGCAATTCGATCAACGCGCGCTGACCGTCGAGGGTGACATCGAGCGCTATGCCTCGTCCGAGAACATCGACCGCGTGTTCTGCAAGCGCTGCGGCACGCGCCTGTTCTCCTGGCGGCGCAACGGCACGCTGGCGGGCGTTTCGCTCACGACCTTCGACGATCGCAACGCCTTCGCGCCGACCGAGCACATCTGGGTCTCGGAGAAGGTCGCCTGGCTGAAGCTCGACGACGGCCTGACGCAATATCAGGGCACCATCCCGGCGTGACGTGGCGATCAGCCTGAGGCGCCAGCCGTTTCAACGCGCCGTCCCGTCGTCGTCGCGATCCAGATTCCGGCGAACACCGCGACAATGCCGGCCGCCAGATTCCAGCGCAGCGGCTCGTTCAGCAGCCAGGCGCCGACCAGCGAGGCCGTGATCGGGTTGACCGTCACCGAGATCGCGACGCGCGTCGGCGTGGTCCGCTCCAGCGCGAAGGCCCAGAGATAGAAGGTCAGCGCTGCGCCGAAGGCGCCGAGATAGAAAGCCGCCAGCCATTGCGGCGCACCGAAGCCGGCGACGGGCGCAAAACTGCCGCGGATATAAGAGAGCAGGATGAGGCAGGCTGCGCCGGCCGCCATGCTCATGGTCGTGAAGGCGATCGGGCCGGAGCGCCGGATCAGCGGCTTCGACCAAATGCCGTACAGCGCCATGCACAGCGCGGCCGCCATCATCAGGAGATCGCCGCGCCAGGCGCCGGATGGTGCCGAGGTCAGGTCGGAGAGCAGCGCGACGGCAACGCCAAACGTCGCGATCACCACACCGATCGATTTGCGCCAGCTCAGGGCCTCGGCGCCGAGCGCGGCGCCGATCACGAGCGACAGCAGCGGAAGTGTCGACAAGGCGAGCGCGCCGCGCGCGGCGGTCGTGAAGATCAGCGACGCGTTGAACAGGATCGGAAACAGCGCGAAGAACAGGATGCCGAGCCCGGTCGCGGCGGCCCAGTCCCCTCGCCCCGGCCAGCGGTCACCGCGGAGCAGCGTGAGGGGCAGCAGCAGCAGGAAGCCGATGCCGAACCGGAACGAGCCGATCGCCAGCGGATCGAGGCTGCCCACCAGATAGCGCGTGGCGCCGATCGAGGTGCCGCCGAGGCCGCTCGACAGCACCGCGGCCAGAACGCCGGAGATTTCGCCCACACTCCCTCCCTTGACGAGCCCTGAACGCAGCATACGAGGCGCGCCGAAACAGGGAATGGAGTTTCCGTCATGCTGGGATAAGTTTTCGTCATGACCACGCCTGTTCTCGATCCCGATCTGCTGAAGGCCTTTCTCGCCGTCGCGGAGCATCGCTCGTTCACGCGCGCAGCCCAATTGCTCAACCGGACCCAGTCGGCGGTCAGCGTCCAGATCAGGCGACTGGAGGAGCGGATCGGCACCAAGTTGTTTCAGCGCACCAGGGCCGGTGTCGCGTTGACCCCGGCGGGCGATGAACTCCTCGTTTATGCGAGACGGCTTCTCGACCTCAATGCAGAGGCGATCGATGTGCTCCGCGCACGCAAGCGCGACGCCGTGGTCCGCCTCGGCGTGATGGACGATTACGGTACGATCGTCATTCCGCCCTTGCTGGCGCATTTTGCCAAAAGCCATCCGGAGATCCGGGTCGAGATCGAGACCGGCCTGACCGCGACGATGCCGGCCCAGCTCGGCGAGGCCTATGACCTCGTCATCGCCATGCATCCGGAAGGACGCGGCGATGGCGAGCTGCTCCGGCGCGAGCAGGCGGTCTGGGCTGCGGCCAGGACATATCGAGCCGAAGCGCAGGACACGCTGCCCGTCGCGCTCTACCCGCCGGGCTGCCTGTTCCGGCAATGGGCCGCGGACGCCCTCGATGCCGCCGGCCGGCCCTGGCGATTGGCCTTTGTCAGCCGGACGCTGGCAGCGGTGGAAGCGATCGCGGCGCAGGGCCTCGCGATCACGGTCGTGAAGGCCGGCACCCTGCCCTCCCGCCTGCGCGTCGTGTCGAACGGCCTGCCGCCGCTGCCCGCCGCGGACATCCGCCTTCACCGCGCGCGCAACCTGTCGCAGCCGGCGGCGCTGCTGGCGGATCATTTACGGCTTGGGATTTCGGAACCCGCGTCCCATATCCTGACCTGACGCGTTGCCCCATCACCGGATCGGCCGGGTTAGCTGCAAGGCCACGAGGCACAAACGGGACGGACGAGCCGTGAACGTTTCCTTCTATGACATCTCAGTCTGGATCTTCCCGGTCCTGATCGCCATCACCTTCCACGAAGCCGCTCACGCCTTCGTCGCGCATCGCCTTGGCGATAACACGGCCTGGCAGCTCGGCCGCGTCAGCTTCAACCCTATCAAGCATATCGACCCGTTCGGCACCCTGATCCTGCCGGCGATGCTGCTGTTCGCGCACTCGCCGTTCCTGTTCGGCTATGCCAAGCCGGTTCCCGTCAATTTCCGCAAGCTCAACCATCCCCGGCTCGACATGGTCTGGGTGGCCCTTGCCGGGCCCGCCACCAACATCCTGCTGGCGCTCGCGGCGGCTCTTGCCCTCCATGCCGTGCCCTTTGCACCGGCTGGCTCGGCCCAGTGGATCTTCGACAACCTCAAGAACGCGCTGGTCATCAACGCGGTGCTGGCGGTGTTCAACATGATGCCGATCCCGCCGCTCGACGGCGGGCGCGTCGCGGTCGGGCTGTTGCCTCGGGCCCTCGCCATGCCGCTGGCCCGGCTCGAGCCGTTCGGGATGCTGATCCTGATCGGCCTGTTGATCCTCCTGCCGCTCGCGGGCTCGCAGTTCGGTCTAAATCTTGATGTTATTTCAGGAATACTGCGAACGTTGACCGGTTATGTGATTCAGGCTGTTCTCTTCCTGACCGGCAACGCGTAGTTCAACAGAACACCCGAACATAAGCCGAAGGGCTCGAGGCCGACTTGGTCAAAGCTGCCGATATGCTGATCGCGCGACGCGCGGACACCCGCGCCCGCGCCGATTTTGCCACCTGGAAGATGATGGCCAAGCTCAACGGGTCCTCCGCGCTGCCTGCCGAGGCGCAGGAGTTCCTGGTCAGCTACAAGAACCTGCTGGCGCGGATGAGCGAGGGCGAGGCCACCGAGGCCACGATCGGCGCGATCTACAAGGCCTACTATGCCGAGATGGGCGGCGCGGGAACTCCGCCCGACGTCCGCACCCGTCCGCCCGAGCCGGCGGCGGACAATGTTACCGCTTTCCGCCGCCCGCCTCCGAAACCGACGAAGACGGCCTCCTTCACGGCGGCGTTTAGCGGAGCCCAGAAACGGCCGCTCCCGGTGGCGCTGATCTTCGTCTGCCTGGTCGTGGTCTATGTCGGGATCCGGCTCTACTGGCGCTGAGCCGATTTCTTCTTTTTCTTCTCGTCCGGCGGCGTGAAGATGATGTCGACGGTCCGCTCGAACCGGTCTTCGGTCAGTCCGGCCGGGGGCTGCGGGATGGGATCGGACTTGCGGACAATCGAGAGCGCGGCCGCATCGTAGGCCACATCCCCCGATGACTCCACGACGTCGACGGACAGCACGTTGCCCCTGCGGTTGATCGCGAAGCTGACCTTCACCTTCTGATTATTGGGCTGCTTGCCCTCCGGGTTGACCTTGTGGGCCGTGAGGTGCGCACTGATCTTGCGATTCCAGTCGGTCGTGATCCTGAGGATGTCCTTGCCGAGGCCAAGCACCGGCGCTAGGGCCTTCTCGGCCTCGCGCGCGTCCTCGTCGAGTGTCTGCCGCGCCGTTGCAACCGACTGCGGCGAAGCCTCGGCAGCGGGTGTCTCGACCGCCGCGATCTTGGGATCCTCGTCCTGCGGCTTCTTCGAGATGTTTTCGGTGACGACCCGATCGGGATCGTCGACCTGTTGCGACTGGTCCTTTGGAAGCTCGGTTTCCTTGGTCTCGGCCTTTTGCTCGGGAAGCGCCTGCTGCTCCTGCATCGCTTCGCTGTCCGGTCCCGGCGGAAGGTCGGTCTCGGGCGCCTTGGGCGAGGCCATCTCGACGGCGAACTCCGCGCCGGACGCGCCCAGGCCATCGTCGTCGTCATCGGTCCGCAGATGGGCCAGGGCGAGCGCGGCCCCGCCCAGATGGAGCGCGAGCGCCGCCACCGCTGCCAAAATCCAGAGCTTCCGGGATGGTCTGGCTTCGTCCGACATCGTGCGCCTCTAAGGCTGACCGGCGCCTGCCACGGGCGCTCCGGGAGCGCCTTCCAGCGCGACCAGCTTCACCCGGGAATAGCCACCTGAGCGCAAGAGCTCCATGACGCTCATCAATTCGCCATACGGCACCGAACGATCGGCGCGCAGGAAGACATACTTGTCCTTGCTCATGTCGGACAGGCCGTCGAGGGTCCCGATCAACTCGGCGCGGTGGACCGGGTTTTCGCCGATCGCAAGCGTCAGGTCGGGCTTGATGCTGAGATAGGTCGGCTTGTCCGGCTTCTTCTGCGGGGTCGCGCTCGAGGTCGGCAGATCGATCGGCAGGTCGACCGTGGAGAGCGGGGCTGCGACCATGAAGATGATCAGCAGCACCAGGATGACGTCGATGAACGGCGTGACGTTGATGTCATGCGTCTCGCCGAAATCGTCGTCGTCATCATTGTCTGCGAGCGAAACGCCCATGGTTCACTCCGCCGCGCGCGAATGCGCGCTGCCGTGGCTGCGGTCGAGATCGCGCGAGAGCAGCCGCGCCGCCGCGCCCGAGGCACGGCTGACGAGCTCGAGATAGCTTTTCGTCATGCGCGAGAAGTGGTTGTAGATGATGACGGCGGGAATGGCGGCGACGAGGCCGATCGCCGTGGCGAGCAGCGCCTCGGCGATGCCGGGCGCGACGACGGCGAGGTTCGTGGTCTGCGACTTCGAGATGCCGATGAAGCTGTTCATGATGCCCCAGACCGTGCCGAACAGGCCGACGAAGGGCGACGTGGAGCCGATGGTCGCGAGCACACCCATGCCGACGCGGATGCGCCGCGCCTCCGCGCGCACGATTTCGGAAAAGCTCGAGGCCGCACGCTCCTTGATGCCGGCATCGCTGGACAGGCCGGCCGACATCCGCGCCTCACGCAGCGCTGCCGCCAGGAAGGACGGCAGAATGCCCTGCTTGGCGCCGAGCGCCATTTGCGCTTCCGCGAGCGAGCGCGCCTCCGAGATCTTCTTCAGTGCCGAACGAAGCTTGCCGGACGCGACCGACAACTCGATCGACTTGGCGATCAGGACGGTCCAGGTCATCAGCGATGCGAAGGCAAGCCCGATCATCACCGCCTTCACGATGACGTCCGCCGACATGAACATCACCCAGGGGGACAGCTCCTTCATGGCCGGCGCGATGGCGGCCGCGTCGGGCTTCGCCGCAGGCGCCACCACCGCCGGAGCGGCAGCCGGAGCCGGGCTGGCGGTGGCCGGCTGAGCCGTCGCCTGTGCCGGTGCAGGTGCCGCCGGCGGGGTCTGTGTCTGGGCAGAAACAGGGGATACGAGCCAGGCGGCCGCCAGCATCAAGGCGGCGGCAAGGCTTGCTTGGAAGGACATGATCTTCATACTTCGGCCCAGTAGCGAATGAGGTTGTGATAGATACCCGTCAATTTGACCGTTTCGGGATCGTCACGCCCGAGCCGTTCCACCAGCGCCTGTATCGCGGTGTCGAGGTCAAAGATCATGCTCCGGGCTTGATCGTCCCGTATCATGCTCTGAAGCCAGAAGAAAGACGCAACCCGCGTCCCCCTCGTCACCGGCGTGACGAGATGGAGGCTGGTCGAGGGATAGAGCACGCAGTCCCCGGCTTGCAACTTCACTTCGTGCGAACCGTAGGTGTCCTCGATCACAAGTTCGCCACCGTCATACTCTTCCGGCTCGGCCAGGAACAGCGTGACAGACAGGTCTGTGCGGATGCGAAGGCCGGTCAGGCGGTCGCCGCGGATCGCATTGTCGACATGCAGCCCGAAATGATGGCCGCTGTTCGCCGCATAGCGGTTGAACAGCGGCGGGAAGATCTGCAGTGGGATCGCCGCTGCCAGGAAACGCGGGTTCGACGTCAACGCCGAGATGATGCGGTTGCCGAGCTTGCGCGCGACCTCGCTGTCAGGCGGCAACTGCTCATTGCGCTTGACCATTGCTGACTGCGCGCCCGCGGTGGAACGGCCGTCTTCCCATTCGCTGGCGTCCATGATGCGGCGGAATTCCGCCACATCATCCTTGCTCAGGACGCCGTCTATGCATGTCAACATGGCACCTCGTCGTTACTCCATCAGTAGCGCGCCGAGATCACCAGATAGGCGGCGCGTCCCGGTGCTTCCAGCACGAAGGGCGCGGCGCTCTGGTACAGCGCGTCATAGTAGCGTTTGTCGAAGATGTTGTTCACGAACAGCTTCAACTGCCAGTTCTTGTTGATCTTGGCTTCCGCGAACACATCGAAGCGCCAGTAGCTCGGAAGCGACGTGCCTGCGTTGGCCGCAAGCAACGAGCCACCGTAGATCTTCGAGCGGTAGACGGCCTGCCCGCCCAGTTCCCAGATATCGTTGAACTGGTACTTCGACAGCATGCTGAACGACTGATGGGCAACGTTGGCCAGAGGAAGCCCGACATTGGTGGTGTAGAGAAGCGGCGCGGGCATGTTCGCGGGCTTCACGTTGGACGCCGTAACCTCCGACTGCATCAGGACGAGGCCGCCGAACACACTCCATTTGTCGGTGATCTTGCCGCTCACGCCGAGATCGATGCCGCGAATACGATAAGCGGAACCTGCGGTGATACACGATATGTTGCCGGTCGTGCCGGCGGGATAGACGCATCCCAACGCGGACGCCGTGGCCACACTATTGACGTTCTGTGCCTCGCGCGCATTGTCCTTGGTGGTCTGAAACAGCGCAGCCGTCAGGAGCAGGTGGCGGTCGAACAGCTCCCACTTGGTGCCGAGTTCGATGGCCGTGTTCTTCTCCGGCCCGAAGATCTGATTGTTGCCGCCGGCCAGAGCGGGATTGACGCCGCCATACGCGGTGCTGGTGCCGTCGAACTCGGCGCCCACCGGGTTCGCTGAGGTCGCGTAGGCCACGTACACGCTGCCGTTTGGCGCCGGCTTCAAGGTCAAACCGAGATTGAAGTTGGGAATCAGGAAGTTTGCCGATTGCTGCTTGAGAGCGTTGCCCGCCCCGTATGCAGACGTATCGAGGTTGTAGTTGTCGTAGCGGAAGCCACCATTGAGGATCAGGAGGTCACGATAGTTCGCACTGTCCATGACGTAGCCGCTGACAGTGTCGATGCCGATCTTGGCCGGCAGACCGGCCAGTGCGAGCGCCTTCCCGGGCAAGAACGTGTCCTGAGGGAAGAAGACGCTGACACCTGTCGGCGAGCCGCCTGGAGTGATCGGAACTCCGTTCCCTTCCGAGGTGAGCCCGAGATACTTGTCGATCGACGACCGCTCGCGATCGACTTCGATCCCGGCCAGCGCGGTGTGCTTGAAGCCGGCCCAGTCCTGGAACTTGTAGGTCGCTTCCGTCTGGTTGGCGAGCACGTCAGTGATCTGGAGACGGCTCTGCGGATTCATCGTGAGCGTCGAATTCGAAAGCGGGTTGGCGATCACCGGCTGCTCAGGCAGCGTTCCGACATAGTTCTGGGTCGAACGAGATACGCGGAACTTGTTGCTGACCATCAAGTCGGGCGTGATCTGCACTTCCGCGTTTAACGAGCCGATGTCCTGGCCGGTCCGGTAGAAGTCGCGGTTGATCTGGCCATACCAGTTGTTGCGGTTGGAGCCGAAGTCCGGGAACGGCCCACCGGCGGTCGTCGCCGTGCTCGGCCGGTAGTAGGGCACGCCGAAGTCCGGCACGCCGGTCAACTCGGTGTGGATGTAACCCCCGGTCACCCTGATCGTGTCGGTCGGCTTCCAGGTCGTGGCGACGAACGCGCCGTTGCGATTATCCTTGACGAAATCGCGACCGGCGACATCGGCGTCCTGGAACAGACCGCCGGCACGAACGGCCAGCGTCGGGTTGATCACCTGGTTGACGTCGAGCACCACACGCTTGGTCTGGTCGGTGCCAAACGTCGTGTCCATGTTGTAGAAACTGTTCTGCGTCGTCGCCTGCTTGGTGACGATGTTGATCGCACCACCGGCGACACCGCGGCCCGCGAAAGTTGAGCCCGGACCACGCAGAATTTCGACCTGCTCGGTGAAGAAGTTTTCGCGCACGCTGACACCGGCGTCGCGCACGCCGTCGATGAAGATGTCGTTGCGGGCATCGAAGCCGCGAATGAAGAAGCGGTCACCGAAGGCATTGCCGCCCTCACCCGTTCCGAGCGTCACGCCTGCCGTGCTCAGGATCGCCTGCTTCAGGGTCGTGGCGTTCTTGTCCGCGAGCACATCCTTTGTAAGCACAGTGATCGATTTTGGCGTGTTGAGGATTGGCTCAGGGAATTTACTTGACGCCTGCACTCTGGTGGCCATGTAAGGCGCGGCGGGATTTGCGTACGGATCACGATCGGCAGGACCAGGGCTCGGATCGGCGACAGGCGCTTGTGCGGCCTGCTGCCGCTGCGCCGCGCGCCGCAGGGCGTTGCGCGCACGAATCTGATCGGCGGTGGGCTTCGAAGCGGTCGGACGCGGACGCTGCTGAGGCGCATCGACGTTCACGGGGGGCAGATTGGTCTGCTGCGCCTGTGCGCCGGTCGAGACCGTCGCGACCGCGATCAGACTGGCGACCGTGGACACAGTCTTGCCGGTCGCAGCGTCGAAATTGTTGCCGAAGGATTTCCGATCCGCGACCGAACGCAACGATCGCGGTGTCTTCA
This sequence comes from Bradyrhizobium sp. 61, assembly GCF_023073075.1. NCBI lineage: Bacteria > Pseudomonadati > Pseudomonadota > Alphaproteobacteria > Hyphomicrobiales > Nitrobacteraceae > Bradyrhizobium > Bradyrhizobium sp. 61. The sequence goes on along the minus strand of NZ_JADPIU010000067.1, from coordinate 324,131 downwards.
TCATGCCCATCACACGCCCCACAGTGCTTATGCTTCCATTGGTCGCGTTGCGACAACGCGACGCATTGGTGCTATCGGGCGTGTTCATGGGGGTCAACGCGATCTCTGCAACACTCCGTTTGAATCCGACCATTTCAAAGCAATTCTAAACTCGGTTGAGTGCGCCGCAGTTTTAAATGGTTCTAAACTTGAACCGTTCTAATCTGGACATTGATCGCTGCGATCTCGTCGTACCGCATCAACCTTCGAGCTGATGCGCTTCGTCGCTGCAGAAACGCGAACGATGGGGCGGTGCTATCGGTCGGAGAAAAGCAGGTCAATGCGATTGATCTGCCAGCACATTTGAATTCATCCAGATCGGACTCGGTGCAGATTTCAATCTGGAAACATGGGCGCATGCGAGAGCTGCGCAGGCGCGAGCAGCGGCGCCGCTGTCAATCGCTGCTCGGCGGCTTCATCAGCGAGAACAATTCGTCGACGGTTTTCTGCGCGACGGCGCGCACGCGATCGGAGTTGTCCATGCCGGCGATGTTGACGCCGCTAACGACGGCTTTGATCTCGTCGCGGAAGTCGGTCAGAAATCGCAAGGGATCGCGCTGCTCGTTGGCGACGCGCGCGATCAGTCCCGTGATCAGAATCTGGCACGCGATCAGCTTGCCGTTCAGTTCGTCCATCCTGCGCTCCCGTTGTGGCGGGGCCGATATGACCGATGCCGGATTTCCTGACAACCGAAACGCCGTGCAGGCGAATTAGAACCGTTCTCACGGGAGTTGTTTCCGGCTCACTTCGCAGCGCTGCCGGGGCGCCCTTGCGGACAGCTCTGCAGGCCGCCCACACCGGCTCCGGGCATTGCCCAAGATTTGCGCGCGGATCGTTCGCGCCGGGAAAATGCAGCACTGCACACCGTAGTGTCACGGAGCTGCCTAGACAGTGCAAAGCTTTCCAATTGTTTAGGATTCCGAACCGATAGTGCTGTTTACACTGGAACTTGGCGTGTATTATACAAGCGCGCTGGAACCCTATGATTGCTCCACAATTCGTAGTTTTGGGCGTAAGAGCCAACGAGCCGACATGAAAAAAACACGGCCGATCCTCTGGATTCTGATCATCGCGGCCGTGGCCTCCGCGGGTTACTATGGCTGGCAGAAATTCGGCTCGCCCGAGGCCGGAAAAACCCAGACGGCTCAGAAGGGTCCGGCGCGTCCGCCCGCCATCCCCGTCAGCGTTTCGCCGGTCCAGAAGGCCGACTTTCCGGTTTACCTGACCGGTCTCGGCACGGTTCAGGGCTTCAATACGGTACAGGTCCGGAGCCGGGTTGACGGCCAGATCGACAAGATCGCCTTCAGCGAAGGCCAGATGGTCAAGCAGGACGAGCTTCTGGTCTCGATCGATCCCCGGCCCTATCAAGCCACGCTCGACCAGGCCAAGGCCAAGAAGGCGCAGGACGAAGCGAATCTCGCCAACGCCAACCTCGAGCTCCAGCGTGCCATGAAGCTTGGCGAGTTCGCGACTGCGCAGCGGGTCGACACCCAGCGTTCCACCGTCGCGCAGCTGACCGCCCAGATCGCCGCCGACGAAGCCGCCATCTCCAACGCCCAGACCCAGCTCGACTACACCCAGATCAAGGCGCCGTTCACCGGCGTGGCCGGGCTGCGCCTGGTCGACGTTGGCAACATCGTCAACGCCTCCACGCAGACGGGAATCGTGACGATCTCGCAGGTCGAGCCGATCTCGGTGATTTTCACCGCGCCGGAAGACCAGCTGCCCTATATCAGCGAAGGCCAGAAGGCCGGTGCGCTCAAGGTGATCGCGTTCACCACCGACGGGAAAAAGACGCTTGCCGAGGGCAAGCTCGCGGTCATCAACAACCAGGTCGACACGACCAGCGGGACTATTCGGCTCAAGGCGGTGTTCGACAACAAGGAACACACGCTGTGGCCGGGCCAGTCGGTTTCGACGCGCCTCCTGGTACGCACCCTGAAGGATGCGACCGTGGTTCCGGATGACGCGGTTCAGCATTCGACCAACGGCCTCTACGCCTATACCGTCAATCAGGACAACAAGGCGGAAGTGCACAAGATCAAGGTCAGCTACGCGATCGACGGCCGTTCGGTCGTCGACGAAGGCTTGAGCCCGGGTCAACAGGTGATCACCGGCGGCCAGTTCAAGGTCCAGCCCGGAAGCCTGGTCTCGACGGCCGTAGCAAGCTCGGATCCGAGCCAGAACAAGGTACGACAGGAATGACCGAGGGCGGGATTTCGGCACCTTTCATCCGTTATCCCATCGGCACCTCGCTGCTGATGGCCGGCATTCTGTTCGTCGGTCTCGTCGCCTATCCCCTGCTGCCGGTCGCACCGCTGCCGCAGGTGGACTTCCCGACCATCCAGATCTCGGCCAATTTGCCGGGCGGCAGCCCCGAGACGATGGCCTCGTCGGTGGCCCAGCCGCTCGAGCGGCAATTCGCCCAGATCCCCGGCATCGCCCAGATGACCTCGACGAGTTATCTCGGCACCGCCTCGATCACCATCCAGTTCGACCTCAACCGCAGCATCGACGGCGCCGCCAACGACGTGCAGGGCGCCATCAACGCTGCAAGCGGCCAGCTGCCGAAAAATCTGCCCTCGCCGCCGACCTACCGCAAGGTCAACCCGGCCGACGCGCCGATCCTGCTGCTCTCGGCGACATCCGATACACTGCCGCTGACCACCGTCAGCGATGCCGTCGACGCCCAGCTTGCCCAGCAGATCAGCCAGCTCTCGGGCGTCGCGCAGGTCTTCATCGGCGGCCAGCAGAAGCCCTCCATCCGCATTCAGATCGACCCGGCGAAACTCGTCGCCAAGGGCCTGTCGCTGGAGGACGTGCGCAGCCAGATCGCGATCACCACGGTCGACAGCCCCAAGGGCAATATCGACGGGCCGAAGCGCGCCTACACGATCTACGCCAACGACCAGCTCACCCAGTCGAAGGACTGGAACGACGTCGTCATCGCCTATCGCAATGGCGGTCCGCTTCGAATCCGCGACATCGGACAGGCGGTGAGCGGCGCCGAGGACGCCAAGCAGGCAGCCTGGGCCAACGGCAAGCGTGGCGTGTTCCTGGTGGTGTTCAAGCAGCCGGGCGCCAACGTCATCGAGACCGTCGACCGGATCAAGGCCACCCTGCCCCGCCTCGTCGCGGCGATTCCGCCCGCGATCAAGATCGAGTTGATCAGCGACCGCACCACGACCATCCGCGCCGCGGTCGAGGACGTCCAGTTCACGCTGCTGCTAACCATTGCCCTCGTGGTCATGGTCATCTTCGTCTTCCTGCGCAGCTTCTGGGCGACGGTCATTCCCACCATCACGGTTCCGCTGGCGCTACTGGGCGCGTGCGCCCTGATGTGGGTGGTTGGCTATTCGCTCGACAATCTGTCGCTGATGGCGCTCACCATCGCGGTCGGATTCGTCGTCGACGACGCCATCGTGATGCTCGAGAACATCACGCGCTACATCGAGGAAGGCGAATCGCCGATGGCGGCCGCCTTCAAGGGCTCCAAGGAAATCGGCTTCACCATCGTCTCGATCAGCATCTCGCTGGTCGCGGTGTTGATCCCGCTGCTGCTGATGGGCGGCATCATAGGACGCCTGTTCCGCGAGTTCGCCGTCGTGCTGGCGATGACCATCTTCGTCTCGATGTTCGTGTCGCTGACGCTGACGCCGATGATGGCCTCGCGCTTCCTGCGCGCCCATGGCGAGGTGACGCACGGCAAGTTCTACCAGTGGAGCGAACGCGCCTTCGACGGCATGCTGCGCGGCTACGAGTACGTTCTCGATCATGCCCTGGCCTGGCGCCGCACCACGCTCCTGATCTTCTTCGCCACGCTCGGCCTGTCGATCTATTTGTTCATCCTGATCCCGAAGGGCTTCTTCCCGCAGCAGGACGTCGGCCTGATCACTGCGACCTCCGAAGCGTCCCAGGACATCTCCTTCGCCGAGATGCAGCGCCGCCAGGTCGAGCTCGGCAAGATCGTGATGGACGATCCCGACGTCGCCACGATCGCGATGAACATCGGCGGCAGCGGCCGCGCCGGCAACAACGGCAATTTGTTCATCACGCTGAAGCCGCGTAACGAGCGCAACGCGTCGGCGCAGGAGATCATTGCCCGGCTGCGTCCCAAGCTCGAGAAGGTGTCGGGCGCCCGCCTCTACATGCAGGCGGCCCAGGACGTCCGGCTCGGCGGCCGGCCGACGCGCACGCAGTTTGAATTCACGCTACAGGATGCCGATCTCACCGAGCTCAACGACTGGGCGCCGAAAATCCTCGCCAAGATGCAGACGCTGCCGCAACTGCGCGACGTCGCGACCGACCAGCAGACGCAGGGCACCACGGTCCAGCTCAAGATCAACCGCGACACCGCATCGCGCTACGGCATCCAGCCGCAGCTGATCGACGACACGCTGTACGACGCCTTCGGACAGCGGCAGGTCACGCAGTATTTCACCCAGCTCAACACCTACAAGGTGATCCTCGAGATCCTGCCGGAGATGCAGGGCAGTCTCGACAGCCTGAACAAGCTCTACCTGAAATCGCCGCTGACCGGCGATCAGGTGCCGCTGTCGACCTTTGCGACCTGGACCACCGATCCGGTCCGCCCGCTCTCGATCAGCCACCAGGGCCAGTTCCCGGCGATCACGATCAGCTTCAACCTCGCCCAGGGTGTCGCGCTCGGCCAGGCCACCGAGGCCGTGCAGAAGGCGATGGCCGATCTCGGAGCACCACCGACCCTGAATTCGAGTTTCCAGGGCACCGCGCAGGCGTTCCAGCAGTCGCTCGGCACCGTGCCGCTGCTGATCCTCGCAGCCCTTGTCGTGGTCTATCTGATCCTCGGCATCCTGTACGAGAGCTACATCCATCCGATCACGATTCTGTCGACCCTGCCCTCGGCCGGCGTCGGCGCGCTCCTGATCCTGATGGCGGCCGGCTTCGACTTCAGCCTCATTGCATTGATCGGAATCATTCTCCTGATCGGCATCGTGAAGAAGAACGGCATCATGATGGTCGACTTCGCCATCGCGGCCGAGCGCGACGAACACAAGACGCCGGAGGAATCGATCCGTCAGGCCGCGCTGCTGCGCTTCCGGCCGATCATGATGACGACGATGGCCGCCCTGCTCGGCGGCGTGCCGCTGATGCTCGGCCACGGCACCGGCGCCGAGATCCGCCAGCCGCTCGGCTACGCCATGGTCGGCGGCCTGATCGTCAGCCAGGCGCTGACGCTGTTCACCACCCCGGTGGTCTATCTCTATCTCGACGAGCTCAACAACTGGTTCTCGGGCTGGGGCCGTTCGGGTGACGGCAAAGGTCACGAGGCGCCCGAACACAGCACCGTCAAGCAGGCCGCCGAGTAAGCTTGCACCGCGGCTTCCGCGACGCTACAGCGAGGCCCTCGGTTCACGCCAACGCGGTTTCGCCATGTCCATGCAATCCAGACTTGTCGCCCTCGCCGCCGCCCTTCTGCTGTCGACAGGCGGCGCGTATGCCCAGCAGAGCGCCAAAAAGAACGCCGCTTCCCCTGCACCGGCCGCACAGCCCGCGCCAGCTCCGACCCAGCCGCAGGCTGACGGTGCGCAGCAAGCCGGATGGGTCGTGCGCTGCACCAGCGTCAGCCGCGACGCGCCGCTCGAATGCGCAATGGAGCAGAACGCGGTGCTGACCAAAACCGGCCAGACCATCGTCCTGATCAACATCCGCATCGCGCCCGACACCCGCACGCCGGTGGCGCTGCTGCAATTGCCGCTCGGCCTCAACCTGCCCGTCGGGGCCAAGCTCCAGGTCGACGAGGGCAAGACATTCGACCTCCAGATCCAGACCTGCGAGAACCGCGGCTGCTACGCCTCGACGCCGATCGCGGCGGACCTGCTCGCGGCCTTGCGGTCGGGCAAGCAGCTGAAGGTCTCCTTCCAGAACATGGCCAAGGAGGCGATCGCGATCCCGATGCCGCTGGGCGATTTCGCGGCGGCCTACGACAAGATCAAGTAAGGACCGCTCCCGTTTCCTGTTGGAGTGGACGCTCTCTCACCTCGTCATTGCGAGCGTAGCGAAGCAATCCAGCAATCTTTCCGCGGAGGCAGTCTGGATTGCTTCGCTGCGCTCGCAATGACGGCGCGGATGCTGCGCCGCCTCTTCCCTATCACTGCCGCGCCATCTGCGCGTTGCCGACGGCATCGCCGTCGAGCTTCTGGTCGTCGTGCATGGTGACGGTGACGCGCAGCAGCCGCCCCTCGAACTCGAACGGCGCCTCGTAATGCGACACGGGGCTGCCGCGGTCACGGCCGATGTCGAGGCCGGACCACGAGATCAGCGTGTGGAAGCCGAGCTGGGTCTGGAGCGCCCCCGCCGGCTCGCCGTCGATCAGCAGCGTGTATTCGGTGACACCGGTGCGCGAACCCTTGGCCGGCGGCTCCTTGCGGACGAGCCGCTCGACATGCACGCCGAGCCGCCGCGCGCCTGACGGCACCTTGCGGTCCGACCGAACGACCTGGTGGCTGCCGCCGATGTTGAGGTCGTGCACGAGATGGCCATCCCTGACGTAGAGGCTGTAGCCCGACGTCGCGTCGCCATGCGAGATCAGCACGCCATCGGATCCCCCCTCCTCGATCTCGACATGCGCCTCGATCGTGTAGCTGCGGCTGCGCACGTCAGGCGCGACATCGGTCGGCACGTGGCCCATGCCGGCGTGGAAGACGAAATGGTGGCGCGCACCATGGAAGCGCGCGGCGTTCTCGGCGAAGCGCGGACCGAAGCGGTCGTCGAGCGGCAGAACCTTGTGCTTCTCGGCCTCCGCCCACCACGTCGCGATCATTGCTGCCAGACGCTCCGGCTCCTTCGCGGCGAGATCGTCGGTCTCGGAGAAATCCTGGTCGAGATGAAACAGCTCCCATTTGTCGTTCTCGAACGGCGTGCCCGAGGGATGGAAGGCGACCGCCTTCCAGCCGCCCTGCCAGAGGCCACGATGGCCGAACATCTCGAAATATTGCGGCGAGCTCTTTGAGGGCGCGGACGCATCCGTGATCGAGCGCGCAAAGCTCTCGCCTTCCAGCGGCATCTGCGGGCACCCCGCGATCGTGCTGGGCGACTCGACGCCGATCAGCTCCAGTAGCGTCGGCGTGAGGTCGCAGGCGTGGACGAACTGGTGCCGCAGCTCGCCTTTGCCTGCGATCTTCTTCGGCCAGTTGATGACGAAGGGATCGCGGATGCCGCCGCCATGGGTGTTCTGCTTGTAGCGCCGCAGCGGCGTGTTCGACGCCATCGCCCAGCCATGCGGGAAATTGCTGTGGGTGTCGGGCCCGCCGATATCGTCGAGACGCGCGAGCTTCTCCGCAATCGGCTCCGGCTTGAAGTTGAACGGCCCCATCGCGTTGACGAAGCCGAGCGGCCCGCCCTCCTGGCTCGCGCCGTTGTCGGACATCACGATGATCACGGTGTTGTCGCGAATGCCGGCCGTTTCCAGGAACGAGACAAGCCGTGCAAGATGCCGGTCGGAATGATCGAGCATGCCGGCGAAAGCCGCCTGCAGGCGGGTGAAGACGCGGCGCTCGTCGGCCGAATGCTCCTCCCAGGCCTTCACGCTATCGTTGCGCGCCGGCATCCGCGCTCCCTCAGGCACCAGCCCCATCGCCTTCTGGCGTGCCAGACGCCGTTCGCGCTCGACGTCCCAGCCGTGCGCGAATTCGGCGTCATAGCTCATGATGATATCGGCCGGCGCCTGATGCGGCGCGTGGCAGGCGCCAAGTGCGACCCAGGTGAGCCAGGGAATGTCAGGACGATCGGCGACGTGATCGCCGATGAAGCGGATCGACTGGTCGATCAGGTCCTCGGTTAGATGATAGCCGTCCGCATACGTGCCCGGTGGATCGATATGCGTGTTGTCGGAGACGAGCTCGGGCGCGTACTGGTCGGTCTCGGCATCGAGGAAGCCGTAGAAGCGGTCGAAGCCACGGCCGAGCGGCCAGCCGTCGAACGGGCCGGTGGCTCCGCTTTCGGTCAGCGGCGTGACATGCCATTTGCCGACCATGTAGTTGCGATAGCCATGTAGGCGCAGCATCTCGGCAAGCGTCCCCGCCTCGCGCGCGATCTTGCCGCGGTACCCGGGATAGCCAGAATCGAAATTGGCAAGGCAGCCGACGCCGACCGAGTGATGATTGCGCCCTGTCAGCAGCGCGGCGCGCGTCGTCGAGCACATCGCCGTGGTGTGGAATCCGGAGTAGCGCAGCCCCTCCGCAGCGAGCCGGTCGATGGTCGGCGTCTTGATTGTCGAGCCATAGCAGCCGAAATCGGAGAAGCCGACGTCGTCGAACAGCACGACCAGGATGTTCGGCGCCCCCTCGGGCGGCTTCGGCGCATCAGGCCACCAGGGTTTTGACTCCGCGACCGTCTTGCCGACGGTGCCGCGGAACGGCGTGCCGCTGCCTGCGCTCATCTGCTTCTCCCTGCTGGTTGCCCGGCGGCTGCGGTTGACCCGCGGCTCGGCCACGTCTAAATTATAATCCGAATTATGATTATGATTTTTGCCGGATGCAAGCGCGGATGCGGCCAAGCTCGGACGAACCCGATTTCGACCTGCCCGGCGTTGCCCCGTCGCGGCAGAAGCGCAGCCGCGAGACGACGCTGGCGCTGCTGCGCGCCGGCGCCGACATGCTGCGCACGCGCAGCCTTGCCGAGCTGTCCATCGAGGCGCTCTGCACCGAGGTCGGCGCCACCGTCGGCGCCTTCTACAGCCGCTTCGAGAGCAAGGAGGCCTATTTCAACGCACTGATGGCGCTGGCTGCGCGCGACGGTGAGCAACGGCTCGGCGACATGCGGCGACCGTCACCGGATACGGACCTCGACAAGCTCTGCCACATCATCATCAGCGGCATCATCGCCTGGATGCGCAACCACGAGGGCGTCCTGCGCGCCGCGCTTCAGCACGACGACACCCGCCCGGACAAATGGACGCCGTTCAAGGCCCTCGCGAGGGCAACGACGGAACGCGCGACCCCTCTCCTGCTCCCGGCCATGGGCAAGGGGCGCAAGGCCGCCAAGACCCGCACCATCGCCTTCGGCTTTCAGGTCGTGCTGGGCACGCTGGTGAACGCGATCCTCAACGATCCCGGGCCGCTGTCGCTTGGATCAAAAGAGATGGAGACGCGGCTGGCCGGTTGCCTGTTGCTGTTGCTCGAGGCGGAGATCAATCAGTCGACGCCGAGATAGGCCTTCTGCACCTGCGGATCCTGTGCGAGCGCCGCGGCCGTGCCGGACAGCACGCTCTTGCCGACCTGGAGCACGGTGGCGAAGTCAGAGACCTCCAGCGCCAGTTCGATCGACTGCTCGGCGAGCAGGATGGTCAGGCCCTCGCGATGCAGGCGGCCGAAAGTCTCGTACATGGACTCGACCACCGCCGGCGCGAGGCCGAGCGACGGCTCGTCCAGCATCAACAGCTTCGGATCGCTCATCAACGCACGGCCGACCGCGAGCATCTGCCGCTCGCCGCCGGACATGGTGCCGGCGCGCTGGTTGCTGCGCTCCTTCAGCCGCGGGAAGATCTCGTAGACGCGCTCAAGCAAATTGGCCTGGCGCGACTTGTCGTGCAGCGGCGTCGCGCCGAGCAGGAGGTTGTTCTCGACGCTCTGCTGCACGAACAGCCGCCAGCCCTCCGGCGACAGCGCCAGCCCCTTGCGCACGATCGCAAAGGCCTTCTGGCCGGCGATGTCCTCGCCGCGAAAGCTGATCGATCCGGAATGCACGGGAATGAGACCCGCGATTGCGTTCAGCGTCGTGGTCTTGCCGCCGCCATTGGAGCCGAGCAGCGCGACGACACTGCCCTCCGGCACTTCCAGCGAGACGTCGGAGACGCCGATGAGGTCGCCATAGCGCACCTCGAGGTGCTCGATCCGAAGAAGCGCGCCGCTCATAGGTCCCGCCCGCCCATCAGCTCGACCGGCGTATGGCCCGCCGCGGCCTTCGCCGCGCGTTTGCCGAGATAGGCTTCGATCACTGCCGGGTTCGAGGTGACCTCTCGCGGCGAGCCGCGGGCGATCTCCTTGCCCTGGTGAAACACCATCACGCGGCTCGCGAGCGACATGATCACTTCCATGATGTGCTCGACGATGACGAGCGTGATGCCGGAACGGTGGATGTCGCGCACGAGATCGATGGCGAGCCTCACCTCGTGGGCGTTGAGCCCGGCCATGGCCTCGTCGAGCAGCAGCACCTTCGGCTCGGTCGCAAGTGCGCGGGCGATCTCCAGCCGCTTGCGGCCGGGCGTGCCGAGCGAGCGCGCCGGCGCATCCGCAAGCCTGCTCATGCCGACGCGCTCCAGCACCGCGCGCGCCCTGGTCTCGGCCTCGTGGCGATGCGAGGTGCGCAGGAAGGCGCCGATCATGACATTCTCGAGCACCGTCATGCCCTCAAAGGTCTGCGGCACCTGGAAGGTGCGCGCAAGCCCGAGCCCGGCGCGCTGCTCCGGCGCGAAGTCGGTGATGTCGGTCCCCTCGAACAGCACGCGGCCCGAGGTGGTCTTGAGGTCGCCGGTGAGGCAATTGAAGAAGGTGGATTTGCCGGCGCCGTTCGGGCCGATCAGGCCGAGAATATCGCCCTGCTCCAGCGTGACGGACGCATCGTCCACCGCCTTGAAGCTGCCGAACGCCTTTGTGATCCCGCGCGCCTCAAGGAGCATGGCCGGCTCCCTTATCTGCGCCGGGCTTGCGTCGTCCCATGAACAGGCTGAGCAGGCCGCCGGGCTGGAAGCGCGCGATCAGCACGATGATCGCGCCATACAGGACGAAGGTGAGGCCGGCCCCCTTGCCGCCAAGCCAGCTGTTGGAGATCTCCTCCAGCGGCACGAGGATCGCGGCTCCCACCAGCGGACCGAACAGCAACCCCGCCCCGCCCAGCGCCGCCATGATCAGGATTTTGACCGAGATCAGGATGCCGAGCCCGGACTCGGGATCGACGAAGCCGAACATCATCGCATAGAGCGCGCCGGCAACGCTCGTCAGCGCCGCGCTCAGCATGTAGGCGTAGAGCTTGGTCCGGCTCGCGGGTGCGCCCAGGGAACGTGCGGCCCTCTCGGAATCCTTGATTGCGCGCAGATAGAATCCCATGCGGCTGTTGGTCATCCACCAGGTGACGAGCAACGTGATCACGAGGACGACCAGGAAGAGGTAGTAGTACGGCAGCGACGACAGGAACGAGAGATCGAAGATGTTGCGCGGGACCGTTGGACCGGAAAGACCCACGGCCGCGCCGAGCCAGTCGGTGTTGGTGACGATCAGCCGCATGGTCTCGGCGACCGCGATCGTCGCCATGCTGAAATAGTGACCCGACAGCCGCAGCGTCGGCACGCCGATGATCGCGGCAAGCCCCACTGCCAGCACGATGCCACCGGGGATGCCGAATAGCGGCGACAGCCCGAACTTGGCGTAAGACCCCATCGCGGCATAGGCGCCGCAGCCGAAGAACACGACATGGCCGACCGAGACCTGGCCGGCATAGCCGCCGACGATATTCCAGGCCGACGCGGCGATGGCATAGAGCAACACCAGTGCGCCCAGGCGCTGCTGGAACGGCGAGGACAGCAGCAACGGATAGGCAATCGCCAGTGCTGCGACTATCGAGAGCCAGATCAAGCGCCGCATTGCAGCTTTCTCATCAGAGCTTGCCCATCAGGCCTTGCGGCCGGAACCAGAGGAAGAACAGGAACAGGACATAGACGACGATGTCCTTGTAGACCGCACCGATCAGATAGCCGGAGAGCGACTCGATGACGCCGATCAACAGGCCCGCGACGAGCGCGCCTGGCACGCTGCCGAAGCCGCCAAGGGATACCGTCACGAAGGCGACGATGCCGAGCGTCTCGCCGACCGTCGGCACGATGTAGAAGAAGTTCGCGATCAGCGCGCCGGCAAGGCCGGTGGCGCCGGCCGCGATGGCCCAGGCAATCGCCTGCATGGTATCGGGCCTGATGCCCATGAGCTGAGCCGCGGTCTGATCCTCCGCCACCGCCAGCATTTTTGAACCAAGCGATGTGCGCGTCAGGAGCAGATGGAGGCCGAATGTCACCAGCAGCGCGACGACACCGGCAAGCAGCCGCGAGGCTTCGATGCGCAGGCCCGCAAACGCATAAGTGCCGCCGACGATATTCGACGGCATCGACAGGAAGTTGGCGCCGAACCACCAGAACACGGAATAGCGCAGCAGCAGCGCGAGCCCGAACGTGCCGAGGATCTGCGCCAGCATCGGCCCCTTCATGATGTCGCGGATCAGGGCGAAATAGACCACGACCCCGACGGTCGCGAGCACCAGTGTCGCCAGCGGCGCGCCGAGGATCGGCCCTCCCCCCATCAGCGTATAGACGACATAGGCGACGTACATGCCGAGCATGACGAAGTCGCCATGCGCGAAATTGACGATGTTCATCATGCCCCACACCAGCGTGAGGCCAGAGGAAAACAGGGCGTAGACGGCACCGAGCAGAAGCCCGCCGGCAATCACCTGCACGAGAACAAAGGACATGAGCTGCGTTGCTCTGATCAAAACATTATGGGAAAGGCGGGACGCGCGGTCCCGCCTTCAGGCAATCTCACCAGCCCTTGTAGGGCAGTACCGGCGCCTTCTCGGCATTGGCCTTCGGCCATACCGCGACGTAGTTCTCGCCATCCTGGAGCTGGATGATGGCGCCGGAAGCCAGGATGTTCTGGCCCTTGTCGTCGAACTTCACGCCCTTGTAGCCGATCATGAGCTGCTCGGGCTTCAGGTCCGTCGCCTTCAGCGCGGCCTGGATCTTGGCAGGCTCGGTCGAGCCGGCGCGGTCGATGGCATCGGCCAGCACGAAGAAGCCCTGCATCTGGCGCGCCACAGTGTCGTCCATCTCCTCGCCGCTCTTCTTCTTGTACATGTCGGCGATGATGGCGGACGCCGAGCCCGGCGGTCCCACGACCCAGGACGAGCGGTTGAAGACGCCTTGCGAGATCTTGCCGACCGCCTTGGTGAAGGATGGATCGGAGTAGCCGGCATCGTCCGCCAGCAGCACGGCCGGCTTGTAATCGAGCGACTGCATGGTCTTGGCGAACAGGATCGCATCCGACGTGTAGCTGATCATGATGACGACGTCGGGCTTCTTGTCCTTGAGCTGGAGCACCTGGCCCTGCAAGTCGGTCGCATTGACGGGATAGGCGATGTCGAGCGCGATCGGTTGGCCCTTTTCCTTGAAGGCGCCGGCGATCGTGTTGGCGACCGAGGTGCCGTATTCGGTGTTGTCATGGACCACCGCGACGCTGTCGGTCTTGGCACCCTGCGCCTTGATGTCGGCGAGGAAGTCGACATAGATCTTGGCGAAATCGGTCGCGATCGGCGTGGTGCGGAAGAACCATTTGAAGCCGCGCTCGGTGAGATTGGCGGCGACCGATTCCGAGTTCAGGAAGGGAACGCCGTATTTCTCGGCGATCGCGCTCGACGTCAGCGTGACGCCGGACTGGTAGGAGCCGAACACGGCCGCCACCTTCTCTTCCGTGATCAGGCGTAGCGCCTGATTCTGGCCCGTCGCCGGGTTGCCCTGGTTGTCGGCGAACACAGCCTCGATCTTGGCGCCGCCGAGGCCGGCAAGGCCGGCGTTCTTCGCCAGCGGCAGATTGCCAAGCTCAGGATGGGCGTTGTTGATGATGTCCATGGCGACTTCGAGCGCCGCCTTGGCGTGCGCACCGATCGAGGCGGTGCCGCCGGACATCGGCATGATGACGCCGATCTTGATGACCTTGTCCTGGGCCTGCGCGCCGGAGCCGAGCGCAAGGAACATCGCGGCTGCGCAAAACAGCCCGGTGACGTGCTTGAAATTCATCAAATCAGACCTCCCAAAGGGTTTCCCCAACCAAGCTATTTTGGAAGCTGCAGGCTAAGCGCCCGCTTCCGTTTGTTTATGCCTGGTGGATCTAGGATGGCATGCCAGCCGGACACCGGCAAGACGAAACGGACTTGCGCAATGCTGCATGGGAGGCAGCGAACGCGCCGGCGCGGGCGGCGTTCAAATCCGGCGTCGCCCGGCGCGAACGCGGTAACCCGAACGGTGGACGTCATTGCCATCTGCAGGGGTGGGTTAACACTGCGACTGTGCCAAGCGCGGTCCGCTGGCGTAACCCGGCCCCCGTGTGTTTCCGCGAACGCAGAGGCGGTGGGTAAGGCTGTCGCCAACCCACCCTGCGAACGCCGTCAGCCGACGACGTCGCTCGCCCGCAGCAGCGTCGTGAAGCCGCCATAGATCATGCGCTTGCCGTCGAAGGGCATGTCGGCGCCCTTGAGCCGCTCATCGGCCATCACCTTCTTGTTGACGGCATCGCGGGTCTCCCGGTCACGGTAGACGATCCAGGAGAACACCACGACCTCGTCCTCCGTCGCGATCACCGCGCGCGGAAACGAGGTCAATTCGCCATAGGGCACGTCGTCGCCGATGCACTCGACGTAATCGAGCGCGCCGTGTTCCATCCACACCGCGCAGGCCTTTCGCGCCAGCGCCTTGTAGGCCTCGATCTTGTCCTTCGGCACGGCCAGCACGAAACCATCGACATAGGGCATCACGGGATCTCCTTTGGGTTGCCTGCCCCAAGGACGTAGCGGCGCACGGCGATCCGACACGTCATCGCACCCGCAAGGTGAGGCAAACTGTCGCGAGGATTTCGTGCGCTACTTCACATTTGAAGCTCGCGGCGCCGTGACATCATCCCGCACGTTTGCGCTCGCACATCGGCTACTTCAGATTGCAGTTGAGAAGGCAGCGTTCATGAGCACCCGCTTGTCATTGCTTTGCGTCCACGGCGTCGGTCACGCGGAGATCGACGCCGAGTTTCGAAAGTCATGGTCCGAGGCGATCATACGCGCCGTCCAGTCCGTCGATCAGAGCCTCAACCCGGCCATCGACTTCCTCTCGTATGACGACTTGTTCGACAAGAACCCGCCGAACCTCTTCACCTATGGCATCGCACTAGCAAAACTGCTCGCGAGCGCAACCGTCCACGGGGTCGATGATCTTCTCGCGGGCACACGCAGCCTGGATGATGTACCAACCCTGATCAGATGGACCGCGGGCATGGTCGCCCAGTGGTCGGTGGATGAGCAGCTGCAGGCCGCGCTGCGCGGCGCAGTCCTCGATAAGCTGAAGAGCGGCAACTACGACGTTGTCCTGGCTCACAGCCTCGGCTCGCTGATCTGCTACGACACGTTCGTGCGCAACCCCGCAGCGATCAGGGACAAAGTCTTCGTCACGTTCGGCTCGCAGATCGGCAATCCCGCGGTGCGCGACATCTTTGCAGGCCGCATTCAGGACCTTCCCTGCCGGAAATGGTACCATCTGTTCAACCGGGAAGATCGCGTTCTTACCTATCCGCTCGAGATCGCCGCAGACAATTTTCAGCAGGTGCTGACACCGTTCGATGTCCCCAACGATCTCCTGAATCACAACGCGACCTGGTACCTGTCGCGCCCCGAGACCGTCGCCACCGTCTGGCACGACGTGGTCCCGGTGCCGGCGTCACGCTCCATCGTCAGCGCCGCGCGGGGAATTGCCCGCATTGACACCCGGCCGACCCGCCGCGCCCTGCTCATCGGCATCAACGACTATCCCAAACCCGCGGACAGACTCGAAGGATGCGTCAACGACGTATTCCTCATGAGCTCGGTGCTACAGGAAAGCGGCTTCAAGCCGGACGAAATACGCGTCGTGCTCAATGAGCGGGCGACGGCGCAGGGTATCATGGAAAGGCTTCACTGGCTGCTCGAGGGCGTCCGCGACGGCGACGAGCGTATGCTGGTCTACTCGGGCCATGGCGCCCAGATTCCCAGATACAGCCCGAGCGGCGCACCGGATAGCGTCGACGAGTGCCTGGTCCCCTATGATTTCGACTGGACGCCCGAGCACGCGATTCTCGACCGCCAGTTCAGCCAGCTCTATTCACAGCTTCCGTACGACTGCTATTTCGTCGCCATGCTCGACTGCTGCCATTCCGGCGGCATGACACGTGACGGCGGTCCACGCATCCGCGGCCTGACGCCGCCCGACGATATCCGCCACCGGGCGCTGCGGTGGGAGGCAAGCGAAGGCATGTGGGTGCCGCGCGAGTTCCCTCCCCTCAACGAGAGTCTGAGCAAGAGCAAGAACGGCGCCGACTATCTCGGCGACAACGGCGCCACGCAGCGGCTCGGGCGCAGCATGGCGCTCCGCACCCAGCCCGACAAGGAATACAACAAGACGCGGGCCGAGCTCGGGCATCACGGTCCTTATCTGCCGATTCTCCTCGAGGCCTGCCAGGAGCAGGAGCTGTCCTATGAATATCGTGACGGCGTCACGTCGTATGGCGCCTACACGTTCTGCATGGCGAAGGTGCTGCGCGAACAACGAGACCGCGGCGCCAATCCGTCGTTCCAGGAGCTGAGCGAACTCGTCACGGCCAAACTCCGTCGCCTCAAATACAACCAGACGCCCAATCTCGTCGGCGCCAAGACGCGCGTCAGCGCGAAAATTCCATGGGGCGCGGCAGATGCAGGTCGCGGCCAGCGACGGGCGCCGAAAAAGCGTGCCGCCAAGACAGGCCGGAAGAAGCGCCGCTAGTCATTTCGCCTTGCATCGCCGCGCGGCGCATCGCGGGCGCGATAAGTCGGGCCAAGGCGCCGAGGCCGCACCGACGACGGGGAGGCCTGCCGACGGCACGTCAGGCTCGCGACGCGCGGGCCCGATTCAGAGCAGGTTATGATCTGGGTAAAACGCCCGGAACTGGCTGGGGAACCTGGATTCGAACCAAGACAAACAGAGTCAGAGTCTGTTGTGCTACCGTTACACCATTCCCCAATGGAATAGCCGAACAAATTCAATAGCTTGCTGACTTGTTCAGCTGCGGCCGGAAGCGCGTTTGGCGCAAATCACGGCTCAGGCGTGGCAGCGTTCTACCCGCTCGGCCTTGGGCTGGCAAGCGCTGCGGTGCACGGGCCTGTGAACCGGCGGCCCGACTGCGCCGGTAACCAAGACCCGCCGGCGCAGGCAGCGCCTGATCCAGTTCGCTGATGCCTGCGGCCGAAAATCCCCCCGTCTGCTGCTTCATCAGCGCCTAGGCTAGTTCGAGCCGCAGACTCGAACCACGATCTCAGCCTTGCCGTTCGCGATCATCACCTGGCCGTATTCGTCCTGCGGCGGGCTCTCCTCGTAGCGGAGCGGGATCGTGGTGATCGCTTCCTGCGCATCGCCGCCCGGCTGCTGCGTCTTGACGTCGAGGATCAGGATCTTCGGATTGATACCCTGCGGCGAGCGCCTGGTCAGCCGGGCCTGCCAGCCATCGGTCGATACTCTCACGTCGCCGACCATGACCAGCTTGGGCGGCGCGCCCGGCGCCCGGTCGATCCAGGCCTTGAAGGTGTTTCTCAGCAGGACAGTCATGACACGTCTCTCGGAAACCGCGGAGGACATCACGTTCCTGATGCTTCGGCAGCAGCCGACCCACTTTCCGATCGCAGGAACTTTCTTTCCGACCGACGGCTACAGCCGGATTTTCGAGTCACAAGGCAGGTTTCGCCTGCGGAGCGAAGGACGCCACGCGCACCGTGCGCGAGGCCTAGGCAGTCACGTCCGCAGCGACGTGCCGGATCCCCTGCCGAACGCGCAACGCGCAATGGGCTGGCACGTCGAGGCTGTCAGGCACAACTGGGTTGGCGAATTCTTCGAATGAGGGGCGAGCCCCGCGCTCAGCGGGGGCTCGTGAGGAAGCCGAGCCGACAGCGACCCGTCCGCCAGATAAGCGACCGTCGCCTACTCCAGCTTGATATTCGCCGCTTCGATCACCTTCTTCCACCGCTCGGTCTCGGAGGCGATGTAGGCCTTGAAAGGTTCGGAATCGACCGCAACCGCGGCCGCGCCGAGCTCGGCCATCTTCTGCACCGTCTCCGGCTGCTGCATGAAGGCGCGGATCTCGCCCGACAGCTTTTCGACGATGGGCTTCGGCGTGGCCGCGGGAACGAAGAAGCCGTGCCAGGCCACCGCTTCGAAGCCCGGCAGGAATTCGGCGACGGCCGGGACTTCCGGATCGAAGGCGGCGCGCTTGGGCGTTGCAGTGGCGAGCATCGCGAGCTGGCCGGTCTTCACCTGTGGCAGCAGCAGTGGCACGTTGTCGAAGGCAAGATCGATCTGGCCGCTCAACAGATCCGTCAGCATCTGGCTGGAGCCCTTATAGGGCACATGTACCATCTTGGTGCCGGTCATCTGTTGAAACAGTTCAGCGGCAAGATGCTGCGAGGTGCCGACGCCGGCCGAGCCGAACGAGACCTTGTCCGGGTTCGCCTTCAGATAGGCGATCAGCTCCGGCACGGTGCGCGCCTTGATCTTGTTCGGATTCACCACGAGCACATTCGGCACGACGCTGATCTGGGCGACCGGCACCAGGTCCCTGTCCGGCTGGTAGCTGAGCTTCGGACCGTAGAGCGTGGGGTTGATCGCGAGCGCGGAGGTGCTGGCAAGGCCGAGCGTGATGCCGTCAGGCGCCGATTTCGCCAGCCGCGTCACGCCGAGGATCGAGCCGGCACCGCCGACATTCTCGACCACGAACGGCTTGCCCAGCTTCACTTGCAGATGGTTCGACACCATGCGCGCGAAGATGTCGGCGGTACCGCCGGCGGCGAAGGGCACAATCACCGTCACCTGCTTGGACGGGTAGCCGTCCTGCGCCTTTGCCGGCGACGTCGCCAGCAGCACGGCTGACACAAGACCAAGCCACATCGATCTCATCGAAGTTTCCTCTACTGCTACTGTTTGTTGATTGGGTGCCGCGCGCGGCGGAGGTGACTAGAACGCGACCTCGTACATGTTCAGGATCGCATCCCGGCCGAGGTCTCGCGGATTATTGTCGAGCAGGCGGCGAATGGCATGGGCCTCGTCGGCCATCACGCCGAAGTCGTCCTTGGGCACGCCGAGCGCGGACAGACGCATCTCGATGCCGAGGTTCTTGCAGAACTCGTAAGTGGCGTCGAATGCGAGCTTCGCATCGTTCCGTGCCGGCAGGCCGAGCGCCGCCAGCACCGCGACCGTCTTCGCCTCGACTGCCGGCATGTTGAAGGCCAGCGTGTGCGGGAAGATCACGGCACAGGCGAGCCCATGCGCGACATGATGGCGCGTGCCGAGCGGATAAGCGACGGCATGCCCGGCAGTGGTGTTCACCGGCCCGAGGCAATAGCCGCCATAGAGCGAGGCCAGGGAGAGACCCGCGCGCGCCTCGCGATCGCCGCCGTCGGCGACCGCCCGCTTGAGATATTGCCCGACCAGCCGCGCGCCCTCGAGCGCATAAAGGTCGATCATCGGATGCGCCTTGCGGCTGGTATAGGCCTCGACGCAATGCGCCAGCGCATCGACGCCGGTGGCCGCAGTGACCTCCTTCGGCACGGTCATCGTGAGATCAGGATCGACGATGGCGATATCAGCAAGCATGAAGCGGCTCTGCACCGCCTGCTTGTTCTGGCTGACGGGATCGGTGACGAGCGCGCGGGTGCCGGCCTCGCTGCCGGTGCCCGACGTGGTCGGGATCTGCATCAGCGGCACGCTGCGGCCGGCGACTTTTTCCGGTCCAACGATATCGGCAAAGGCCACGTCGCTGGTGCAGAGCACCGCGACCAGCTTGGCGAGATCCATCGCGCTGCCGCCGCCGAAGCCGACGACGAGATCAGGCGCGACCTCTTTCGCCATCGCCACCGCCTTCTCCAGATTAGGCAGGTCCGGTTCAGGCTTGACGTCGCCAAACACTTTCACTGCACCCGGCAGCACCAGCGCATCGACGCGGCGCGCATTGAACGGATCGGAAATCACCAGCGGCCGCCTGGCGCCGATCCGCTCGGCGAAGCGCGCAGCAGCCGTGATGGTGCCGTTGCCGAATTCCAGGATGGTGGGACGTTGGATTTCGATGGGCGTGAAGGCGTTGGTCATCGTGCGCTAGATCTCATGACTTGGAGGCGGAGACGCCAGCGGAGAGCCGCTCGGCATAGTCGATGGCCTCGATCAGGCTGTGCTCGTTGGCAATGCCCTTGCCGGCAATGTCGAAGGCGGTGCCATGATCGACGGAGGTGCGGATGATCGGCAGGCCCAGCGTGATGTTGACGCCGGAGAGCTCCTGCCAGCGGCCGGTCGCGGGATCGACCTGGAAGCCCAGCAGCTTGACGGGGATGTGCCCCTGGTCGTGATACATCGCGACCGCAGCATCGTACTGGCCGGCGCGCAGCTTGACGAAGATGGTGTCACCGGGCACCGGGCCGACGACGTCGAGGCCATCGGCGACGGCCTTGGCAATCGTCGGTGCCGAAACGTCGATATCCTGCCGGCCGAACAGACCGCCCTCGCCCGCATGCGGATTGAGCGCGGCGATCGCAATCTTTGGCTTGGCGATACCGAGCCGCAGCAAGGCCTCGTTGGTGAGATCGATCACCATGCGCAGACGCTCCGGCGTCAGGCGCTTCGGTACGTCTTCCAGCGCCACGTGGGTCGAGACATGGCTGACGCGCATGTTGCCGTGGGCGAGCAGCATCACCGATCCGCGCACACCGGTGAGGTGCGCCAGCATCTCGGTATGGCCAGGGAAGTGATAGCCGGCCTTGTTGAGTGCTTCCTTGTTGAGCGGCGCGGTGACGATGGCCGCAGTCCGGCCGGCCTGGGTCAGACGCACGCCCTGCTCGATCGCCTTGTAGGCAAAGCGGCCGCCGTCTGCGCTGAGCACGCCCGGCTTGATCGGGGTGCCCTCGACATCCGCCTGGAGGAAGCAGAGGTTCGGCCAGTCAGCATCGTCGGCACTCACCTCCGGAATCGCAACGGCAGCGCCGAGCGCGGCCCTGGCATCCTCGAGCGCGGCGCCGCTGCCGATGATCAGGATGCGCAGATCGCCTGTCGCGATCCGGTCCTTCAGCCCGACGCAGGCCTTGACGATGATCTCCGGGCCGATCCCGGCCGGATCGCCCATGGTGATGGCAAGATGACGAGAGGTCATGTCGGGCTCCCCGTATTGAGCAAATGATTGTCCCGGAGCAGATCGCGCCACAGCTCGCTCGGGCCGAACGCGCCGGATTTCGAGATAACGTCGACGCCGGCCCAGCGGCCGCCTTGCAGAATCGAGCGTGGTAGCCCCGGCACGATACGCCCAGTCACCTGGAGCGCATGCGCGCCGAGCGCAATGCATACGGCCTTCAAGGTCTCGCCGCCAGCAACGATCAAGGTTCCGGGCGGATCGAGAGCCGAAATCAGCGTTGTCAGCTCACGCGCGATCCGCTGGGCGGCCTCGGCGCGCGAAAGGCCATCCGCGAGCGCGAATTTCACCAGCGCCACGCCATCGTCAGCCAGCTTGCGTTGAACGCCTGCGCCCCCCTCACCTTCGGCCAACGCGATGGTGGCTTCGCCACATGCTGCGAGCTGGGAGGCAGTGGCGGCCTGGTCGGAACCGAACAGCCCCAGCACCGGCCGCTTCAGCCGGCTCGGGGCATCGGCGCGATGGCCGCGGGCGAGCGCGCCGGCCAGCCCGCCGCTTCCGCACCAGAGCACGGGCCCCGGCATCTGCCCCGCCATTTCGACGACGCGATCGAGATCGATGTCGCTCTCGGCATCGAACACCTGAACGCCACCTTGCGCGAGCTTGCCAGGGCCGCCCTGCCGCGCCTCGATACCTTCCAGTTTCAATTGGTCCAGCAGGTTGTCGCCGACGCGATGCCAGTCACCTTGTACAGTGCGCGCGAATTGCTGGCCCTCGACGGTACGGCGTCCCTGATAGTCGAAGGCAGGCGCGACCACACACGAGGCCCAATCGCCGCCGCGCAGGCAGGCGCCGAGCTCGGCCGCCCAGGCACCGCGGAGCAGGCTATCGACCTTCTTGTAGGCGATCGTCCCACCCTGAAGCTGCGGCGCCAACCGTCCGACGATCTCGACGCTGTCGGCTTTCGACCGCTCGCGGGTGCCGCTGTCGATCGCGAGGCTTTGCGCGCCCGGAGCCGCGGGCGAATCCGCCCAGGTGACGTCGAACGGTCCGCACAGGCCGACGAACTCCGCCGCGGTGTCGAGCGCGCCGGTGAGATCGTCGGCAAGCAGGCGCACGACCGTCATCGTCATGCTGCTCCCGCGCCAAAGATCTTGCCGGGGTTCATCAGGCCGTTCGGATCGAGCAAGCGCTTGATGCCGCGCATCAGCTCGATATCGAGCGGATCGACGACACGGGCCAGCCGGACGCGATTGGTGATCCCGATGCCGTGCTCGGCACTGATCGCCCCGCCCTGCGCTGCTGTCTCGTCGTCGACGATCTCATTGATTTGCGCTACCAGGGCGGCCGTCGTCGACGGCTCCTGACAATGCGCACGGTCGATCAGGGCGATCACGTGGATGTTGCCGTCGCCGATATGGCCATGCATCACCACGCGGGCATGCGGTACCGTGGCCATAATTCGGGCCTCGACATTGGTGACGAAGTCCGCCTGGCGCTCCAGCGGCACAACGCTGTCGTGCGAGACGACATAGCCGCTGCGCTTGTTGCCTTCGGACACGCTGTGCCTGACGGCCCAGATTGCCTTCGCCTGCGCGAGGTTGGAGGCCAGGATGACGTCTTCGGCGATGCCGGCTTCCATCGCATCCGCCAGCGCCGTGGCGAGCGGCTCGTCGAGATCGACGCCCGCAAGCGTGTCCGTCAACTCGACAATCAGGTACCACGGCGTCGTCAGCTCGAACGGGATCGTGACGTGCGGCACGGTCTCCGCGATCGCCACGATCTGCGAGCGCGACATGATTTCGAGGCTGCCGAGCCGGTCGCCCACCGCACCGCGCAGGCGCGCCATGATCTCGAGTGCCTGCGCGACACCCTGCAATTTCACCAGCGCCAGCGCCGAGCTGCGCGGCGGCGAGAACAGTTTCAGCACCGCCGCGGTGACGATGCCGAGCGTGCCTTCCGCCCCGATGAAGAGCTGCTTGAGCGCGTAACCCGTGTTGTCCTTGCGCAGCGCGCGCAGGCCGTTGAAGATACGCCCGTCGGGCAGCACGGCTTCGAGCCCGAGCACGAGATCGCGCGTCGGACCGTAGCGCAGCACGGCCGTGCCGCCGGCATTGGTCGAGATGTTGCCGCCGATCTGGCAGGAACCCTCGGCACCCAGGCTCAAGGGAAAGTAGCGATCGACGCTACGCGCCGCATTCTGGACCTCGGCGAGGATGCAGCCGGCCTCGACCGTGATCGTATTGGCGAGCGGACTGACGTCGCGCACGGCTCGCATGCGGTCGAGCCGGATCACGACATTGCCAGCGTGATCGTCCGGCGTCGCGGCTCCGCACATGCCGGTGTTGCCGCCTTGCGGCACGATCGCAAGGCGCCTGTCAGTGCAGTATTTGACGACGGAGGCGACCTCGGCGGTCGAGCCGGGCTTCACCACCGCGACCGCGCGGCCGCGATAACGCCCGCGCCAGTCCACCACATAAGGCTCCTGGTCGGCTCCGGACGCGATGACGTGCTTGTCGCCGACGATCGCGGCGAGCCCGGCCAATGCATCCTGGAATGAGTCGGACATCAGGTCGCCTCGTCGTCCGTACCGAGCTTAGGCGGAAGCTGCGAATGCCGCAGCATTCGCAAGCAGCTCTTTCAGCTGGTCCGGCGGCAAGGATTCCAGCGGCGGCCGCAGGCGCTGCCAACCGGCGTGCTTCGTGCGATCAGCCGCAAGCGCCTTCAGCGAGGCCATCTGCGGAAATTGCGAGACCAGCTCGCGCGCCTTCACGATGCGCGCCTGCGCCGCCTTGAGCGCCGGATCGTCGTCGCTGTCGCCAAAGTGCTTGAAGACATAGGCAAGACTGCGCGCGACGACATTGGAGGTCGCGGTGATGCAGCCCGCGCCCCCCTTGCGCAGCAGCGGCAGCATCAACGGATCAGCACCACCCAGGACCGCGAAGCCAGGGAAGCGCTCGACCATCGCTGTCATGTTGGCGAAGTCGCCGGACGAATCCTTGATGCCCGTGAACGTGGCCGGATAGGCCTTGCGCAGCCGCTCGATCAGCGCATGCGAGATCGGCTGCGCCGACATCTGCGGGTAGTGATAGAGGACGACTTTCAGGCGCGCATCACCGATGCGCTGCACCACTTCGCTGTAGGAGGCATAGATTCCGTCATCTGTGACGTTCTTGTAGTAGAACGGCGGCAGCATCACCACGGTGTTGACGCCGACCGAGAGCGCGTGACGCGTCAGCGCGATGGTGTCGCTGAGCGCGGCAACGCCGGTGCCGGGCAAAAGCCGCCGCGGCGCGATGCCGGCAGCCACCACCGCCTCGAGCAGCGCGGTGCGTTCGGCCACCGAAAAGGAGTTCGCCTCACCCGTCGTGCCCAGCATCGCGATGCCGTCGCAGCCTTCGTCGAGCAGATAGCGACAATGGTCCACAAAGCGCGCATGATCGGGAGCAAGCTCGGCGTCGAGCGGCGTCAACGCGGCGGAGAACACGCCATGAGGGTGCAGCGATGATGTCGACAAAACTTCCTCCGATCGTCAGAACGATGTTGTTCGGAATGCGAACATTTGTTATTTGCTGGTGCAGTCGTAAAATCAGCTCGGCCCGACGTCAAGGGCATGGCTGTCATGGCGGGGCATTCGAGCATGACCAAGGCTGCAGGGAAGGCCGCGAAGCGCGTATCGGAAACTAGCGCCAAAAATCCCAAGAATTATGTCGCCTCCGTCGGCAAGGCCTTTGCCGTGCTCAAGAGTTTCACCAGCGAAACCTTCGAGCTGACCCTGAGTGAGATTGCCGCACGGGCTGATCTCGATCGCGGGACGGCGTTCCGCCTGATTCAGACACTGACCGAGCTCGGCTATCTCCAAGCCATTCCGCAAAGCCGCCGGTTCCGTCTCGGCGTCGCCTGTCTCGACCTCGGCTACACCGTGCTGTCGCGCGGCTCGTTGCGGCCGATCGTCGAGCCGCTGCTGCGCGACCTCGTCCCAGCGGTCGGCGATGCGGCCTCGCTCGGCATTCTCGATGGCGGCGACGTGGTCTATCTCGCGCGCGTCGGTGCCGGCCTCGACCGTCACAAGATGGACCGCCGGCCGGGCACGCGCATCCCCGCCTACAGCGCCGCGCTCGGTCATGTCATGCTGGCGCATCTGCCACGCGACCAGCAGATCGAGCGGCTCGAGTTGCGTCCTCGCGTCAAACTGTCGGAGCGAACGCTGACCGATCTCGATGCACTGCTCGCCCGGCTCGATCAGGTGAAGAAAAAAGGCCATGCCGTCTCCGACGGCGAGAATGCCTATGGCCTGCGCACGCTGGCAACGCCGATCTTCGACGCTCAGGGTTTTGTGATCGGCGGCTTGAGCGTCACGGTCGATGCGATGCGCATGGACATGGCGGCCTTCCGCGACCAGGCGTTGCCGCGGCTGATGCAGGCGACGGCCCAAGTCCAGGATCTCGCGATCAAGTCGGGATTGACGAGCTGAGTGCGGTGATGGCGATTAGATCACGATGCGATCGAAGTCGGCGGCGATCCGCGTATTCGGAAACACCCTTGTCGCTTCGGCCAATATCTCTTCATCCTCGTACCGTCCCGACATGTGGACCAGCACGAGCTGCTTGACGTTGTTGGCGGCGGCAAACGAAGCGGCTTCGGTCGCGGTGAGATGGCCGTAGTCCCGCGCGGTCGCGGCGTCACGATCGAGGAACGTCGCCTCGATCACCAGCATGTCGGCGTCGGCGACATGTCGAGATAGACCATCCGTGGTTTCGGTGTCGCCGACCACGACGAGCTTCCTGCCGCCGCCCGGCGGGCCCAGGACGTCCTCCGGATCGATGGTTCGGCCGGCGATCACGACCGGTCGTCCGGCGGCCAGCTCTCCGCGCATCGGCCCGTCCGGGACACTGAGCGACGCAAGCCGCTCGGGCAGAAGGTGGCGGCGCGCGGGGCTTTGGAAAGAGAAGCCAAAGCTGTCGGTGTCGCGGTGGCGGACCGGAAAACAGTCGATGGTGAAGTCACCGGCATCGATCACTTGCCCCTCGCTCAGCGGCGCGAACGCCACGGGGATCGGCGCCCTGCCCGCGCCCCACAGACCTGCGAGCATGCGAACGACGATGTCGAGCGTGCTAGGACCCGCATGAACGGTCATCACGTCGGAGGTCTGCCGCAACCCCAGTGTCGAGAAGAGACCGGGGATGCCGAGTACGTGATCGAGATGCCCGTGCGTCAGCAGGATGCGGTCGAGCTGGCGAAAGCCGGCGCCGCTGCGCAGCAACTGGCGCTGCGTGCCCTCGCCGCAATCAACCAGGATACGCTTGCCCGCGGCCTCCACCAGGAGGGCCGGATGGTTGCGCTCCACTGAGGGAACGCTTGCCGAGGTGCCGAGGAATGTCAGGGCGAACATGGTCGTCAGCGTCCAGAGACCGACCTCTTCCCGACAGCACCGCAACGGTCCGCACGGAGGATGGCCTCACCGTCCCCAATGCCATGCGAGCAGCAGCGCGTACAGGCCCATCGAGCCCGCATAGAGCACGGCGAGCAGTGCATATCCCGCGATCTGGCGGCCGAGCGCTGCCTTCGGCTTGATCCACCAGTCGAGCGCCCTGAAGGCGGCCGGCACGAGAAACCAGCCGAGCAGCTGGGTACTCACGAGATTGCCGACGAACAGCGACAGCCAGACCGGCACGCCGCGGCTGTCGATCAGCGGCGCGCTGACGAAATAGCCCCAGAGATAGACCACGGGATAGAGCACCAGCAGGACGATGAGGTTGCTCTTCCAGATTAAGCCAGGCCCTTGCTCCGGAGCCTGCGTCTTGCCGGCCGGGAACCAGAAATTGAAGCCGTAGCTTGCCCGCTTCACGTTCATGCCAGCGTTGAAGCGCGCGCCTTCCTCAAGCAGCGTCTGCCGCAAGGGCGAGTCCAGCCACGCGTTGAGGTTGGCATCGCTGTCGAACGACAGGATGACGATCCACTCGTCGAGCAGGCCCGGGATAGGCCGCTCGATCTTGTGGCGGAGGAACCCCCTGAACTCGGCCTCCGCGGCCTGGATGCGCTGTTGCCATTTGAGGAACGCATCCTCGAGTCCATCCGGCACCTTGAAGGAGATGACGGCGGAGACCGCGCTGTCGCGCTGAACGCCGGTGTCGGGAAGGATATGAACGTCCTCCGACCCGACGAAGAAGCGCTGCACGTCCGCGATCAACCGCGCCCGCACATCGCTCTGAAGCCAGGCGCGGGCAGCGGCCGGGTTCGCGAAACGCAGGATGGTCACCCAGTCCACATGCGCCGGCGGCTGCGGCGGCACAACCTCCTGGCTGAGGAAGCCGGGCCACGCCTTCAGCGCCTCGCCGACCTCGCCGTTCCACCGCGCGAACGCGGCAAAGCCGTCGTCGGCAATGCGGCGCTGGATGACGAGGGCGACCGCCAGGGCCGCCGGATCCGGAGATGCGCTCATCGCGACCGTCCGCTTCAGCTCTGCTTGTAGAGGCGTTTGCCCATCACCCAGGTCTCGTCGACGCAGCGGTCGTCGCCGACCATCATGACGGCGAACAGCATGTTCGCGACGTCGTCGACCGTGCGCGGACCAGCACCGTCGGCGATCAGCGACTGGTGCCAGGGTTGCGCCAGCTGGCCACCGTTCGGATCGAGCGCGACGAAATCGGCTTCCTTGCCGGGTTCGAAATTGCCGAGCTTGTCGTCGATATAGAGGCCTTCGGCACCGCCGAGCGTGACCGACCAGAAGCCGCGATAGGGCGAGAGCTTGTTGCGCTCGGCTTCCGCGAGATCCTTGCGCGCCGGATCGATGCTGCCGTCGAGCATCGTGTTGTTGCACATGCCGACCTTGTAGGCGTCGTCGAGCACGGAGATCATCGAGAAGCGGTTGCCACCGCCGACGTCGGTGCCGAACGACATCTTCACCCGATGCTCGGGATCGGTGGCGCGGCCGAGGCGGAACAGACCGCTGCCGAGGAACAGGTTCGAGCACGGACAGAACACCACCGCGGCGCCCTTCTTGGACATGCGGCGGAACTCGTTGTTCGAGAGATAGACACCGTGGCCGCCGGAGAACTTTGGCCCGACCAGGTCGAACTTCTCGTAGACGCCGAGATAGTCCTGGCAGTCCGGATGCTCGACCAGCACGCCACTGCACTCGGCCGGGTTCTCGGAGATGTGGGTGTTGACCCAGCAGTCCGGATGCTCGTGCTTGAGGCGCTGACACGCCTTGAGTAGTTCCGGCGAGGCGCCGAAGGCGAAACGCGGCGTGATGGCGTAGAGGTTGCGGCCCTTGTTGTGGTACTGCGCGATCAGCCGCTTGCTGTCGCGATAGAAGTTTTCGGGCGTGTCGATGAACTCGGCCGGCGCGTTGCGGTCGATCCCGGTGAGGCCCGCGATCACGCGCATGTTGCGGCGGGCCGCCTCCTCGAACAGCTCTTCGGTCGCGACCGGCGAGGAGCTGGTGAAGGCCTGGCAGGTGGTGGTGCCGGCGGCGAGCAGTGCGTCGAGAAAACGCTTCACGCCGTCGCGCGCGTAGTTGCGATCCTTGTACTTGATCTCCTCGGGGTAGATCGACTTCTGGAGCCACGGCAGCAGCTGCTCGCCATAGGCACCGAGCACGCGGGTTTGCGGCAGATGGATGTGGCCGTCGATGAAGCCCGGGACGATGATGCGGTCCTTGATATGGGTGACCTCGACGCCCGGATGCGCGGCGGCAATCTTGTCATGGGGACCGAACGCCTTGATGACGCCATCCGTGACGACCATCAGGCCGTCCTGATGGAAACGCGCGGCAGCCTGCTCGTTGCCGATGTGCTTCCAGGGATCGTCGACGAAGTCGAAGAACGTGCCGCGAAAACCGACGGTGGTCATGAATGGGTTCCTTCCTTAAGTCTGTGTGGCGTGGCGCGCCGAAGGCAGCGAGATCGCAAGCAGCGTGCCTGCGACGGCGCAGAGGCCGAGATAGAGCCAGCCGATCGGCGCCTGGGTCGCTTCGGGCAACACCGCCGCGATCGCCATGGCGCCGCTGACCGCGAGATAGCAGAGCGCGCTGATGAGGCCGCCGATCAGGCCGTGGTCGCGCTCGAACAGGCCGAGCGCCATGCCGTACATCATCGGGCACAGCACGCCGCAACCGCCGAGCACCAGCGCGCCGCCGATCGTGATCGACATAAAGTCGAGACCAAGCGTCATGCCGGTCGCGGTGAGGACCGCGGCACCCGCGACAAACAGCGCGAAGGCGCCAAAGCCCATCACGCGGGCCGGCATGAACCGCGCGAAATGCGCGCAGCCGAGCTCACCGGCGAGATTGACGCCGCCAAGGCCGAGCGCGACGAGACCGTAGATGGCCGCGGAATAACCGAGGCCCGTCTGGTAGAAGAACGGCGCGACGACGCCGAACGCCAGTTGCGCGCTGGCCGCGGCGGCGAACACCAGCACGAAGGACAGGAAACCCGGACGGACGAGCGCTTCGCGGAGAATGCTCGCCGTGCGGCGCGGATCGAACGGCGCGCGTCGCTCCGCCGGCAACGTCTCAGGCAGAAGCAGCACGACGATCGCAGCGACGATGGCCGCAGCGATGGCGATGATGACGAAGACCCCGCGCCAGGACGTCAGCTCGACAATGAAGCCGCCAGCCGCCGGTGCGAGCACGGGTGCAAGCCCCCAGGCAGCACCAAGCAGTCCAGAGATCGCCGTGAGCTCGCGGCCGCGAAAGCAGTCGGCCGCAACCGCATAGGCGACGACGAGGCAGGTGCAGCCACCGACGCCCTGCAGGAAGCGCAGCGCAAGCAGTAGCGATGCGCTGGTGGCGAGCGCACAGGCGATGCTCATCGCGATGAGAACCGATAGCCCCGCGAGCAGGACGTTACGGCGGCCGAGCGTGTCGGAGGCGATTCCAACCGGCACCAGCGCCAGACTCATGCCGAGCATGTAGGCGGTGACGGTGTTCTGCATCGATGCGGAATCGGTGGCGAGATCCACCACCATCTGCGGCAGGCCCGGCGTATAGGCATCGAGCGGAATCTGACTGAACGGCACCACGCATAGCAGGATCGGCACGATCCCGCCCTTCGCGCGACCAGCGTCCGAAGCAACTGCAGTCATGGCTCACGCCCCCTCGATGCCCGCGGGTCCCGTCTTTTCGTGCGCGCAATAAGAGGCGACGATGCAGGTTGCGGATATTGACGCGCGGAGCGTGCCAGAACTGTGTATAAAAACTCTTAGGAGGCCCGCTTCAATGCGGGCGGCTGATGCTCTGGTCCTCGTTGCCTGGGGCTGCTCCAACAAAAAATGCGAAAACAACCCCATGCACAGTACAAATCATTGAAGAATTTTGCTCCGGCATCGCGCGGGCCTAGCCCCGAGGACGTTTGACGCGTCGGGCAAAACAGGCGCAGCATTGAACCGTCCCCGCTTGTGAATTCGCTGTCGCACAGAAGCCATTAACCGTTCGGAAGGCATCGCCGTTTCGAGCGCAGGGTCGGCATCGGCCAGGCACAGATCAAAGCAGGAAGCCCTTGAGAGCTCCGAGAAACTGACGCGGCGACTGAAGCTGCGGCACGTGGGCGCAGCCTGGAATGACCTTGAGTTCGGCGCGCGGCAAACCGGCGGCCAGCTCGCGCGACATTGGCGGAGGCGTCGCTTCGTCGTGCTCACCGACCAGAACGAGGGCAGGAACTTTCACCGCGGCAAGTTCGGCGCGGAGATCGAGGCTTGCCAACGCGTCGCATGCGCTGCGAAACACATCGGGATCCGTCTGCAGAAACGCTTCACGACGATCCCGCATCAGTTCGGGATGCCGCTCCTGAAACTCCGGCGCAAACAAGCGTCGCATCGCAACGTCAGTGATCGCCTCGAGTCCCTTCTCCCGCGAGACCCTCGCCATGTTGCGAAACGCCTCGCGGCCGGGCTCCGAGAACGCCGCGCCGCAATCGGCGAGAACGAGCTTGCTGGCGATCTCCGGGTGCCGGATCGCCATCTGCAAGGCGACGAAGCCGCCATAGCCATTGCCGAGCACGATCGCGGGCGCACCGCCCGCAGCCTCTTTCACGGCCTCCGCCATTCTGTCTGCGACAACGACGAGCCCGCCTTCGACCGCACGTGAGCGGCCGAACCCCGGCAACTCCGGCACGATGGTGCGAAACGATCCCTCAAGCTCGGGCACGATCGCATCGAAGCTCGCACGGTCCGACAACAGCGAGTGGAAGAGAAACAGCGGCGGCCCATCGCCCGATTGCGCGGCGTTGACGGTCCCGTTGGCAAGAAGCCTGTCCATGTCCGGTCTTTCCTTAACTTCGTCGGCGGGATCACACCCGTTCGCGTGCCGTGGAGGCCCCCGATTGATAAATCAACTGTCAGGGAATTCAAGCATTTGGCTCTTGACGTGAAATATCAGGATTGCCAAATTGGAGCCAACGACGTCCCTAGAATCATGCTTTTGCGCGAAAACATCTACGATCTTCTGAGGTCTGATATTTTAGCCTGCCGGTTCGCTCCAGGCGATGAAATGCGGGAGCAGGATCTGGCCGAGCGCTATTCGGTGAGCCGCCAACCGGTTCGGGATGCGCTTTTGAGGCTGCAGCGCGAGCACCTGGTGACGGTGCAGCCGCGCCAGGGCTACCGGGTCACGCCGATCTCGCTGTCGGACGCCCGCGACCTCCTGCGCTTCCGTCTTGCGCTGGAGCCGGCCTGCGTCGCCGAGGCGATCGAGAGCGCTCCCGACAGCGTCCTGAAATCGCTCGACGAATTTCGCCGCTTCTCCGGCGACCACGAAGACTTCATCGCCTACAACCGCGGCTTCCACTCCGCGCTGGCTCATGCGTCCGGCAATCGCCGCATGGCGACGGCGCTGTGCGACCTGATCGGCCAGGCCGATCGGCTGGTCCGCGTCAGCGTGTCCAATCTGAAGGGTCACGATCCGGCAAAGCTCGTGGCCGAGCACGTCGCCCTGATCGACGCCATGCAGAGCCGCGAAACGCGAACCGCGGCGCGCATCATCAAGGCCCATATCGGGGCCACCGAAAAACGCGTTCTGCCGGCGCTCAAGCGCAACGCCGTCATCGTCGAGGAGAGATCATCATGAACATTCCATCGAAACCCGCGTCGATCGACGTCGAAACCCATGGCAATTTCATCGATGGACGTGAGGTCGAAGCCGGCAACGGCGTGATGCTCGACGTCCGCAACCCCGCGACGGGCGACGTGATCGCCCGCATCCCCAATTCGACCGCCGAGGACATCGACCGCGCGATGAAGAGCGCGCGCGCGGCGTTCGAAGGCAAGGCCTGGGGCGGCATGGACACACGCGCGCGTGCCAGACTGGTCAACAGGCTCGCCGATGCTTTCGAGGCCAATCTCGACAGCCTGTACCGGCTGGAAACCCTCAACAACGGCCGGCCGGTCAACGAGACCCGCGCCCAGCTGTCCCGCCTGCCCGATTTCTTCCGCCACTTTGCCGGCGTTGCGCTGGCGCGACGCGACTCCGTCATCCCCGTCGAAGGCGCCTATCTGAACTATACGCTTCGCACCCCGATCGGCATCGTCGCCAATTGCACGCCGTTCAATCACCCGCTGATGATCCTGTGCAAGTCGCTGGCCGTGGTGCTGGCGACCGGATGTGTCACCGTGGTCAAGCCGTCCGAATACACCCCGCTGACGACATTGAAGCTCGCGCAGATCTTCACCGAAGCCGGCCTTCCGCCCGGCGTCTTCAACATCGTTCTCGGCCTCGGCCAGAGCGCCGGCAAGATGCTGGCCGAGCATGGCGACATCAACAAGCTGGTCCTGACCGGCGGCACCGAGGCCGGCCGCATCGCCGGCAGCGCAGCCGCAAAAGTGTTCGCGCATCAGACCATGGAGCTCGGCGGCAAGACACCGGTGATGGTGTTCGACGATTTCGACGTCGACCGCGCCGTCAACTACGCCGCGTTCGGCGCTTTCATCGGCGCCGGACAGACCTGCGTCTGCGCCTCGCGCCACATCGTCCAGGCTTCGATCTATGACGAATTCGTCGAGAAACTGCAGGCCAAGACCCGCACGATCCGCGTCGGCGATCCCTTCGACGCGAGCACCCAAATGGGCCCCGTGATCTCCGCCCGGCAGCGCGACCGCGTTCTCACCTACGTAGGCTACGGCCACGAGGATGGCGCGCGTCTCGTCACCGGCGGTGTTGCCGCGAAGGTGCCGGGTCACGACAACGGATACTTCGTCGAGCCGACCGTGTTCGCCGACGTCACATCCGACATGCGCATCTTCCAGGAGGAAGTGTTCGGTCCCTTTACCTCGGTGACGCCGTTCAAGGACGAGGCCGATGCGCTGCGGCTAGCCAACAACTCGCCGTTCGGCCTCGCGGCGGCCATCCGAACCCGTGACGTCGCCCGCGCACACCGCGTCGCCGCCTCCGTCAAGGCCGGCATCGTCTGGATCAACGATCACCACCGTCTCGACCCGGCTTCGCCCTGGGGTGGCGTCGACGATTCCGGCATTGGCCGCGAATGCGGCACCGAGAGCTTCAACGACCACTTCAACACCAAGAGCGTGATGGTCGCGACCCACGAGCAGCCGTTCGACTGGTATCGCGACACGGCCAACCAACTGCGCCTGAACTAGCAAAAAAACGACAAGCGGCCGACCGCCCATAGAAGGCGGGCCGCATCGACCAGAACAACAGTCAGGGGAGAGCGTATATGTCGACATTGGTGAACGCAGGCAGCCGTCTGGATCGGCTGCCGATCGGGCCATTCCACCGCCGCATCATGCTGCTGATCGGCATCGGAATGTTTTTCGACGGTTTCGACATCTATATCGCCGGGACCGTGCTCAGCGTCACGCTGAAGACAGGCTTTTCAACCCTCGCCCAGAACGCGGTTTTCATCTCCGCGACCTTCGTCGGCATGATGCTGGGATCATTCGGCACCGGCTT
Source organism: Bradyrhizobium sp. 61 (assembly GCF_023073075.1). Lineage (NCBI taxonomy): Bacteria > Pseudomonadati > Pseudomonadota > Alphaproteobacteria > Hyphomicrobiales > Nitrobacteraceae > Bradyrhizobium > Bradyrhizobium sp. 61. The sequence goes on along the minus strand of NZ_JADPIU010000067.1, from coordinate 290,237 downwards.
CCTCGGCGACCGCTACGGACGCCGCTTCACCTATCAATTCAATTTGCTCCTTTTCGGCGTTGCCTCCCTTGCCGCGGCGTTCTCGCCGAACATGGCCTTCCTGATCGCCTGCCGCTTCGTGATGGGCGTCGGGCTCGGGGCGGAGAACGTCGTCGGCTATTCGACGATGACGGAATTCGTGCCCGCGCGCACCCGCGGCAAATGGCTCGGCTTCACCACCGTGTGCGTCGTCACCGGTTTGCCCGTGGCGCTATTGGTCGCGTCCGTGGTGGTGCCGCAATTCGGCTGGCGCTCCATGTTCGTGCTCGGCGGCGTCGGCGCGCTCGTGGTGTGGTACTGCGCAAGTCGCTGCCGGAATCGCCACGCTGGCTGGAAGCGGTGGGACGCACCGCTGAGGCGGAAGCGCTGATGCAAGCCATCGAGAAGGAAGCTGCGCAGGGTCAGCCTCTGCCTCCTCCCGCGGCCACGACACCGGTCCCGGCATCTGCGGATCTCGGCACGCTGTTCACCGCGCCCTTGCTGTCGCGGATGATCGTCGGCGCCGTCTGCCTGATCACCATCAACACCCTGCTCTATGGCTTCGTGACCTGGCTGCCCGTGTTCTTCGTCAAGCAGGGCCTCTCGATCGCGACCTCTTTCGGCTATTCGCTGCTGATGGCGCTCGGCGCGCCCGTCGGCTCGGCCATCGGCGCGCTAACCGCCGACCGCTGGGGCCGCAAGCCCACCATCATCGGTGCATCCCTGATCACGGTGGCGCTTGGAATCCTTTACCCCATGATCTCCGATCCGATCCTGCTGCCGGCCGTCGGCTTCGCGCTGACGGTACCGATCTACGTGCTGGTCGCCCTTCTGTTCGGCATCTATATCCCCGAGCTGTTTCCGACCGAGGTCCGCCTGCGCGCCTCCGGCCTCGTCAACACGCTGGGGCGCGGCGCTACCATCGTCACGCCGTTCCTCGTCGTGTCGCTGTTCGAGTCGCGCGGCGTGGCCGGCGTGATGGCGCTGATGATCGGACTGCTGGTGGTGCAGATCATCACTGTCTGGGCGCTGGGCATCGAACCCCGGCATCGCAGCCTCGAGGAACTCAAGGCGGAGGAATCTGCGTCGCCGGTGCTGAAGGAAGCTTCCTGAGGCTCTCCACCGCGTCATGGCCGGGCTTGTCCCGGCCATCCACGCCTTGCGACGCCGCACTGAGAACGTGGATGCCCGGGACAAGCCCGGGCATGACGACCAGATGCGATAGCGTCGTAGCCCGGATGAAGCGATAGCGTAATCCGGGTCATGCATCCGCGTCGGGATATCTCCTGGATTGCGCTGCGCTCCATCCGGGCTACAAGGTCTCAGTCGGGATACAAGGGAGCTCGTGATGACCGCAGATGCCGCTGACCTGGACTACGGCTCGATCAGCGCCCTGCTGACCGCCCTGCACGCTCGCAAAGTGTCCGCGTCCGAGTTGCTCGCGCATACGATCGCGCGCATCGAGGCGCTGGACGGGCGCATCAACGCGATCATCGTCCGAGATTTCGATCGCGCGAGAGAGGCCGCGCGCGCCGCCGATGCCGCGCTTGCCCGCGGCGAGCGGCTGCCGCTGCTCGGCATTCCCGTGACCCTCAAGGAACCGTTCAACGTCGCCGGCCTGCCGACGACATGGGGCTTCCCGCATTTCAAGGACTTCCAACCGGCGGAAGACGCCCTTGTGGTCTCGCGGTTGAAGGCGGCAGGCGCCATCATCATCGGCAAGACCAATATCCCGATCGGCTTGCGGGACTTCCAAAGTTACAACGACATCCACGGGACGACGAACAACCCGTGGGACCTCGGCCGGTCACCCGGCGGCTCCTCGGGCGGATCGGGCGCGGCGCTGGCGGCTGGTTTCGGTCCGCTCTCGATCGGCTCGGACATCGGCGGCTCGATCCGGGTGCCCGCGCATTTCTGCGGTGTGTTCGGACACAAGCCGAGCCTCGGCCTGGTGCCGCTGCGCGGCTACAGCCTGCCGCCGGCACTACCCGTCCCCGGCCAGGGCGATCTGGCTGTCGTCGGGCCGATGGCGCGCACCGCCTCCGACCTTGCGCTGTCGCTCGACGTGATTGCCGGCCCCGACGAGACGCGCGACGGGATCGGCTATCGCCTTGCGCTACCGGCCCCGCGGCACAACGATCTCAAGGATTTCAGGATCCTCTTGATCGATACCCATCCGCTGATGCCGACGGGCGATGCCGTGCGTTCAGCCATTGGGCGGCTGGCCGACCGGCTCGACAAATCTGGCGCGCGGGTCGCGCGCGCGAGCACCTCACTGCCCGATCTCGCCGACTCCGCGCGGCTTTACATGAAGCTGTTGAACGCAGCGAGAAGCCCGCGCCTGACACCGGCCGCTCTCGCGGAGGCGCAAGGAATTGCCGCGGCACTCTCGGCCGACGACCGCAGCCTGCAGGCCGAGCGCGCCCGCGGCTGGGGCATGATCCATCGCGAATGGCTGGCGACCGACGCGGCGCGCCTGCAGTTGCAGCAGCGGTGGCAGCAGTTCTTCCGCGAGTTCGACGCCGTGATCTACCCGGCCGCCGCCGTACCGGCCTTTCCGCACGACCAGTCCGAGCCGTTCGATGCGCGGCAGCTGGAGATCGATGGGAAACTGCATCCCTATGCCGATGCGTGCTTCATCTGGGCGGACCCGGCCTCGACCTGCGGACTGCCGGCGACCGCCGTCCCGGTCGAACGAACGCCGTCGGGCCTTCCAGTCGGGGTTCAGATCATCGGGCCGTACCTCGAGGACCGCACGACGATTGCGCTCGCCGGGCTGATCGAACGCGAGTACGGCGGCTTCGTCCCGCCGCCTTCGCTGCAATCGTCAAATTGACAACGGCGGGCGGCCGTCACGTTCTGTCGGCCGACTGCGCCTCGACCGCCTGCACGGCAACGCTCGCGACCTGACGCAGCGCCTCGCGGTCGGAGCCTGAGGACGCCATCACGCCCATGCCGACCGAGACGGCCGAGACGTAGCGCGCGAGCGCGGCGGGATCAGAGCTCGGCTTGAGATCGCCTTCGGCCTTGGCGCGAACAAAGCGGTCGCGGAGCTGGTCTTCATTTTGGGCGCGGCGGGCGGCGAGCTCGAACGGGACGTTCTCGGAGCCGCTGCCGCAGGCGATGCCGCCTTGCACGAGCAGGCAGCCGGGCGGGTTGGCGGGATCGGTCTGCTTGTCGGCGATGCCCATCAGCATCCGCTCGGCAACGTCGCGGGCAGTCGGCGCGGCGACCACCTCGTCCATCCAGACGCCCCGCAATTTGGTGTAACGGTCGAGCGCGGCCTTGAGCAGGCCTTCCTTGTTGCCGAAGCAGGCGTAAAGGCTCGGGGGATTGATGCCCATGGCCTCGGTGAGCTGGGCGATGGTGGCGCCCTCATAGCCATGGCGCCAAAACACTTCCATCGCCTGGTCCAACGCCGTTTCGGCGTCGAATTCGCGGGGGCGTCCCATGCCCATGTGCCTGTCTCCTCGGAATTCACGTTCTGCCTGAAGCTTAACGCCGAATCCTATCTATTTGTTCTAGCTTTATTTTCTCTGCTGTCTTCCAATTCTTGCGGTATGCCGCTACAATTTTTTTAGTGAATGATACATAAGTATCTTGCACTGCGACATCCAGCTCCACATCTGTAGTGAACACTACATATCTGGAGCGCGCAAATGCATCCCTCGCAAAACTCCCCTCGCACCGGCCGTTTCCGCCGCCTCCTCGGCGGCGTTGCCATCGTGGGCGCCCTCGCCGTGGCCGGCTCGATCGCGACCGGCCATTACTTACGTGCCGCGCAGGCGACCGCAACGGCTGCGGCAGCTGAGCAGGCCGTCCCTGTCACGGTCGCGCTGATCGAACCGAAGCAGACCGTGCTGTGGGACGATTTCTCCGGTCGGCTCGAGGCCATCAACCGTGTCGAGCTTCGTCCCCGCGTCGCGGGTGCGATCCTTGCGACCAACTTCACCGAAGGCGCGCTGGTGAAGGCCGGCGACGTGCTGTTCAAGATCGATCCGGCGCCTTACGCAGCAGAGGTCGACAAGGCCAACGCCCAGCTCGAGGCTGCCAAAGCGCGCGTCGTGTTCACCCAGAGCGAGCTCGAGCGCGGCGCGCAGCTGGTCGGCAATGCCGTGGTCACACGGCGCGACTACGACCAGCGCGACAATGCCAATCGCGAAGCCATCGCCAATGTGAAGGCGGCAGAAGCGACGCTCCAGACCGCAAAGCTCAATCTCGACTACACCGAGGTGCGTGCACCCGTGGACGGCCGCGTCGGCAAGTTCGAGATCACCGTCGGCAATCTCGTCGCCGCCGGCACCGCCTCCCCGGTGCTGACCTCGCTGGTGTCGGTCAATCCGATCTACGCCTCGTTCGATGCGGATGAAGAGGTCGTGCTGCGCGCGCTGAACTCGATCGCGGATGCCTCCGGCAAGCGCGGCAATCTCGACCAGATCCCGGTGGAAATGACGACATCCGGCGGTCTCTCGGCGAAGGGCCACATCCAGCTCATCGACAACCAGGTCAACGGCCAGAGCGGCACCATCCGGGTTCGCGCCGTGTTTAGGAACGAGGACGGGCGTCTCATCCCCGGCCAGTTCGCCCGCGTGCGCATGGGCCAGCCGAAGCAACAGACGCTGGTGATGATCGACGAGCGCGCGATCGGCACCGACCAGGACAAGAAGTTCGTGATGGGGGTCGGCGACGACAGCCGCGCGGTCTATCGGCCAATCACGCTCGGCGGATCGGTCGATGGCCTTCGCATCGTGACGGCGGGACTGAAGCCCGGTGATCGCATCATCGTCAATGGCCTGCAGCGCGTGCGTCCCGGTGCCCTCCTCAAGACGGAGGTCGCCGCGATGGGCGCGCGTGGACCGCAGCAGGCCTCCAACCACAGCAACCAGGACGTGGTGCAACGCTAGTTACATCATTCCGGACCGCGTGCCCGGAATAACGACGTCATAGAGCTACCAAGACATCGCATCTCGATTCCGGGTTCGCGGGTATTTCCCGCGTCCCGGTAACGGGAGAGCTGTCTCTCTTGCAGGGGCAAGGCCATGAATCTCTCAAAGTTCTTTATCGACCGTCCGATCTTCGCCGGCGTGCTGTCCGTCCTGATCTTCCTCGCAGGCCTGATCTCGCTGTTCGCGATGCCGATCTCGGAGTATCCGGACGTGGTGCCGCCCTCGGTGCTGGTGCGCGCGACTTATCCCGGTGCCAATCCCAAGGTGATCGCCGAGACGGTGGCGACCCCGATCGAGGAGCAGATCAACGGCGTCGAAGGCATGCTCTACATGTCGAGCCAGGCGACCACCGACGGCGCGATGACGCTGACGGTGACGTTCCGGCTTGGCACCGACCCCGACAAGGCGACGCAGCTGGTGCAGAACCGCGTGCAGCAGGCCGAGCCGCGCCTGCCGGCCGTGGTGCGTCAGCTCGGCATCATCACCAAGAAATCGTCCCCCGACCTCACCATGGTCGTGCATCTGCTGTCGCCGAACAACCGCTACGACATGACGTATTTGCGCAACTATGCCGTGCTCAACGTCAAGGACCGGCTGGCGCGCATCGACGGTGTCGGCGACGTCCAGCTCTACGGTGCCGGCGATTATTCGATGCGGGTCTGGGTCGATCCGCAAAAGGCGGCCGAGCACGGCCTGACCGCGAGCGACATTGTCAAGTCGATCCAGGCCCAGAACGTCGAGGCCGCCGCCGGCGTGGTCGGCTCCTCCCCGAACGTCAGGGGTATCGACCTGCAAATGTCAGTCAATGCCGAAGGCCGGCTCGCCAACGAGGAACAGTTCGGCGACATCGTGGTCAAGACCGGCACCCGCGGCGAAGTCGTGCGGCTGCGCGACGTCGCACGCATCGAGCTTGGCGCGTCCGAATACGGCCTGCGCTCGCTGCTCGACAACAAGCAGGCGGTGGCGATCCCGATCTTCCAGGCGCCGGGCTCCAATGCGCTCGAGATTTCCGACCATGTCCGCGCCACCATGGCCGAGATCAAGAAGAACATGCCGGAGGGCGTATCCTACCAGATCGTCTACGATCCCACCCAGTTCGTGCGCTCCTCGATCGAGGCCGTCATCCACACCCTGCTGGAGGCGATCGCGCTGGTGGTGCTGGTCGTGATCCTGTTCCTCCAGACCTGGCGTGCCTCGATCATTCCGCTGCTGGCGGTGCCCGTGTCGATCGTCGGCACCTTCGCGGTGATGCATCTGTTCGGCTTCTCCATCAACGCGCTCAGCCTGTTCGGCCTCGTGCTCGCGATCGGTATCGTCGTCGACGACGCCATCGTCGTGGTCGAGAACGTCGAGCGCAACATCGAGGGCGGCCTCTCGCCGCGCGATGCCACCTACCAGGCGATGCGCGAGGTCTCCGGCCCGATCATCGCGATCGCAATGGTGCTGATCGCGGTGTTCGTGCCGCTCGCCTTCATCTCCGGTCTGACCGGTCAGTTCTACAAGCAGTTCGCGCTGACCATCGCGATCTCGACCGTGATCTCCGCCGTCAACTCGCTGACGCTCTCGCCGGCGCTGTCGGCGCTGCTGCTCAAGGGCCACAACGAGCCGAAGGACCGGCTGACGATCATCATGGAAAAGGGCCTTGGCTGGTTCTTCCGCGGCTTCAACAAGGCGTTTACGCGCTCGTCAGAGAATTACAGCGGCACCGTCACCAAGGTGATCTCGGGCAAGGCGGCTGTGATGGGCCTCTACGTGGTCCTGGTCGGCGTGACCGCCTTCCTGTTCCAGCAGGTGCCGAGTGGCTTCGTGCCGGGCCAGGACAAGCAATATCTGGTCGGCTTCTCACGACTACCCGACGGTGCCGCGCTCGATCGCACCGAAGAAGTGATCCGCAAGATGAGCGACATCGCGCTGACCCAGCCGGGTGTCGAGAGCTCGGTCGCGTTCCCGGGCCTGTCGATCGCAGGCTTCACCAACTCGTCCAACGCCGGAATCGTGTTCTCGACGTTGAAGCCGTTCGACGAGCGCAAGGGTCCGGCCCTGAGCGGGAACGCCATCGCGGCGGATCTCAACAAGAAATATTCCGGGATCCAGGAAGCCTTCATCGCCATGTTTCCCCCGCCGCCGGTCAACGGCCTCGGCACCATCGGCGGCTTCAAGCTGCAGATCGAGGACCGCGCCGGTCTCGGCTATGAGGCGCTGAACGAGGCGACGAAGGCGTTCATGGCGGCGATGCAGAAGGCGCCGGAGATCGCCGGCGTCTTCTCGAGCTTCCAGGTCAACGTGCCCCAGCTCTTCGCCGACATCGACCGCACCAAGGCGCTTCAGCTCGGCGTGCCCGTGACCGAAGTGTTCAACACCCTGCAGATCTACCTCGGGTCCTACTACGTTAACGACTTCAACAAGTTTGGTCGCACCTACTCCGTCTACGTCCAGGCCGACGCGCCGTTCCGCGCCCGCGCCGATGACATCAGGCAGTTGAAGGTGCGCTCGTCCTCGGGCGACATGGTACCGCTGTCGGCGCTGCTCACGATCCGCCAGAGCGCGGGGCCTGAGCGTGCTATCCGCTATAACGGCTTCCTGTCGTCCGACATCAACGCGGCGGCTGCTCCCGGCTTCTCATCGGGCCAGGCGCAGGAGGTCGCGACTCGGATCGCGGCGGAGACGCTGCCGCCGGGCTTTGCCTTCGAATGGACCGACCTGACCTATCAGGAGTTCATCGCCGGCAATTCCGGTCTCTGGGTGTTTCCGCTGGCGATCCTGCTGGTGTTCCTGGTGCTGGCGGCGCTCTACGAGAGCCTGACCTTGCCGCTCTCGATCATCATGATCGTGCCGATGGGGCTGCTGGCTGCGATGTTCGGGGTCTGGATCTCGAAGGGTGACAACAACGTCTTCACCCAGATCGGGCTTATCGTTCTCGTCGGACTCTCCGCCAAGAACGCCATCCTGATCGTCGAATTCGCGCGCGAACTCGAATTCGCGGGACGCACGCCGATCCGGGCCGCGATCGAGGCGAGCCGCTTGCGACTGCGTCCGATCCTGATGACGTCGATGGCGTTCATCATGGGCGTCTTGCCGCTCGTGCTCTCGACCGGCGCGGGCTCGGAGATGCGGCGCGCGATGGGCGTCGCGGTGTTCTCCGGCATGATCGGCGTCACCGTGTTCGGCCTGTTCCTGACGCCGGTGTTCTATGTGCTGCTGCGGACCGTCACCGGCAACAAGCCGCTGGTGCATCACAGCAGCGACACCAGCGCGGCGCGGGTCCAGGGTCTCAAGCACGAAGGCGCAGGCCACTAGATCAGGGAAATCCCCGAGAGCAACAACAGAACGAGCACGGTCTTGCGAAAGACCGTCTCGTTGACCCGGTGAAAGGCGATCACACCGAGCGCTGAGCCTGCGAACAGCGCCGGCAGGCTGATCACGAGGTCGACGAACACCTTCGACGATAGATCCTGGTGTCCGACCAGCAGCGCGATCGCGAAGACCTGCATCGCGGCGATGAACGGCTGCACCAGGCCGCGCTGCTCGCTCTTGGGCATGCCGCGCATGTCGCACCAGATCGTGGGGATCGCGCCAGGCATCGCGGTCAGGCCGCCGACCAGCCCTCCCCCGAACCCGATCAACGCGACCCAGGGCCGGCCGACGGCTTCGCCCGCCGTCACCAGCGTCGGCCGCAGCAGCATGTAGGCCGCATAGAGCGCGACGATGATACCGAAGCCGCGGCGGAGCAGATGCGTGTCGGTGGATTGCAACAGCGACACCGCAATGGGAACGCCGATCAATCCGCCGACGATCAGCAGCAGACTGCCCTCCCACCGGATGCTGCGCCGAAGCGCCCACAGATTGGTGGCCTGCACGCCGATGCTGCACGCCATCATCAGCGGCACGGCCTCCAGCGGCTGAAACACGCGAAGCAGAATCGCGCCCGCCACGGCCGAGAACGCGAAACCCGAAAGCCCCGAGACGAAGGCGCCCGCGAACACGGCGACGCTCACGAGAAGGCTGGTCGTGATATCAGGCACGATGCGTTCTCCGGGTCAGTCGTAGGGTGTCTGCGTCGCCGGGACATCGGCAGTCCCGGTGCAGAGTTCCGCATCGTGCGAATTCAGGAGAGGCCGAGAGACCGGCTGCGCGTGCGAACGCTCCAGCATCGCCAGCCCGACCAGTTGAAGCGTGACGAGCGCCGCCGTCAGCGCGGCGGCGACAATGTTGACGTTACGCGCGTTCGAACGTGGTGCGGCCGGCCGCGCGCTCGCGCGGATCAACTCTGTTGGCATTTTCAAAAGTATCCTCTTCATTGCAGACGGGAACAATTTCATTCAAACGCGACGTTTCATGCGACTGCTCCAGCAAATGGCCGTAGCGCCGCAACGCGCGCTTCGCGTCGATCTCGCGCTGCGCGCGGAATGCCGCGCCGATGCGCGCGACGATGTCGCGGAATTTGCCGGCCGGAGCTGGTGACGCCTTTCGCATGACAATCTCCTCTCAACTTGTGCGAGAGATTGATGAGGTTCACTTCCGCTTGCTGTGAGTTGCTTCACACGAAGATCGAACGCGTCGAGCAAGAAAACGTGTGAGTTCTCGTAGAAGAGAGCGCGGAGAATCGCGTCATTCGATCGAACGACCCGCGATAACTTTCTAATGATGCTGCTGCTTGAACCTATCGCGAGCCGGAGCGATTCGCTTGCGCCTTCGGAAAGCGCGTCAGTGCAGAACCGGATTGGAAAATCCAGCCGCGAGCTTCACGAGGTCCGCCTGTCGCGAGACGCCGGTCTTCGCGAACACCCGATGCAGATGCGTCTTCACCGTCGTCTCCGCGATGCCGAGCGCCACGGCCGTCTCCGGCACACCGCCGACCTCGACGATCGATTGCATGACCCTCAGCTCCGCAGGGGTCAGTTCGAACGCGCGGTCGATGAGGCCGGCACATGAGCGGCCGTCGAGTTCCGCCTTCCAGATGAACAGGGCGCCGACCGCCGACATGCGCTCCGCCGCGCCTTCACGCAACAACGACGGCAGCGCGATGACGTGCGCGACGTAGTAGGAGCCGTCATGCGACATCAGCGGAATCTTTCGTCCGGCGGCGGCCGCGACGGCAACCTCGCCTGCGTCACGGAAGATATCGCGCAGCGCCGAATTTGCCGCGGAAGATCGTGCCGCCAGCCGGCCCGCGACAGAGCGCAGGACATCATCGGCGGCGAGCAACGTGTCCGCGGCAGGATTGCTGTGGACGATGTTGCAGGCCGTATCGAGCAGGATGACGCCGGCATTCAGCCGATCCACGACATCGGCGAGCGCGATCGCCCGCTGCTGCTTCCGCTCGATCGCCCGGTTGATCAGCAGCGCCCGGCTCGCATGCGGAACCAGGAATTGCATCCGCGCCCGCTGCTCCGCATCGAGCATCCCCTTGCCGGGGATCACGGTGATCAGCATCGGACACGGCGACTTCGACTGTTCCAGAACGACGCTGGCGACATCGACGCAGCCCTGGGGCCGCAGCCATTCCTGATAGAACCGCCCGCGGCGATATTCGTCGAAATTCACGAGATCGGGGATGTTACGAACCTCGCCATAGCGAGGCAGCCGAGCCAGCGGATCGTACTGGGCGTAGGTCTCGGCATAGAGCTGGATGTAGTGCGGATCGACACCGCAGTAGTAATGCGTCGCACCGGACTTGCTGACCGGATCCTTCGAAATCAGCCCGCAAGCCTGGCTGCCAATGAACGCATTGAGCTTGACGACGACATCGCTCCACAACTCAGGGTGGAGACCCGCGTCATATATATTCTCGATCAACTCGGACTGTTTGGGAGGTCGAGACATCAGAACAGCCAATGGTGACTTGGAGATCGCGAAATGTTCGTCATGCCCGGCGGCACAATTGAGTCTATCGTGGGAGCAAAAGGTTCAACCCCGACAGCGATTGACCAATCAGTTGACGAGCGGATTGGAGAATCCCGCCGCGAGCTTGACGAGATCGGCCTGACGCGAAACGCCGGTCTTGGCGAACACCCGATGCAGATGCGTCTTCGCCGTGGTTTCTGCGATACCGAGCGCTGCCGCCGTTTCCGGGACGCCACCGACCTCGACGATCGACAGGAATACGCGCAGCTCGGCCGGCGTGAGGTCGAAGGTCCGTGCGATCAGCTCGCCATAGGACTGCCCGCCAAGCGACACCTTGCGCAGGAGCAGCGCACCGGCGGCATCGACCACCTGCTCGCTGCCATTTCGCAGCACGGACGACAGCGGCAGAATATGCGCGACATAACGCTCGCCGCTCGGCGAAAGCAGCGGGATCGCATGGCCCCGTGTGGCAAGCAGGGCAATTTCGCTGCGGGTCGCAAGTGCCTCGCGCAGCGTCTGATTGGCCTCCACGCTGCTGGTTACGAGCTGCCCGGCAACGGACCGAACCACGTCGTCGGCGGCAAGCAAGGCGTGACCGGCCGAATTCGCATGCACCACCCGGCAAAAGGCATCGAGCAGGAAGATACCGGACGCCAGATTGTCCAGAACATCCACCAGCGCCGTCGCCAGTGTCAGTTGCGAGGTGATGGCGCGGTTGATCAGCAGCGCGCGGCTGGCGTGCGGTACGATCAGCGAGAGCCGATGCTTCATCGCCGGGTCCACCATGCGCCGGCCCGACAGCACTGTCATCATCACGGGGCAGCTCGCATGCGATGTCTCGAGCACGACGTTGGCCGCGTCGCTGCAACCCTGCGGCTGCATCCACTCCTGGTAAAAGCGCCCTTTCCGGTATTCACCGAAATTGACGAGATCGGGGATGCTGACGATCTCGCCATGCGGCGGCAGCACCGTCAGCGGGTCGAACTTCGAATGGGTCTCTGAATAGAGCCGGATATAGTGCGGGTCGGCCCCGCAATAATAATGGGTGACGCCGAATTTGCTGATCGAATCCTTGGAAAACAGCCCGCAGGCCTGCCCGCCGACGAAATCGCGAATGCCGGCAACGGCGTTGTTCCACAGCGAGGGATCGAGCCCCGCGTCATAGATGGACTCGACCAGTTCGGGCAGCTTCCGTAGTCCGCGCATGGCTTGAAATGGCCTGAGTGATCAATATCACCAAACATACTACAACCACAGCATGCGGCGTCCTCCGATCGGAGGAGGCGCCGGCCGGGCGGATGGGGCCCGGCCGGCGGGCATCGCATTCGAGCCGCCAGGGCTGATGCCGGCTCAGAACGCGACGCGAACGCCACCCTTCGCTGTGCCGGTGCGGCTCCGGTCGGACATCATCATGCCCTCGACCGCGCCGAACACGGATACGTTTTGGGTGGTGCGGTAGTCGAAGCCAAAGCCGGCCATCGCAGCATTGTTAAGTACTTGGCGCCGCGACCTGTTGTCGGCGTTGCCGCCCCGGAAGGTGAAGCCGGGACCGTCATGCCTGGTCCCAGCCGACCTTCTCGACATTTTCTGACCAGACCGCGGCGCGATAGACCTCTCGTCCGCCGGCATCCCTGACGCGAATCCAGGCGTCGCGATCGCGCAGATCGTCACGCCAGACAAACAGATGTCTCGCCATCTCGTCGGCCACGACGAACGTGGCCCTAGCCTGCTCGAAGACCATGCCGCCCGGATCGATCTTCACGACATTGTCGACCAGGAGATCAAAGAAGAAGCGGCGCATTCACAACTCCGATTGCCGGCGCCGTCCGAAACACAGCGTCATCGTTCTACTCCGCGCGCCAGAAGACGTAGTCGGCCGAATACGCGCACTGCGATAGGCACCCGCCTGGTCGCGCGAGCCGCGCACCGCGCGCAGTCACAGAGCTTCGCCGCTCCTGACGCCGCTGGGCGTCGCGCCATAGGCCCGCCGGAAACAACGATTGAAATAAGAGAGATCGCCGAAGCCCACGTCGTAGGCGATCGAGCTCACCGGCCGCCCGGCGAAGTCAGGCTCGCGCAGCATGCGATGCGCGCGTTTGAGGCGCTGCCCGGTCAGGAAGGACGAGAACGTCTTGCCGTCGGCTTCGAACAGCCGCTGAAGGTAACGTGTGGTCACGCCGAACTCCTGCGCCACAGTCGCGACCGAGAGGTCCTGATGCCAGCAATTGTTGACGATGAAGGACTTCACCTTCCGCAGCCGCGCGGCCCGGACGCCTCGGCGCCCGGCCAGCTCGTGAACCTCATCCGTCGCGCCGAGAACACGCGCCATCAGATCGTGGAGATGTGCAACAGCGAGCTGGCGCAATGCGGGCACCGCGAACGCGCGCTCGCGCACCAAAGACGTCGCGTAGTCGACCAGCAGGCGAAGTCCGGTGGCGCGCTCCGGAATGATTCGCATCACGGTGTCGTCGATGTCCACGATCATGGGCGCCAGCACCCGCCGCGGCACGCGCAGCGACAGACAATTTCCAAGCGAGAGGCGTTCGTAGATCGTCGCGTCCTCCGCGCTCGTCAGAACCGCGTCACCGGGATGAAGCCTCAGATCTCGTCCTCGCGCAGATACTTCGACGATGCCGGATCGGTTGATCATCAGGCCAAGGCTGTCGTTGCCGTCGACGACCAGTTGCTTGGTACGGATGACCCGCGCTCCGACCAGCCCGCCGATCACCAGCTGGACGTCCGGCAAACCATGGGATGTGAGGCTCGCCGCGAACGGTTTTTCGTCCGTCGGCTCGACCTCCGCCTTGAGCACGCCGCGGCAATAGAATTCGCGCAGCAGCGGCACACGCTCGTCTTCGGGAATGTGGTCCGTCGAAACATTGAGAATGGAAAATTCGTCCTTGCCGCTCACTGCAATTTCTCCAACCGACAGGCAGGCTCGCTCACGCGCTGTCGTCTCCCGCACCCGCGTCCGGTGCCGGCGCGCATTGCTCCGTGGCGCACGCTGCCCTTCTCATTCAAGTGGCGCCATATACGAAAGTATCAAATGACGCGCGTCGTACGTTCGGAGGACCAGACGATCCTGCTCATCACAATGGATTGACATTGCATCGCCGCGCGGCTTGCGCCGTCAAATGAATCACATGGTGTCGTCGTCGCGGCGCGTTCGCTGTACAAACGGCGCGGTGAAGCCGGCCGCGATCTTCACGAGGTCGGCCTGCCTGCCGGCACCGGTCTTCTCGAACAGGCGACCGAGATGCGTCTTCACCGTGGTCTCGGCAATGCCGAGCTTTGCCGCGATATCGGGAACGCCGCCGACCTCGACGATGGCCATCAGCACGCGCAATTCGGACCGCGTCAGCCTGAAGGCCGCAGCAATGGCGTCGGGCACGAGCGATGGCACCATCGCGGCCTTCTGTACGAGGAGCACCGTGGCCGCGACGTCTCGCGGCAGGCTGCGCTCCCGCTTCAATGGAAGGACTTGGACGAGATAGTGCTGACCGTCCGCCGACGTCGCGAGCCCGATGCGGCGGCGACCGGCCGGGTGAGTTTCACCATCTGCGGCAACTTCGAACAGGCCGCGGAATATTTTGTCGGCCTGGGTGCTACGGACCACGATCCGGTCGCCGACCATCGCGAGCAGGTTTGCATCGACGAACAGCTGCCGGCACGCCGCGTTGGCGTGGACGACCCGGCCATCCGCATCGAGCAGGCAGATCGCCGTGCTCAGGCCGTCGAGCACATCGGCAAGATCGTCCACGGTGTGCGAGCGAGCCCTGATCTGCCGGCCCATGATCCTGGAACGCTGGATGTGGGGTGCGAGCAGCCGCATGCGTTCGCGCATCGCCTCGTCGACGGTTCCGCGGGATCGGTGGCGCAACACCTGCAAGACCGTGGTACGCGCGTCCGATCTCTCGAGCGCGACGGTCGCGAGGTCTATCGCGCCCTGCGGCTCGACCCACTCGCGATAGAAGCTCGTCGCCACGAAGTCCGCGTGCGGCATGATATCGGTCACGCCGATGGCGTGCCCGGCCGCAAAAGCGAGATGACGATCGAGCAGAGGATCCTGCTCGACATATCTGTCGCGGTAGAGCTGGCGGAAGCGGGATTCGGTGCCAAAATGCTGGTGAATCTCGATCGAGAGCCTTGCCGCATCGCGGGACAGGATGGTCGCGGCACACCCGCCGACGAAATGGGAAACCTGTTCCAGCGCGCCGCTGCGCAGCGCAGGATCGACCGCCGCATCGTAGATCTCGCCGACGAGAGACGAGAACCGGTTTGCCTGGAGGATCGTCATCGGAACGACGATGCGATCGGCGTGCGGCCCCGGTGACGAAGGGAGCTTGCGCATTGGACATTGGCAGAGCCGACAGAGCGGTCGATCGTCGCCGTCGGCGTAGAAAAAGCAGTGCAACGAGATGCTAAAATATCGAACATCGTCCTTGCGTAACGTCAACCGCAGGGTGCGGCTTGGACGTTTTCGCCAAAGACTAGGATAAAAGCGAACAGCACGCGGGCTGTGTGCTGTGGGTCACGCGCCCTCGCGCTGCTTGCTCGATCGCGCGCGCTGTGCGCGGCGCAGCACTTTATTTCCGGTTCTCCTCGCAGAACTTCAGCGCGGCCAGCGCCTCGCCGGCGCGCGGGATCTGCATCTCGATGCTGTCCTCGTCATCATCCTCGAAATCGAGCGAGAGACGCCTGGCCTTCGACAGCCGGTCCATGATCGTCTGGTCGTATTCGAAGATGCCGCGCACGGTGGTCTTGTCCATGACCTCCCACTTCGCCTTCTTCATGATGTCGGCGTCATCGGTGCCGACGTCGGCCCGGAGGATCTCGCCGACCTTGTCCCACTCCCAACCGTCATAGATCATCACGATCACGATGGCCTTCTCGGAATAGGTGATCACGATGACGTAGTTGCGGTTCTCGTCTTCCTTGTCCTTGTAGCCGCGGCTCGCATTGCAATGCGTGTCCTGCGCGCGCTTCTCGATGGTCCAGTCGCCGACCCTGGATTGCTGCGCGAACGCCGGCCCTGTGCTCGATACGGCTGCGCCCAAGGCGCCCGCGCTCAGCAAAGCGGCAAGAAGGAATCGTCTCATGTCAGCCTCCAGCGTTCCCCACGCGGAGATGACCACCTCAGCCTGCGGCCCGCAAGGGCTCGAGGAGGCTGATCCCGGCCGATGCTGAACGTCGCCGGCCCTACACCCGCCTGGGGATGATGGCGATCGGGGTGAAGGTGTAAACCTCCTCGCCGTTCTGGTTGAACATGGTCCATTTCACCAGCGCGATGCCCTGCGGCTTCGACTTCGACGGCGTCAGGCTCATGACCTCGCCGACCAGATGCAGGCGGTCATTGGGCCGTACCGGGATGGTCCAGCGCAGACCGTCGACGCCCGCGCCGATCAGCGGATGCGGGCCGAACGGGCGGGCCTGGATCGCGAGGTTCATGGCGATCGCGGCGGTGTGCCATCCTGATGCAGCCAGGCCGTTGAACAAGGTCTGCTTGGCGGCCTCGTGGTCGAGATGCATCGGCTGCGGATCGAACTCGGCTGCAAAGCGCTTGATGTCGGCTTCGGTGACTTGCACCTCGGGGGATTTGAACCGCATTCCGATGGTGAGATCGTCGAACCACTCGACCTGCGCCATGATTTTGCCTCGCAGTATGACTTGCCGCCCACCCGAAAGGCGCGGCTGAAGGACTGAGCAGAGCGGGATGTAGCGGGTCTGCGGTGCACAAACCAGCCTTGGGGTTCCCCGCGAAACCCGTTTCCCAAAACGACGAAACACGCCTGAAACAGATTGCCGGTTATCTGGTTGTCAAAATCATACAGGGACGGCCACCATGCAATTCTTCCTCGACCTCATCGTGGATTATGCCTGCTGCCAAAATCTCGTCTCCCAGCCGCTACGGTAGGATGAGCTATGATCGAGCTGATCTCAGCCGTGCTCGCGCTTTGCAGCGTAGCTGTCTTCGCGGCACATGCTTTGGATGCCTACCGCACCACGCACTCCTGATCTGTACGCCCTCCGGCCGCTAGAACGGGCGCCGGTAAAAGTGCTCCGAGTGCGTGGCCGGCGGAAACCGGTTGGCGAGCGCGATTGCCGCGTTCTCGTCAGTCTCGAGCGCGACCTTCTGCGCCAGCATCACGTCGCCGGGCACGAGAAAGCCTGACGGGACGAAGCACCATCCCATCGCCGCACGCCCCTCATCGTCGATCTCATGGACATTGGCGGCCGTGCCGTAGTGGATGCGGTACCTTTTGCCGGTATCGCAGCCGATGACATCGAAATACCGATGCTGCTCGAATTGCGCGCGCTGCGCCGCCGACAGCCATTCGGCCAAAAGCCGGCGGCCGCGGGCATCCGGCGTGTTCTCGCCGAAGAAGCGCCGATAGAGCTCGCGCAGCGCATGCAGACGCGCACGCGCCGGCGCACGGAGCCAAATTGCCGCGATCATGAGCAGCTCAGATCAACCGCCGACCAGGCGGGGATAGAACAGCGTTTCGTGCGCGGTCGGATCGAATGACTTGATGCGGGTGACTTCACCGGGTCCGGTACGATAGGCGGCGGTGAAGCCCGCTCCGGTCAGCTCACGAAAGCGCCGTTCGGCTCGCGCCAGCGCTTCGACATTGTCAGGATCAAACTCGTGGCGCGTGTCGCCCGTCTGGTCCATCACGATCTGGGTAGCCATATTGAGTCTCCTCATGCCAGCCCTGCCCCCGATCAAAGCAAACCTCGTGCCGTCAGTTCCTCAACGCAAGAACTTTCTCGTGCGCGGCCGAGCCTTCATGCGGCCTCAACGCAACGCGGCCGCCCCTCCTCCCTCGTCGATCTGCCGTCCCATCAGGGCGATTGCCTTCTGATAGACGCCGGCAGCATTCCAAGCCTCGATAGCGGCAAAATTCGGTTCGCCCGGCTGGTAACCGGCTCCTGCGCGCCAGCCATGAGCTTTCAGGAAATTCGCCGTCGAGTTCAGCGCATTGGCGGCAACCTCGAGATTGCCGGTGCCATAGGCCAGGATGTTCTTGGGCATGAACTGGGTCTGGCCGACCTCGCCGTGCATGGAGCCGCGGGTCGCCCCCGACAGCGTGCCGCGGTCGATCAGCTTGAGGGCGGCATAGAGCTGGTCGGTAAAAAATTCGGGACGGCGGCAGTCATAGGCAAGGGTCGCGATCGACGACAGCATGTTCTGGTTGCCGCGCTGGCTGCCGAACCCGGTCTCCATGCCCCAGATCGCGATCAGCGGCCCGGGCGGGACGCCGTAGCGCTGCTGGATCGAGGCGAACAAGGCGGCCTGCGACTGCTTGAGCTGCCGCCCCTTGGCGACGATGGTGGTGGCGCCGCGCTTGGCGAGGAACTGGTCGAGCGTCAGCGAGAAGCTGCGCTGCCCGCGGTCGGCTGCGATCGTGGCACCGGCGTAATTGGTCTGCATCAGCGCCGAGAGTGCGGTTTGTCCGACGCCCTTGCCCTGCGCCTCCGCGCTGAACTCGCGTTTCCAGGCCTCAAAGCCCGCCGGCGAGCTGCCGCATTGCGCGGCCTCGGCCATGGATATCAGGGACATGGGCGCCAGCGAGAGAAGCAGCGCTGCAGCGCCGATCATGGCCGTCGCAACGGTCCTGCCCTTGGTCATTCCCTGGTCCTCTCACATAAACGTGCGCGACCGGCTCGCGCGGGCCCATGATCCTACGTCGGCCCTGATCGCTCAAGCCCCATCCGGCGCAACCTGTGCCTTGACACCGGGGCAACCGCCTACCCTTCCCCGTCGCGGCCGAGCAGGAAATCCACCATGATGCCCTGGTGCTGCTCGTACATGTCCGTACCGGTCCCGGTCACGCAGCCGATCCTGCGGGCCGCAGCGATGAAGGGCGAGACTTCCGGCTTTGTGATGACGCAGCCGCAATAGGCCGTCGGCGCAAGCCGCGCGACATCGACCGGCAGCGGATCGCCCTCCTTCATCCCGGCGGGTGTCGCATTGGCGACGAAATCGAAGCCCGCGGGATCCCCGGTGCCGACCCGCACGGGCGTTCTGCCGCGCCCGTTGAGCCGGCCGATCAGTGCGTCGCGGCGCTCGGCCGCGCTGTCGTGAATCGCGAGATCGCTCACGCCGGCCTCGACCAGCGCCAGCGCGATCGCCGATCCTGCGCCGCCGGCGCCGACCAGCAGCGCCCGCATGCCCCGGGGATCGATCCCCTTCGCCCGCGCCGCACCGACGAAGCCGAGGCCGTCCACCATGTCGCCATGCCATGAGCGGTCGGCGCGCCGGCGCATCAGGTTCGCGGTGCGCAGGAAATGTGCGCGCTCGGTCGCACTGGCGCAGGCCTGGTAGCAGGCAAATTTGTGCGGGATGGTCACGACGATGCCGTCGAGGTTCTTCAGCCGCGTTGCCACCGAGAGGAAATCCGGCAAATCCGCTGGCGCGACCTGAACCGGAACGAGAATGCCGTCATGGCCGCGCGCAGCGAAGGCGGCTGTCACGCCTGCCGGCGAGCGCACCTGCGCGATGGGATCGCCGACAATGACGTAGAGCCGCGTCGCGCCTGATAGACCCGGGATCATCCCGTTGAAGCCGGAACCTGAGAGCCGCCCGCCTCGATCCCGTGGGTCAATTCCAGGCCATCCAGATTGCCTTCCTTGCGCCATTTGTCGAGCAGCCGCAGGAACGCCACCGGCCCGCGCCAGTACTGGCTGTTTCTTGCCGCGATCGGGTCGAACACGCCCTCGTTGTTGTAGTAGCCCGGCGTGCACTCGGCCAGATAGGTCTGACGGCCGAGCGCGGCCTTGACGACCTCGTCGACCCAGGCGTTCTCGGCGGCGAGCGTCGGCTCCAGCGTCCGCGCCTTGCGCTTGCGCACTTCTGCGATCACATAGGCGATGTGCTGCGACTGCTCGTCGATGATGTGCGGAAAATTGGCGCTTTGGCCGGCCTGCACCGTGACGATCAGGAAGCAATTCGGGAAGCCACGGCTGTAGAAGCCATGCAGCGTCTTGACGCCATCGCGCCATCGCTCGGACAGGCTCACGCCGTCGCGGCCGTAAACCTCGAAGCCCATGCGGCGGGCGTAATCGGTGCCGACCTCGAAGCCGCTGGCATAGATCAGGCAGTCGAGCTCATAGGCCTTGCCGTCAACCACGACGGCGTTCTCGGTGATGCGCTCGACGCCCTGCCCTTTGGTGTCGACCAGATGCACGTTGGGACGATTGAAGGTGTCGAGATATTCGTCGTGGAAGCATGGGCGTTTGCAGAACGCCTTGTACCAGGGCTTGAGCGCCGCCGCGGCGGCTTCGTCCTTCACGACGTTATCGACGCGCGCGCGGATCTCTTCCATCTTGCGGTAGTCGGCCTGCTCGATGACCTTCAGCGCCTCTTCGAGCGAGGTCACCGGCTGCGGCTGGCGGCGCGGCGCCAGCAGGATCTCGCCAAGCAGGCCGGTCCAGCCGTCCTGCACCAGGTCCCGTTCGAACGGCTCGCCGGAGATGACCGCAGTGAAATTGTCCATGCGCTCGCGCTGCCAGCCGGGCTCGAGGCTCTGCGCCCAGCTTGCGTCCGTCGGACGGTCATCGCGCACGCCGATCGCCGATGGCGTACGCTGGAAGACGTAGAGCTCCTTCGCCGAGCGGCCGAGATGCGGCACGCATTGCACGGCGGTCGCGCCGGTCCCGATAATGCCGACGCGCTTGTCGGCGAGACCGGTGAGACCGCCTTCAGCCGTGCCGCCGGTATAGCCATAATCCCAGCGGCTGGTGTGGAAGCTGTGTCCCCTAAAGGTCTCGATGCCGGGAATACCCGGCAGCTTTGGACGGCTCAGCGGGCCACCGGCGAGAATGACGAAGCGCGCGCGGATGCAATCGCCACGATCGGTCTCGACCAGCCAGCGTCCCTCCTGCTCCTGCCATTCCATCCGCGAGATGATCGTCTGAAACAGCGCGCGCTCGTAGAGGCAGAAATGACGGCCGATGCGGCGGGAGTGTTCGTAGATCTCGGGCGCGCGCGCATATTTGCGCACCGGCATGTAGCCGGTCTCTTCCAGCAGCGGCAGATAGATGTAGCTCTCGGTATCGCAGGCCGCACCGGGATAACGATTCCAGTACCAGGTGCCGCCGAAATCGGCGGCCTTTTCCACGATACGAAAATCCTCGATGCCGGCCTCGCGCAGACGCGCGCCACAGAGCAGGCCGCCGAAGCCGCCGCCGACGATGAGAACTTCGGTCTCCTCGCTGACAGCTGCGCGCGCAAATCCGGGATCGGCCCAGGGATCGTCGAGGTAGCGGCCGAAATCGCCTGCGACCTCGACATATTGCGCCTTGCCCTCGGCGCGCAGGCGGCGGTCGCGCTCGTCGCGATAGCGCGCGCGGAGTGCGGAAATATCGACCGTAGATTCGCCGGCTGCACCGGTCTTGTGTCTTTCCGCTGACATCGATTTCCTCCACGGCGGACGCTGCTTCGGATCAGTTAGCCCCGAAAAAGTGACGCATGCAATCGCGTCCCTCGCTTTTTGCGTGAACGTCCCGTGACGTTCCGCTAACCTCGCACGAAAATCACAAGCGTACGCCACGCAACGACGTGGCAATCCGGAGGAGACCATGCAGGGATTGATGATGGATATGCCGCTCCTGATCAGCGGCCTGATCCAGTATGCCGCGGACTATCACGGCGAGGCCGAGATCGTCGCGCGCGAGATCGAGGGCGACATCCATCGCTACACCTACGCCGACGCCCATCCACGCATCAAGCGCATGGCGCTGGCTCTGAAGCGGCTCGGCATGAGGCAAGGCGACCGCGTCGGCACCCTGGCCTGGAATACGCACCGCCATTTCGAGATGTTCTATGCCGCGCCCGGCATGGGCTACGTGCTGCACACCATCAATCCGCGGCTGTTCCCCGAGCAGCTCGTCTACATCATCAATCACGCCGAGGACCGGCTGCTGTTCATCGACCGCGCCACGCTGCCGCTGGTCGAGGCGATCGCGCCGCAGCTGAAGACGATCGAGGCCTATGTCGTGATGTCCTCGCGCGAGCGGATGCCGGAGACCAAGCTTGCGAACGTGCATTGCTATGAGGATCTCCTCGCCAGCGAGAACGACGCCGGTTTCGTCTGGCCGGAGTTCGACGAAAAATCCGCCTCCACCATCTGCTACACGTCGGGCACGACCGGCAATCCGAAGGGCGTGATCTACTCGCACCGCGCCGCCATCCTGCAAACCATGACCTGCTGCAATTTCGACTTCCTGCCGGGACATCTCGAAGGCGTACGCGAAGTCATGATGCCGATGGCGCCGCTCTTCCACGGCAACGGCTGGAACATGCCGTTCACCGCGCCTTACACGGGATCAAAGCTGGTGCTACCCGGCCGCAACTATGAGCCCGACAAGCTCTATGAGCTGCTCGAAGGCGAGAAGGTGACGCTCTCCGCCGGCGTGCCGAGCTTCTGGCTGATCCTGCTCGACTGGCTGGGTCGCACCGGCAATAAATTCTCGACGCTGCGCGCGACGCTGTCGTCCGGCTCGGCGCCGCCGCGTGCGATGGTCGAGAAGCTCAAGCGCGACTATGACATCGACTACATCCAGGCCTGGGGTATGACCGAGGCCCTGGGCTGCTCGATGCCGGGCTTGCGGCCCGGCTCCGAGCATCTCGGCGACAAGGAGAAATTCGACCGGCGCCAGGTGTCGGGCCGCGCCTGCTTCGGCACAGCCTTGCGCATCGTCGACGACGGCGGCAACGAGCTGCCGCGTGACGGCAAGACCGTCGGCCATTTGCGCGCCCGTGGCCCGTGGGTCGCCTCCGGCTACATGAAGCTTGACGAGGGCCTCGACCGTGATGGCTGGCTGATCACCGGCGACATGGCGGTGATCGACAGCCAGGGCCACGTCACGCTGACCGATCGCTCCAAGGATGTGATCAAGTCCGGTGGCGAATGGATCTCCTCGATCCAGCTCGAGGACGTCGCCTTGTCCCACCCCGATGTGCTTCAGGCCGCCGTGGTCGCGATCAACCACGAGAAATGGCAGGAGCGTCCGCTGCTCCTCGTCGTCCGCAAAAAAGGCGCGACCGTCGACGGCAAGACCTTGCTCGACCACATGCGCCCGAAGATCGCGAGCTGGTGGATGCCGGATGCGGTCGAATTCCTGGACGAATTTCCGATGACCGGCACCGGCAAGGTGCTCAAATCCGCGCTGCGCGAGAAGTTCCGGGGGTACCGCGTCGTCTGAAGTGCGCGCGCCTTGCCGTGCCCGGTCTTCATCTTTTGGTAGATTCGACGGCGATATATCGAGGTGTCGCTAACTCCAGGGATCGAGGACAGCATGGCGTTTTCCGGATTGGGCCTGCATCTCGGCAATCTGTCGCGCCTGTCGAATGCGCAGACGCGCTCGATCAGCCCCGAGAATTTCACCGGCGAGAAGGGCAAGGGCGGCATCTCGGTCGACGGCCCTGCCGCACGCCAGGCCCGCGATCTCGGTCAGGGCTGGAAGATCTCGCCCTATGTCGTCATCGAGCCCGGCGCGACCTTTACGCTCGGCGACATTCAGGGCCAGGGCGCGATCCAGCAGATCTGGATGACGCTGGCGCGCGGGCGCCTTCGTCACTCGATCCTGCGCATCTACTGGGACGACCAGGCGCAGCCAAGCGTGGAATGCCCGGCCGGCGATTTCTTCGCCTGCGGATGGGAGGAATTCGCGCAGGTGTCCTCGCTCGCGGTCTGCGTCAATCCCGGCCGCGCCTTCAACTGCTACTGGGAAATGCCGTTCCGCAAGCGCGCGCGCTTCACGCTGGAGAACCGCAGCGAGGAGCAGCTCACCGTCTACTACCAGATCAACTATGCGCTGACCGACGTGCCCGAGGACTGCGCCTATTTCCATGCGCAGTTCCGGCGTACCAATCCGCTGCCGTACAAGGAGGTCTACACCATCCTCGATGGCGTCAGCGGTGCGGGCCATTATGTCGGCACCTATATGGCCTGGGGCGTCAACAACAACGGCTGGTGGGGCGAAGGCGAGATCAAGTTCTTCATCGACGGCGATGGTGCATTCCCGACCATCTGCGGCACCGGCACCGAGGACTATTTTTGCGGCGCCTATAATTTCGATCCCTATGTCGCGCATTCCGGCCAGGGTCCGGCGCAACAATCCCGCTACCAGGAATTCACCACGCCCTATGCCGGCCTGCCGCAGGTGATCCGTCCCGATGGCGCCTACAAGTCGCAGCAACGCTTCGGCCTGTACCGCTGGCACATCCCCGATCCCGTGCGCTTCCGCTCCGATCTGCGCGTGACGATCCAGGCGCTGGGCTGGCTGCCGGGCGTCAAGGAGGCGAAGTATCTTCCATTGCAGGACGACATCGCCTCGGTCGCGTTCTGGTACCAGACGCTGCCGACCCCGCCCTTCCCGACATTGCCCGGCCCGGATTATCTCGAAATCGGCTAGCCGCCCTTCCCTGCGCTCACAGCATTTGCGCCGCCCGGACGTCGTGAAGATCGTCCGGGCGGCGCCTTCGTGTTCGGCGCCGGCTACCAGGAATACTGGAGCCCCACGCGTCCAAGGGCGCGCACGTCGCTCCACGACTGCGCCGGAAGCGCCACGCCAAACTCCGTCGCGGTCCGGTTGGACGTGGACGTCAAGCTGCCGCGATCGAGACCGAACGCGATGCCCATGGTCAGTGACAGGTTTCCCTGGATCCTGATCATTCCGACCACACCGGCGGCATGCTGCCCGTCGAAGACGGCCCAGTGCGTCGAGATCGCATAGTTGGTCCCGTCGGGCAGGAACGGATTGACGAGCGAAGTCGCCATGGCCGTTCCCGTCGCTGCACGGGTAATCTGGCGTGCGAGATCGAACTGGCTCTGCACCGTCTGCCCCGCGTTCACGCAGGTGTCAGTACCCGGTATGTAGAAGAAGTTGGCACCGTAGACCGAGCAGATCTTTTCGTACTCGACCGCAGCATGGCCGGGCGTCGGGATCGCCAGAACCAGAGCGGCAGTCGCAAGGATAGCGCGCAGGTGACGTCGGAAGACGTCTCGTGCCGCGTTGATTTGCTTCCACATGTTTGTCTCCAATCAGTGACGTTGGCGCGGCTCAGTAACGAGCAACGATGGCATCGCCGTTGAAGCGGTAGTTCACGCCGAGCTTCACGAGATGAAGGTCATGGTCGACGTTCTGGGTGCTGATCCGTGTGCTCAGCGCGATCGCGGCCGGACCGAAATACAGGTAGTCGTACTCCAGTCGCGCCGAGAGATTGCTCGTCAGCGCGTATTCAAGGCCGACGCCGCCGGTCAAGCCGGTCCGCTGGTGGTTCACGTCGAGCGGAGCAACCGTGCCGACATAGGCCTGGTAGGCGACATTTGCCCAGGCAACGCCGCCTTTGGCGTAAGCCAGTACGTTATCAAACGCGTAGCCGATGCGACCGGTGCCCGTCGCCATCGCCTGGTACGACACTGAAAGCCCGGACAAGATGGGGTTCGCGGGATCGAACGGACGATTGCCCTTGATCGACGCCCAGGAAAGATCGAGCTCGGCACCGACCACGATGTTGTCGAACTGCCAGTTGGCGCCAACCTGCGCACCTGCGAGCGCGCCCTTTGTGTCCATCGTGAAGCGATCTTGCGCGAATGCGAAGCTCGGGTCGACGAGCCGGCTGCTGCCCATGCCATAACCGCCATGAGCACCAATGTAGAAGCCGTTCCAGAGCGGCACCGGAGCGACGACCGGAGCCTTCACGGTCATGTCGGCCGCGTTCGCGGATGTGGCGGTGAGCGGCATGGCCGCGAGAAGCGGCGTGACGGCAGCAACGCAGGAGAGGAAGCGGCGCGCCGATCGCGAGAGAGAGATTGTCATGGGATGGTCTTTCAAATGTCAGAATGAATTTTAGGAGCGAGTGTCGCGTGCATCACCAGGCGTACATGAACCCCGCGCGGCCGAGGCCACGGACGTCACTCCACGATTGCGCCGGGATCGCCGTGCCGAATTCCGTCTGCGTGCGGTTGGTGAGGGACGTGAGGCTTCCCTTGTCGAGGCCGAGCGAGAAGCCGCCCGAGAACACGAAATTGCCGGAGACCCGCACGAGCCCTGAGAAGCCCGCTGCGTGCTGGCCGTCATAGGTCGCCCAGTGGGTCGAGACCGCGTAATTGGTGCCGGTCGGAAGCCACGGCGCGACGAGCGACGCGGCCATCGCGGTGCCGGTCGAAGCGCGGGTCTGCGCACGCGCGAGATCGAACTGGTTCGTCGCGATCTGGTTGGCGTTGGTGCAGGTGTCGGTGCCCGGAATGTAGAAGAAGCCGGCGCCGTACAAGGAGCAGACCTTGACGTACTCGACTGGAGCGGCGGCGTGGCTTGGTGCGGCGATCATGGCGCCGAGGCCGGCGGTGACGACTGCGGCGATCTTGGACATGGTGGACATGATGTTGTCTCCGAGGATTTCTGTTGAATGTTGTTTCGATGTGCCGGGGAATTAACGCGGGAGGCCGCTGTCGCCGTTGAAACGGACGTTGATGCCGGCCTTCACCACCTGGACGAAATGCTTGATCTCGGAGGTCGTGTCCTGGCTCACCCAATGCAGCGTTTCGGTGGGGAGAAAGATCGCGTTGTATTCGACCTTGGCGGAGACGTTGCGCAGGAAGGCCACTTCCAGGCCGACGCCGCCGACGGCACCGAACAGCTCGCGGTTGTAGTTGGTGATCTCCGGGGTGAACCGCGACGAGAGCTCCATGCGGGCATAGGCGGCACCGCCCTTGGCATAGGCGAGCCATTGGCCCGATGCGTAGCCGACACGGCCCGTCGCGGTCGCGAGGGCGGTGTAGCCGACCCCGTTGGTGGTGCTCGACGTGAGAAGGGGCGAGGTGCTGGTGTTGCCCTTCACGAAGGACCAGGAGCCGTCGACCTCGGCACCAAGGACATAGTTGCCCAGCTGCCAATTGTAGCCGAGCTGCCCGCCCGCGAGCGGTCCGTTGTAGTAGGCAAAGAACGGATTGTTGGCGGGGCTGTTGAGGGGATCGCGAAACTCCGACTTCCCCCATCCCCAGCCGCCATGGACACCGGCGTAGAATCCAGACCAGGAGACGACGGGTGCAGGCAGCGGACCGCCGGCGAAAGCAGGTGAAGTAATAATCGCGCTCACCGCTGCAACGGCGGCGGCGAGCCTGATGCGGTGAGTGACGGAACGTCCTGATTGCGTGTGCATGTCGATGTCCATTTCCTTTTCAAATTAAAGATGCTTCTCTTATATTTCTCTATTTTAGATTGTGCCTTGAGATGCAACGTTTGGATCAAGCCCTTGCTTGCTTTTGAACGAACGAAACCGGCGACCGCGCAGCTTGCGGATCGACGGGACGAACTACCGGTTGTTGGAAGAACCCGCGCGCAGTCTAGGACAGTGCGCTCCGCGTCCTATCGACTGGCGAACTAGGGGCGCGCGATCCGTAAGGATGTGCTTCCGTAGTCCCCTTGTGTTGTCATGACTGCTGCCCCCACTTTTGATTGAGGCCGATCTTAGGCACGACCTTTCGGATTGCCAGTCGCGTCAAAGTCACAGTTGCTGATTGTTTCCCACGCGCTTCTCATTCGGTGCACAAACGCAAGACAACGCATGAATGGACGTTAATATCGCTACGCAACAGGTGAGCTCTGACGCGATTTGCGCAGAGCCGCGCCGATGAAAATGCGATGAGGCAAGCGCCGCTATCGCCGACTCGATTCTGATGCAGGCCGGCCCCGCGTGCAGGCGCTGCTTGATCTACAGGAGGTCCAGATGCTCTACCCGATGTCGCCCAAAGTCGTCGAACTCAAGCGCAAGCTCGAAAGTTTCATGGACCGGCACATCTATCCGAACGAGGAGCGCTTCTATCGCGAAGCGGAAGAGCTCGGACCGTGGAAGGTCTATCCCGTCGTCGAGGAGCTGAAGCCGCTGGCGCGCGCCGAAGGTCTCTGGAATTTGTTCCTGCCGGAGTCCGGCCACGGCGCGGGTCTCACCAATCTCGAATATGCCCCGCTCTGCGAGGTGATGGGGCGCACGCATCTGGCGCCCGAAGTGTTCAACTGCTCGGCGCCCGACACCGGCAACATGGAGGTGCTGGAGCGCTATGGCACGGAGAAGGACAAGGAGCGCTGGCTGAAGCCGCTGCTCGCCGGCGAAATCCGCTCCTGCTTCGCCATGACCGAGCCCGCCGTCGCATCATCCGATGCGACGAACATCGAAAGCTCGATCGTGCGCGACGGCGACCACTACGTCATCAACGGGCGGAAATGGTACACGACCAACGCGACCGATCCGCGCTGCAAGATCTGCATCTTCATGGGCAAGACCGATCCGGACAATCCCGACCGCCACAAGCAGCAATCCATGATCCTCGTGCCGATGGACACGCCGGGCATCGAGGTCAAGCGTCCCCTCCCCGTGTTCGGCTTCTACGGCGTGCCCGACCGCGCTTCCGAGGTCGTCTTCACCAATGTGCGCGTGCCCAAGGAGAACATGCTGCTGGGCGAAGGCCGCGGCTTCGAGATCGCACAGGGCCGCCTCGGCCCCGGCCGCATCCATCACTGCATGCGGCTGATCGGCCTTGCCGAGCGTACGCTGGAAAAGATGTGCCGCCGCGTGCGCAGCCGCGTCGCCTTCGGCAAGCCGGTCTCGGAGCAGACCGTGACGCAGGAGCGAATCGCGGAAGCCCGCATCATGATCGAGCAGGCCCGGCTGCTGACGCTCAACGCCGCCCATGCGATGGACACGGTCGGCAACAAGGTCGCGAAGGCCGAGATCGCGATGATCAAGGTCGCCGTGCCCAACATGGCCTGCCAGATCATCGACTGGGCCATCCAGGCACACGGCGGCGGCGGCACCTCGAACGATTTCGGTCTGACCCAGGCCTACGCGACCGCGCGCCTGCTGCGGCTTGCCGATGGGCCGGATGAGGTGCACCGAAACCAGATCGCGCGGTTCGAGCTGAAGAAATACTCGAATGCCTGAGCAGACGCTGGTTCGTCAGTCCCGAGCCGACGCCTGAGCGTCGGAGTCTAATCGATGCTTGGCGGCTCCTGGATGGGTGCAGAGACATTTTGCTTCGAAATCGCTTCGAGCATCGCTCCGAAAATGATGATCGGCAGATAGAACGCAAGCATGATCGTATTCCTCCTGCTGTGACAACCTTGGCCTGCAGGACCAGGTTCCTCAAATTGACACTCGCCCGCCTCGGAACAATTTCGTCGCTTACCGAGCTACCGACGAAACCGAGTCGCAGGCAGTATCAGGAACGCATCGCGTCAATCGCATGGGCGATCAGAACGACTGCGCTCGCGGCAATGAGAAACACAAACAACCAGCTCATGTCCGCCTCCGATCCCGGAAGTGAACGCGGTCATCCATGCACAGTCAAAAACCATCGGTCTGGAACCGCTATTCAACGGCTGGCTGATGCTTCGCAGCAACATTTGCGTCCGCTCGCGGCTCTATCGGCAGAATGCCAGAAGGAGCAACGCGCTGACGACGCAGGCTGCCAGGACTAAAAACCAAACGCCCATACGGTCCCCCGACTCACACAAGCGCGTCAGGATTAGCCCTGCGATTTGGCATTGAAACGCCTGTTGGTGGTTTTCCCCAAGCCAGGCGCGATCCATGGGCTCGTTGCGTTAGTCCAATACCTCTACCGTCGCGGAGCGGCCGGCGACGAGCGAGATGGTGTCGGGGACATTGTCCAACGCGATGCGCACCGGGACGCGCTGGGCGAGCCGCACCCAACTGAAGGTCGGGTTGACATTGGCAAGCAGGTTCGCGCCCTCAGCGCGGTCGCGGTCCTCGATGCCGGCGGCGATGCTCTCGACATGGCCTGACAGCGTGACCGTTTCGCCCATCAGGCGGACCCGCACCTTGTCGCCGGTGCGGATGCGCGCGAGCTTTGTCTCTTCGAAATAACCCTCCACGTGCAACGTATCCGTGTCGACCAGCGCCATCACGCCCTTGCCGGCCGTGACGTAAGCGCCGGGACGCAGATCCATGTTGGTGATGACACCGTTCACGGAGGCGTGGACCTCGCTGCGATCGAGGTTGAGCTGGGCGACCGCGCGGTCGGCGACGGCCTGATCGAACGCCGCCTTGGCCTGGAGCTGGGTGGCCAACACCTGCTCCTGCTTCTGCTGCGACACCGCATCGGTGGTCAGCGCGCTGTAGCGCTTCAAATCGGAATTGGCCTGGTCGAGCGTGGCCTGATGACCCGCCACCGATGCATCGGCTTGCCGCAAGGCCAGCGCGAAACGTTCGCGATCAATCCGGAACAGCACATCGCCGCGATGGACTTTCTGGTTGTCCTTGACCAGCACCTCCGTGACGAACCCGGATACGTCAGGCGCGACCTGCACCACGTCGGCGCGGACGCGGCCGTCGCGGGTCCAGGGCTGCTCCATGTAATAGACCCAAAGTTCACGGCCGACCGCGAGCGCGGCGACGACGGCGAGAACGGTCAGCGCAAGGCGGCCAAACCAGGCGAAATTCCCCTTCATGGCAAAAACTCCGAGAGATAGACGACGCCGCCGAGAAGACAGACGAAAATCGCGAAATCGAACAGCGCACGGTGCCAGACCAGCCGGTAGAGGTCGAAGCGCTGCATGAGCCGGCGCAGGATCGCGCTCAGGACATAGGCGACGATGATCCACAGCAGTAACGCCGGCACCAGCACGCCATAGATGTCGATCACGTATCTCATGCGGCAACACTCTCGCCTGTACGCGGCCGGTAGGCCGGTGCGTCCGGGAACAGGCCGCGGCGGATGCCGACGAGGCCGATCAGAGCGTCTTCGCGCGCGCTGTCATTGGAATCCGTCACCGCTTTGGCCAGCGCCCGATCGACGCTGGTCAACAGCTCGGTCGGCATTGCTCCACCGGCATGGCTGCGGCAAGCGATCGCGAGCTGATCAAGCATGTCGTCGATGACGGCAATGGTGGTTGCGGCAAGCCCATAGCGGGCGCGGCGCAGGTCGATGATATTGATCCCGATTCGAAGCTGCACGAGGCTGTCGGCATCGTGGCGATCGCTCTCGGAGAGGAAGGCGATCCGCTGCACCAGAAGGCCCAGACGGTGCAGCATGAGGCCCGCAAACTCTGCCCGATCATGCTTGCCACGGCGCTCGGCAGCGACTGCGAGCGTCTTCCAGCTCGATAGCACCAGGCGATTGGCGATCCACTCGGCGCCGACCCCGCGCGCGATCCGCGTCACGAGCTCGGCGATGACGACGCCGACGAAGAAGGCGACCGCGGAATTGGCATAGGATGCGAAATCCGCGCTGTAGGTCGATTGCAGCGCCAACAGCGTTGCGGTGTTGGCCGCGAGCGCCATGCCTGTTCCCGCCGTTGCCGGCCGTCCGATCAGGAAGCCGTAGAGCAGAAAGGTCGGCGCCAGCGCGACGATCAGAACCTCAATATGGGAGATCGTGGGCACCAGCGCGAACAGATAGATCGCGACGACCACGATGGCGACCAGCGACCACAGGCCAAAACTGCGGATGAAACGTGCGGGCTCGTCCTGCGCGGCAAAGAAGGAGCATGCGACCGCCGCCATCATCGGCGCCGAGGCGCCGTCCGGCCAGCCGGTCCCGATCCAGAACGCGCAGCAGATCAGGATGGCCGTGGCCGCGCCGGCCGCCGACCACAAGGCAAGGCCGCGGTCGCGATGGCGCACCGGCGCGGCGCCGGCCTCGGAACGGAAGGCCAGATCGAGCGTCGAAACATTGCGGCTCTCGGCGATGGCCTCGCTGAGCACGTGGCAGTCGCGCGAGAGGTCGACCAGCTCGCGCAGCCGCAACAGCAGGCTCGTGGTGATGATCCGCTCCCATGAGGCGCTGTCATCGAGCACCGCCTGTCGCTCTGCAATCATGGCGCGGATCGGCTCGGCCGGTTGCCGCGCGCCGACATCGCTCGCAATCCATTGCGCAAGATCCTCCAGCAGCCGCTTCAGCTCGGGCTGCCGGCGCAACGCCTCCTCCCCCAGCGCAGCCAGCCGATCCTCCAGCGAGGCGATCACCGGCAACAGCATCAGCATGCGCAGCCGGATCTCGCCGAGGCCAGTCACCGCATTGCGATCGGTCAGCCGGTCATACGCAAGATGAGTGGAAAGCGTGTCGATCTCGACGATGTCGGTCGCAAGCTTGAGTCGCCTGCCGCGGCGCGTTTCACTCGTTCCCTGACGAAGCAGCACCGCCTGGCTCACGCGCTGCGCATCCGACAGCCAGGCGTCGACGCGATTGGCAACGGCTGGCGCGACGCTGCGGGGAAAGACGATGGTGGAGACGAGGCTCGCGCAGATGATGCCGAGGGAAATCTCCTCCACCCGCGCAATGGCGGTATCGAAGATGGCGCCGGGCTCGGAGACGGAGGGAAACCCGATCAACGCGACCGTGTATCCCGCCAGCATGAAGACATAGCTGCGCGGCGTGCCATCCAGCAGCGACAGATAGAGGCAGAGCCCGACCCAGAGCGCGATCGCGAGGCAAAGCAATTCCGGCGCATCGATCAGGTTCGGCACCAGCGCCACCGTCATGGCGGCGCCGACCAGCGTGCCCATGACGCGGAAGAACGCTTTTGAGCTGGTCGCGCCCGCCAGCGGCTGCGAGGTGATGTAGACCGTCGCCATCGCCCAATAGGGCCGCGGCAGGTCCATGGCGAAGGCGATGACGAGCGCCAGCATCGACGCGGCAAACGTCTTCAACGCAAAAATGACGTCCGCGTGGCGGACCAGGAACGGCTCTTGCGCACGCATGCTATTTCGTCTCTGGACCGGTCTTGGTGTCCTGCAGGCGACTGGCCCGCTGTTCGATGCGCTGAAGAGTTTCGAAGGTTATCGCAAGTTCGTCCGCGCCGATATCCTTGAGCAGGCTTGCCCGCACCCGGCGCAGCACCCGGTTGGTCTCCTCGACCTTGACCTCGCCCGCCTTGGTCAGATGGAGCGTTTTGGCACGGCGGTCACTCGGATCCTCGCGACGTTCAACCAGCCCCTCGGCCTCGAGCAGATCGATCAACCGGACCAGCGACGGCCCCTCGATGCCGAGCTCGTCGGCGAGCACGCCCTGTCGCACGTTCTCGCCCTGCCGCGACAGCACCAGCAGCGGAATCGCGGTCGCATAGGACAGGCCATGATCGGACAGCGCCTGATCCGACTCGCGGCGCCAGATGCGGGCCAGTCGCGCGATGAGACGGCCGATCTCGCCGTGGATATGAGCCTGCGAGGGAGCCATGCAAATTAGATAGGACGCGAACTATTAGCCTGCAACTATATAATCCGGCGTATCGCAATCGATCACGCAAATGCGAACGAGGACAGCGCTGGATGGGACCGGGTTCCGCGAGCGGGGCAAGGGAGACGATGGCGGGCGAGAGCACGCTGACGCTGGTCCCGACCTTCGTGGTCGTCGCTGTGGACGCCACGGGCATGGGAATCATCCTGCCGTTGCTGCCGTTCTACTCGCAGCGGCTCGGCGCGACGCCGTTCCTGCTCGGCGCGCTGATCTCGGCCTATGCCGTCTGTCAGCTCATTGCCGGCCCTGTGGTCGGCATGCTCTCGGATCGGTACGGCCGGCGGAAGGTTCTGGTCGTCAGCCAGATCGGGACTTTCATCGGCTTCATCCTGCTCGCATTGGCGGGCAACCTGACGCTGGTGTTCCTGGCACGCATCATCGACGGCCTGACATCAGGCAACATCTCGGTCGCTCACGCCTATGCCGCCGAGCACAGCGCGCCGGCAACGCGCAAGCAGGCACTCGGCATGACCAGCGGTGCGATCGGAACCGGGCTGCTGCTCGGCCCTGCTCTCTCGAGCTTCCTCGTGCATTACGGCCAGACCGCGCCGGTGTGGGCTGCGGCCGCGCTCTCGCTGATCAGCATCGTTGCGACGATCGCCCTGCTCCCGCCTGATCACCCGGCGTCCGAGCCGCTCTACCAGCACCGCGTGCCTGAGCCGACGCTGACCCGCAGCCTGCTCGGCATGCGCTATGCCTGGCGGCTGCTCGGCCTGCTCATCGTGTTCTTCTTCGTCAACTCGATGTTCCTGTCGCAGATCGGCCTGTTCCTGTCGGCGCGGTTCTCCTGGGACGGACATCCCTTCGGCGCGCGCGAGCTCGGCTGGATGTTCGCCTATGCCGGTTTCATCAACATGGTGGTTCAGGGACTGCTCATCACGCGTGTGAGCATCATCGCGTCAGACCGCAGCATCGTGATGGCCGCGTTCGCTTGCATGGGTCTCGGATTTGCCGGACTTGCGGCCCGCGACAATGTCGGCCTGCTCGCGATCAACCTGACACTGATCATCGTCGGCACCATGTTCGCGCGCAGCACGCTGACGGCCGAGCTGTCGCGCTCGACCGCGATCAATCGTCAGGGCATGATTATGGGCCTGAACCAGTCGCTGATGTCGGGCGCGAATATCAGCGCGCCGCTCCTGAGCGGCGCGCTGATCGGTCATCGGCTGTTCGTTCCGTGGGCGCTTGCTATGGCCGCCATCGCGGCGATCGGCGCGGCGCTGGCTGGCCAGCTGCTGGATGCACCGCGGGCGCGCTAGCTCCTCGCCTCACTTCACCAGATAGACGTCGGGGTCAGCGCTCGAGCTCGGCGACTTGAAAGCATTGCGCAGGGCCGCCGACATCGGGACATTGTAGTTGAGGCCGTTCGGCGGAGTCGGCGATTCCAGCCAGCGCTTGTAGAGCACCTCGATCTCCGGGCTCGCGTAAAGCTCCGCGGTCGCACGATCGGCCAGCGCCTTGAACGGCGCATCCTCCCGCCGCAGCATGATCCCGAACGGCTCGGCCTTCGAGAACGTCTCCTCGCTGATCATGAACAGCGCCGGCTCCTTCGACCGCGCAATCGCGACCGCAAGCTGGACGTCGTCGAGCGCGTAAGCCTGAGCGCGGTCGGTTTCCAGCAGCAGGAACGCTTCGGCTTGATCCACGGCCGGCATTATCCTGATGCCGAGATTTCGCTCGGTGTTGACCTTGGCAAGCTGATTCAGATTGACCGAGCCTGCCACCGCCGTGACGGCCTTGCCCTTGAGATCGTCAATGGTGTTGATCTTCGCGGCTTTCTTTGCTGCAAACCGGGTCGCGCTGAGGAAATGCGTGTTGGTGAAGGCGACCTGCTTCTGGCGGTCGGCGTTGTTTGTTGTCGCCGAGCAGTGCAGATCGAGGGTGCCGTTGACCATCAACGGAATCCGGTTCGACGACGTCACGGCGAGCGTGTCGACGGCGATGTCGGGCATGCCGAGCTGCTTCTTCACGGCATCCACGATCTTGAGGCAGATATCCATCGCAAAGCCGATCGGCTTCTGGTTGCCGTCGAGATAGCTGAACGGAACCGAGGCCTCCTGATAGCCCAGCGTGATCTTCTTGGTCTCCTTGACCTTCTGGAGCGTGCCCGACAGGTCCTCGGCTGAAGCTGCGCCCGCAAGACATGTGACGGCCAGGATAATTGTGGGAAGACGCATCGCAGGGCTCCTCAAGGGGGTCATGGGCTGCGCCGCGGCGCAGCCGCGCGTGTGATAGCCCAGAGCCGGACCAACCGCCAGACGAGGTTCCGCCTATCAGCTATCGCGGTTTTATATCGGCCGGACCTAAGGGGGGCGTGGCGCCCCGCCCTATTCGCAGGTGAGCTGCTGCTCGAACCAGCCGGAGACCCGCTCCGACAGCGGCGGCCAAACGCGCTGGAAGTTCGAGAGCTTGCCGACATTGACGCGGTACATCGCCCGCAATTCCTGCTCGATGGCCGGCAGGTCAACGCCCATGCAGGCCCCGTCCTTCGCGATCGCCTTACCGGCAACGACGACCTCCTTCACCAGCGACGCATTGCCCCGCGCGAACAGAAGCGCCATGGGGTCAACGGGCATGATCTGATCTCGGTCCAGCCGGTCGAGGTCGATCACGACGAAATCGGCGGGATTGCCTGCGACGAGCGCGCCGCTCCCGGGCGCGCCGGTGGCACGACGCCCGTTGCGGACAGCAAGCGCGAACAGCTCGGCCGGCGTCCATGTCGCCCTGAAGCCGAGACCGCCGTGGACCATCTGCACCAGCCGCATCTCGCGCAGGATGTCGTCGTCCTCGTCCAGCGCCAGCCCGTCGACGCCGACCGCGATGGCGCAGCCACATTTGTGTGCGGCGGCGATCGGGGCGAGCCCCGAGCGCAGATGCATGTTCGAGCTGAAATTGGTGACGATGCGCGCGCCGGAGGCTGCGATCATCTCCAGCTCATCGGGACGGGCGTGGATGCAGTGCGCCAGCGTCAGCCGCTCCGAGAGGAAGCCGATATCGCGCAGCCAGCGCACCATGTCCGGAAAGTTTTGGTCGGCCCAGGCGCGCTGATAGACGGTCTCCAGCAGATGCATGTGAATGCGGCGGCCCGTCTGCGCCGAGTTCTCCGCCACCGCCTCCAGCAGTGGCTTCGAACACCATTGCACGCCGGCGGGCCCGAGCTGCACGTCGACCATCGGGCCGGAGATGGCCGCGGCAATCGCATCGGTCAGCTCGATATAGGCCTTCGGAGACATCGGCGCGCGGACAAAGAGGTCTTCGATGCTCTTGCGGTCATCACTGGGGAGGCCGGAGAGAATCGGCTCGGCATCGCCATAAACGATCGGATTCAGGTCCCGCACCGCGAGGGCAAATGCCACGCGGATGCCGACATCGGATGCCGCCCTCGCAATCGCCTTGGCTTCATCGAGCAACGGCATCGTCCCGCTTGGGCGGGTGTAGTGCACCATCATCGCCGCGCAACCAGCCCTGGCGGAATGTGCCAGTGCGGAGGCCGCGGTCAGATAGGGGTCGATGGGCGAACCGAGCGCGGTGCGCAGGATCCAGCTTTCGAGGGGCATGCCGACCGCCCCGAAGGACGACGCGGTCGCGCGCGCATGATCATGGGCGTTGACGAAGGCGGGAATGACGAAGGAGCGAGGGCCGCCGGCAGGCCCCGCTCCTTCAAGAATGTCGGTGATGATACCGTTATCGTGCCGCAGCACGACATTGTCGGTCACACCGAGATCGGGGCCACGGAACAGGCTGGTTGCCGCAATCTCCGTGGCCATGACCGTCTCTCCAAACTTAGTTGGCAGTATACACCAACTCCCGCTCCGCGCGCGGCGGCAGGAACTCGCGCGAGAACACCTCTGCGGGCGTCGGCGCGCGGGCGAGCTGATAACCCTCGACAACGATGCCGATCGCGCGCGTCATGCGGTCATCCTTGATGTCGCCGATGCCGATCTCCTTCATCTCGGGCGAGACGATCAGCTTGTCGAAGGAATATTGCAGCCGGCGCTTCTCGACGGCGACGTCGATCAGATTGTCGTAGTTCAGCGCCGCCTTCATGCCGGCGTTCTGGTCCTTGGCCACCGCGATTGCGCCCTTGTTGATGGCGCGCACGAGCCCGGCCACGGCCTTCGGGTTCGACGCGATCAGCTTCTTCGAGACCATCACACCGTTGGAATAGAGATCGAGGCCGTACTCACCGAACGAGAACCATTTGAAATCCTTGTCGGGGTCCTGGCGGTTGAGCACCAGGTTGAAATAGCTGGTGATGTTGAACACGAGCGCGGCGTCGATGTCGCCCTTGATCAGCATCGGCTCCTGCAGGTTCGGGGCCATGTTGGAGATCTTGATCTTCTCGCCATCGAGCCCGTTCTTGCGGGTGAACACCGGCAACAGGCGCGTCGTCGGCGTGCCCTGCGCGCCGCCCAGCGTGTGGCCTTCAAAATCCTTAATGGTGTTGATGCCGCTGGTCTTCTTTGCGACGATCGCGAACGGCGGCTGGTTCCACATCATGTAGACCATGACGGGCGCCTCCTGCGGCTTGGTCGAGGCGTTCTGGATGATGGCGTTGACGTCGCCGAAGCCGGCGTCATAGGCCCCCGACATCACGCGCGTGACGGTGGCGCCGGAGCCCTCGCCCTGGTCGATGACGACGTTGAGGCCTTCCTCTTTGAAGTAGCCGTTGTCCTTGGCGTAGAAGAATGCGGCATCGCTGCCTTGCGTCTTCCAACCCAGCGTGAACTTGATCGTGGTGTCCTCGGCCGCGACGCCCCCCGCAGACAGGGCCAATCCCAGCAGCGCGACAGTTACTTTTCTCAACATCGAGACCTCCTCAGCTTCGTTGCATGACGGTTCAAGAATTCAGGTGGCGATCACGTCGTTCTTGCGCGTAGCCCAGCCGGTGACACGGCCTTCAATCAGCGAGAACACGGCGTAGAGCGCGACACCGAGGCCCGCGAGCACGAACAGGCCGGCGAACACCAGCGGCACGTTGAAATTCGAGGACGCGGTCATCATGACGTTGCCGATGCCTCGGTTGGAGGCGACCGTCTCCGACAGCACCGCACCGACGAAGGCATAGGAGATCGCGACCTTCAGCGAGGCGAAGAAGAACGGCATGGTCCCGGGCAGACCGACATTCCAGAGGATGTCGAACTTGCTGGCGCCGAGCGCCTTCAACACGTCTTCGAGCTCGGGCTCGGTGGTCGCAAGGCCCGTGGCGATATTGACGACGATCGGGAAGAAGCAGATTGACAGCGCGGTCAGCACCGCCGGCACCGTGCCGGAGCCGAACCACAGCACGAAGATCGGCACCACCGCGACCTTGGGGATCGAGGAGAAGCCGATCAGCAGCGGATAGCAGGTGTCATAGGCTGTCTTGGAGACGCCGATGATGGCGCCGAGGGCGACCCCAAGCGCAACGCCGAGGACGAAGCCGAACATGGTGGTCGCGAGCGTCTGCACGATGTGCGGCCACAGCACCGGAAAGCGCTGAAACAGCGTGACAAAAACCTGTGATGGCCGCGGCAGCACCAGGTCCGACATGCCGGTCATCAGGCAGAACAGCTCCCAGGCGACGAAGAACAGCACGATCAGTCCCGCCGACCATGCCTTCTGCCTGACATCGATCCCGAACATCAGCCTGTCCCCTGTTGGGCTGCACTGCGCGCATCCTCGATGAAGGC
The DNA here is from genome assembly GCF_023073075.1 of Bradyrhizobium sp. 61. NCBI lineage: Bacteria > Pseudomonadati > Pseudomonadota > Alphaproteobacteria > Hyphomicrobiales > Nitrobacteraceae > Bradyrhizobium > Bradyrhizobium sp. 61. Next base: position 251,498 of record NZ_JADPIU010000067.1, on the reverse strand, counting down.
GCGCAGCTTCTGGTTCAGCGCGACGAAATCCGGCTCGAACGTCATCGCGACGGTGCGCGGGCGCGCGAATTCAACTCGGCTGTCGTCGAGGATGCGACCCGGACGCGCGCTCATCACGCAGATGCGGCTGGCGAGGAAACCGGCCTCGCGCAAATCGTGCGTCACCAGCAGCACGGTCGGCTTGTGCGTCATCCAGAGGTTCTGGAGGATCGCCCACAGCTCCTCGCGGGTGAACTGATCGAGCGCACCGAAGGGCTCATCAAGCAGCAGCATCCGCGGCTCATGGATCAGCGCACGGCAGAGATTGGCACGTTGGAGCATGCCGCCGGATAGCTGCCAGGGATAGCGGCTGCCAAATCCCCTGAGGCCGACCTGCTCCAGCAGCGCGTTAGCTTTGTCGCGAAACTCGGTCTTGCGCAGCTTGCGGAAGTTCGAGCGGAACGGCTCGACGATCTTCAGCGGCAACATGATGTTCCGCTCGATCGTCATCCACGGCAGCATGGTCGGGTTCTGGAAGGCCATGCCGACCCGCAGCGCCCGCGCCGCGACCTCGCGGCCGCCGACAATGACGACGCCGCTGGTCGGCTGCACCAGACCGGAGACGAGGCGCAAAATGGTCGATTTGCCGCATCCGGACGGGCCGACCAGTGCGACAAACTCGCCGTCGGCGATCCGCAAGCTGGTCGTCGATAGAGCGGGCACGGCGCGGTCGCCGCGCCCGAAGGTCACAGTGGCCTCGGACAGCTCGATGGCAACAGGGCCGGAGCCTTCGGGAACGGGCTGGCCGTCAAATTGGGCGTTGGGTTGCATGCGCATCACAGCCAAAGTGCATGCAAGCTGGGTGCCAGTCGGTCACATCCGCAAAATCAATGATTTGGCCAAATACATCGTCGGATGGCCGGATTCGATTTAGGCAATCCGGACGCCAAACTGTATGCAATTGGAGCGCTGGATTGGCGCGGGGTTGTGCTAATGAGTGTTCGACCCTCCCCGCAAGGATTCGCCGATGGCGGCGCGCACCACCAGCAAGAGCTCTGAATCATCGGACAAGGTCGGCGTGATCTGCCGCGCGCTCAGGCGCGCGATCATCGAGCAGGCGCTGGAGCCCGGTGCAAAGCTGCCTGAGGATGCGTTGGGCGAACGTTTCGGCGTCAGCCGCACCATTGCGCGCCATGCGCTGGGGCAGCTTGCTGCCGAGGGCCTGGTCGAGCTCCGCCGCAACCGGATCGCGGTGGTGGCGACGCCGAGCTGGCAGGAGGCGCGCGACGCCTTCGACATCCGCATTCAGCTCGAGGGCCTCGTCGTCCGCCAGCTCGCGGGCAAGCTGAGCAAGAGCCAGATCGCCGAGCTGAATGCCCATGTCGATGCCGAGGACCGCGCACGCGGCGGCACGGATGCAGTTTCGATCCGGCTCGCCACCGAATTCCACATCCTGCTCGCGCACATGACGAACAGCCCGATCCTGGTGCGCTATGTCAGCGAGGTCGCCTATCGCTGCTGCCTGACGCTGTCGCTCTACAGCCGACCGCATTCCACCGAATGCGCGATCAACGAGCACCGCGCCATCATCGCATCGCTCGCCAAGGGCGACGAAGCCAAGGTGATGCAATTGATGCATCATCATCTGGATTCCGTGGCCAATCGTGCATTGGTGGCCCCCACCCCGCAACGTGGCCGCGACCTGCTCGATATTCTCGCGCCTTATGCGGATGAAGTGACGAGCGACCGCGTCGTCAAGCTGCCGAAAGTGGCCCGCAGGGGTTAGGCCTCAATCCCGCGCTGGACCAGGATACGCTCGGCGCTGTCGTTCCAGACGTCCATCTTCACGATCTGCCCGCCCCGCACGACAAAGCGATCGACATAGCGATTGCCCTCGAACGGCGTGCCGTCCATCCACTCGCCATAGAGCGTGCCGACGCTGTAGACGACCGTCTCGTCCGCGCCGGGGCAAACGTCGAACCGGTCCATCTTCTTCTTGACCCAGCGGTAGCGTTTCGCATTGAAGCCGGTCGGGCCGTGCGGATGATCGAACTCGCGCCCGCCGGTAAACGTGATCACGGTGCCCGGCTTCATATAGGCCGCGGCGGCGTCGGGATCGGGTATCATCGAGGCCGTGAGATAGGCCTCCACGATCTCGGCGTCGGTCATCGGGCGTTCGGCTTTTGCGGGGGCGGACATGCTGGGCTCTCCGAGGTATCGGCATTCTACGAGTTGCGCCCCAAAGTGCATGCACATTTTTTGAACAACTTGGTGGCATAACTGCACACAATCTGGAGCTGCCCACTTCCCCAGCTTCCGCTAGGCTACCACAGCTGAATCCGACGCCATGACCGCCCAACCCGCCTTCGACCTGATCTTCCGCAACACGCTGTTGCGATCACCCGCCGCACCCGTCGATATCGGCGTGAAGGGCGGCCGCATCGCCGCGATCGAGCCGCAGCTTGCCTGCGAGGCCGTCGAGGTCGATGTCGGCGGGCGCCTCGCCCTGCCCGGCTTCGTCGACACCCACATCCATCTCGACAAGGCCTGCCTGCTCGGCCGCTGCGGGCACAATCACGGCAGCGTCTCGGACGCGATCCGCGCCGTGGCCGGGATGAAGAAGGACTTTACGGTCGAGGACGTCTACGCGCGCGGCGCAAAAGTGCTCGAACGCGCCATCGTGCATGGCACAACGCGCATGCGGACCCATGTCGAGATCGACCCCCGCATCGCCTTGCGCGGCTTCGAGGCGGTCAAGGCGCTGAAGCGCGACTATGCCTGGGCGATCGACCTGTCGCTCTGCGTCTTCCCGCAGGAAGGCCTGACCAACGACCCCGGCAGCGAAGAGCTGCTGGTGCAGGCGCTGCGCGACGGCGGCGAAGCAATCGGCGGTTGTCCCTACATGGACACCGACCCGAACGCGCACCTCGAGCGCATCTTCGATCTCGCGCAGGAATTCGACGTCGACGTCGACCTCCATCTCGATTTCGATCTCGATCCCTCCTGGTGGCACCTCGACGAGGTCTGCCGGCAGACCGAGCGGCGCAACTATGGGGGACGCGTGGCGATCGGTCATGCCACAAAACTCTCGGCGCTGCCGCCGGAGCGGATGAAGGCGGCCACCGCGCAGCTGGCGACATCAGGCGTTGCCGTCACCGTGCTGCCCGCAACCGATCTCTACCTAATGGGCCGCGAAGCCACCCACAACGTGCCGCGCGGGCTGACGCTTGCGCACAAGCTCGCCGGCGACGGCGTGCTGTGCTCGGTCGCCACCAACAACGTGCTCAATCCGTTCACGCCGTTCGGCGACGCCTCGCTGCTGCGGATGGCAAATTTCTACGCCAACGTCGCGCACGCCTCGGTCAGCGACTTCGATACCTGCCTCGATCTCGTGACCGAACTGCCGGCGCGGCTGATGAACCTTGGCGATTACGGTATCAAGGTCGGCAACCCCGCCGACCTCGTCGTGCTCGATACCCAGGACAGCCGCTTCGCCATCGCCGAGTTGCCGGACATCGTGATGGGCTTCAAGGCTGGCCGGCAGACGTTTGAGCGGCAGCGGCCCACTTTGTTCGGCCCGGGCTGACCGACTTTCCGCGCCTTGCGCCCTACCCGCAGCTTGCGCGATGATCATCGCAATCGACCAGCGGAGCAACCGGATGGCCTTCGACACGATCTTCCTGAACGCGCGCTTTGACGGCGGAGCCCGGCATCACATCGCCGTCGCCGACGGCCGCATCGCCGCGATCACGTCCGTCGATGAGCGTCCCGCCGCAAACGAGACCATCGACCTCGGCAACGTCCTCGTCGTTCCCGGCTTCGTCGAAGGCCACATCCATCTCGACACCAGCTTCTATGGCGACGCCTGGCGTCCGCACAAGCCCTGCACCAGCGGGTTCGACGTGCATGAGCGCGTCTCCTTCCAGGCCCAGAACATGGCCGTATCAGCGCCGATGGATGTGCGCGCACGCAACCAGCTCGACCTCTGCATCGGCCACGGCACCACGCAGATGCGCAGCCACATCATGGTCGACGGCTCGGTCGGCCTGAAATCGCTCGAGACGATTTTGCGCGTGCGCGAGGAATACAAGGGCCTGATCGACATCCAGCTCGTCGCCTTCCCCCAGAGCGGCATCCTGATGAGCCCGGGCACGCCGCAATTGCTGGACGAGGCCATCGGGCTCGGCGCCGACCTCGTCGGCGGGCTCGATCCCGCGAGCTTCGATCGCGATATCGAGAAGCATCTCGACGTCGTGTTCGGCGTGGCCGGCAAGCACGGCGTCGACGTCGACATCCATCTGCATGACATGGGCACGCTGGGCGCGTTCGAAATCGAGCAGATCGCAGCGCGCACCCGCGCGCTCGGTATGGAGGGACGCGTTGCCGTCAGCCATGCTTACGGGCTCGGCGACATCCCCATGGATCAGCTCAAGAAGATCGCCGACACCCTCGCCCGCTCGGGCGTCGCGATCATGACCAATGCGCCGGGCGCCCGGCCCTTCCCGCCGATCCTGGCCCTGCGCAATGCCGGCGTCACCGTCTTCAGCGGCAACGACAACATCCGCGATTCCTGGTGGCCCTATGGCGACGGCGACATGCTGCGCCGGGCCACGACGCTCGGCTATCGCTCGGGCTTCAACATCGACGAAGAACTGCGCGTCGCGTTCGATGTCGTCACCGTATCAGGCGCAAAAGCGCTGCGGCTCGAAGGCTATGGCCTGCGCGTCGGCGCCAAGGCCGATTTCGTGACACTGAATGCCGAGCATATTCCTGAAGCCGTTGTCGGAGTGCCGCACGGGCGCTCCGTGTACAAGGAAGGCAAGCTCGTCGCATGCGACGGTAAGATTGTCGGGAAGCGCGGCTAATGATCGGATCTTTTCCGTTCGATTATACCGCTAGCTTTCCTCACTCCCCAATCCGGTAGAATCCCTGACCGTAAATACGCGCATTGCACGACAGGCCAAGGAGATCATACTAAGACCCGCACTGACATCTGCGTTCTCCGGGGAAGTATGGAATGTTCAGCGCATTCAGCAGCATCGATTACCATTCCATTCGGGCCAACACGCCCGCCGAGATGGCCATCAAGCGACTGACCGGCATCGGCGAAGTCCTGTCGGGCATCGACATATCGGCAATCCGCACGCAGGACGACATGGCCCGCGCGCTGTTGACGCTCGATACGGCCGACAAATGCATTCGCACGATTCTCACCGAGTTCCGCACCGAGCGCACCACGGAAGTCGTCCGCGAAGCCACGAGCCTGATCAGCCTGATCGAGCTCGCGCGCGACGAACTCTCGGACTACGCGGCGGCAGCAGAGTCTTGAGCTGAATGCGCGCTGGATCTCAGCGCTTGATCTTCGCCAGAATGCGATCCGCCTCGGTGCGCCAATCGGCGCTGCGGGCAAATTCCTTCGTCCCCTTGATGCCGAACAGGCCGTCATCAGCGAGATCGGCGACCCACGCCTGCCGCTCGGCGGTGCCCTGCGCCGACCATGGCGTCAGCCCGACCTCGCGCACGGTCTCGGCGACCTCCCGCACCTCTTCGGCGCGGCGACGGCCGTGCTCGATCACGCGCTGGAAGCAATAGGCGCCCTGCTTCTCCCAGTCGATCGCCGGAAACGTCTCCGCGAGCGAAGCCAGCACGGCGTCCTCGACGCCATAGGCGCGCGCGGTGGTAAAGCTCTCGATGACCATGGCCTCCAGGCCCTTGATCATGATGCTGCGGCACATCTTCACCGCCGAGGACACGCCGAGCTTGTCGCTCGCAACCTTGGCCGCAAAGCCAATCGCGTTCAGCAGCGGCTCCAGCTCCGTCGCGCCGGGACCGCCGAGCAGCAGCGGCACCTTGATACGATAAGGCGGCACCGAGGTCATCACCGCGCCCTCGACATAGCGTCCTGCAGCGCCGTCGATCAGGGCGGCGGCGCGCTGCTTGGCACCCGGCGAGGCCGAATTGAAATCCAGGAACCAGGTGCCCTGGTTGATTGCGCCAGCGCAGGCTTTTGCAACGGGCACGGCCTGGCTCGCCGTGACCGCGGAGATGATGAAATCGGATTTCGCGGTCAGCTCGGCGTGAGACACCGCCAGCGTCACGCCGAACTTCGCCGCATGCTCCTTCAGCGGAGCGCCGTGCCCGCCTCCGAGCTTGATGTCGTAAGCGGCCACCTTGATGTCCTGCTGCCGCAAATCTTCAGCCAGGATCCTGCCGACCTCGCCGTAGCCGACGAGCCCGATCTGCCAGCGCCTGGGATCACCTGCCATCAATTCAATCCTCGCGTCGCCTCGTCGAACAGTTCCTCGACCGCATAGCGGCGCGGGATCAGCGCCTGCTGGAATGCGTAGTCGACGATCAGCTCCAACGGTTTTCTGTTCGCTTCGATCCCGAACGGAACGAGGTCGGGCGTCGCCGCGGGTCCCACCTGCGCCTTGTTCCGCTTCAGGAGATCATAGATGCCTGTGACCAGGTCGGGGCGCGATCTCGCAAGCTGCTCGGTCACGACCACGAGATGATTGACCGGGACGACGCCACGACGGGTGTACCATTTGGCAGCCTCTGCGGCAGGATCGGAGAATAGCGGCTTCAACGTGGGATGATCAGAGGCCTCGCCGAGGACGGCGTCGAGCTCGCCATCGATCAGCATCTGCAAGATCTTCTTGTCCTTCGGCGCACGCTCGGTGGTGTCGACATATTCGGCAACGTGCGGATCCTCGAAGGTGATCCAGCGGATCTTGTCGAGATTGACACCGTAGTCGTTGGCGAGAATGCCCCTGATCCATGCGCCCGTCGTCGTCGTGAACGAGCGGATGCCAACGCGCTTGCCTTCGAGATCGGATGGCCCGAGCGCTCCCCTTGCAGGGTTGTAGAGCGCGTAGGAATGCTGAAAGCGGCCGAGCATGGTCGCCGGTAGCAGCACCAGCGGCTTGCCATGCGCCTTCGCCATCAGATAGGTGACGATCGCCATCTCGCAGACGTCGAACGCCTGCTCGCGCACCATCGGCTTGAACGCCGTGTTGGTCGGCGTGTACGCGATGAAATCGAGGTCGAAGAGGTCGGAGCGGAGCTCGCCGCTCTTCACCGCCTGCACGTGAGGGTGACTGCCGAGCACAGCCTTCAACTTGAGACGATCCATCCGCCCGCTCCGCTGATTGCCTTAGACGTCCTCGGGATTGTCGACATAGACGAGCCCGGCTTTCGCCAGCGCCTCGCGCATGTTGTACATGTCGAGGCCGAGCTCACCGGAGGTCAGCCGCTTGCGCTTGCCGCCCTCGTCCGCGTTGCGCTTCTTCGCCTTTTCGGCGACCTCAGAGGCATAGCGCTTGGGCACCACCACCACGCCGTCGTCATCGGCCACGATGATATCGCCGGGATCGACGTTGACCCCGGCGCAGACCACGGGAATGTTGACCGAACCGAGCGTCGCCTTGACCGTGCCCTTGGCCGAGACGGCGCGCGACCACACCGGAAACTTCATCTCGTGCAGCGCTTTCACGTCGCGGCAGCCGGCGTCGATGATCAGCCCCTGCACGCCGCGCGCCTGCAGCGACGTCGCGAGCAGCTCGCCGAACATGCCGTCGGTGTTATCAGTGGTGCAGCCGACGACGAGGATGTCGCCTTTCCTGCACTGCTCGACGGCGACATGGATCATCCAGTTGTCGCCGGGCTGTGCCAGCACCGTGACGGCGGGGCCAGCGATCGACGCGCCGGCCCAAACGGGCCGCAAGTAAGGCTTCATCAGGCCGAGGCGACCGTAAGCCTCGTGAACGGTCGAGACGCCGTATTCCGCCATCCCGGCGGGATCGGCACGCTTGATGTTGCGAACGACGACGGGCTTCATGCCAGCTCCTCCGCAACCGTCGGGAACAGGCGCTGATAAGCCTCGCCATAGGTCATGGGCACGCCGGTGTTGCGGCTGCCCTGGATGCCACGGTTGAGCGCGACGCGCTCGTAGTAACCCCAGAGATGTTTTTGCGCGGCGAGGATCTGGAACGCCTCGTACTTCTCCTTCCAGACCTCGTCGATCTTGAGGAGCAGGTCCGGCTTGTAGTTGCACTGCTCGGGCTGGTGCGGCTCGAACAGGAACACCGGGGGCGCCGAATATTTGTACTGCGCGCCGGGCTTGTGGCCCATCGCCTGCGCGACCACGCGGGTCTCCTGCGCGAAATGCGCCGCGTTCGGATGGTCGAAATTATAGGGATCTTCCAGCGCATGCGTCAGCACGAAGCTCGGATTGAGCTCGCGGTAGATGTCGACCATGCGATCGAAATGCGCCTCGGTGAGCTTCAGCGGATAGTCGCCGCAGTCGAAGAACTCGATTTCGGCGCCGAGCAGCTTCGCCGCCCGCTCCGCCTCGTCCTTGCGGCCGGCCTTGACCGATTCCAGCGTCGCGCCCTTTTCCTTCCAGGCGAACTGGCTCTCGCCGCGCTCGCCAAAGGACATGCAAACGATCTTCATGCGATAGCCCTTCTTCGCATGCAGTGCGATGGCGCCGCCGGCGCGCCAGACGAAATCGCCGGGATGGGCGGTGATCACGAGACCTGTTTTCATGGGACGAACTCCCCTCTTTCCTTGATAAGCAACGTATCGATCGCGAGCACCGTCATGTGTCGAACCCGAACAGGCGCGCGGGATTGTCGACCAGGATCTTCCGCTGGAATTCCGGCTCCGGCGCGAACAGCGGGATCAGGTCGACGAGGTCGCCGTCATTCGGCATCACCTTGACGTTGGGATGCGGCCAGTCGGTGCCCCAGATGACACGGTCGGGCGCGGTCTCGACGATCTTTCGCGCGAACGGCACGGCGTCGGTAAAGGGCGGACCGGCTGAGGACACCCGCTCCGAGCCGCAGATCTTGACCCAGCATTTTTCGTCGCGCTGCATCAGTTCGATCACGATTTTGAACGGCAGCTGGTCCAGCCCTTCCGACGCCTTCACCCGACCCATGTGGTCGATGGTGTAGCTCAGCGGCAGCTTTGCCAACATGTCGGCATATTCGGGCAGGTCGATCGCGTCGAAATGCAGATCGATGTGCCAGCTGAGCGGCGCGACCATCGCGATGACGCGGTTGAACACGCTCTTGTCGGGGACGCCGCCGAGATGGCGCACGAAATTGAAGCGGCAGCCGCGGAAGCCGCCCTCGTGCAGCACCTGGAGGCCACGCTCGGTGATGGTGTCGTCGATATTGGCAACCGCGCGATAGGCGCCATTGCTCTGCGCGATCGCATCGAGCGCGACCGTGTTGTCGGTGCCGTGCACGCTGGCATTGACGATGACGGCGCGCTCGACGCCGAGCTTGGCGTGCAGCGCACGAAAGTCCTCGAGCGGTGCATCCGGCGGCGTGTAGGAACGGTCAGGCGCGTACGGATATGTCGCCCCGGGCCCGAAGATGTGGCAATGCGCATCGCAGGACAGCTTTGGCAGCTTGAACTTCGGGATGCGCGTGTTCAGATCGGGCGGCGGAATGGTCGGCGTGTACATCGTTGTCATCAGGTGAACCGCCGAGCGAGATCGCTTCTTTCAAGTCTTGCTGCTGACGACCGGCCGCCGCCGTACCGGCGCAGCCTGATCGAGCGCCGGCGCCTGGAAGGCGGCGACGGTGGCCTGCACCAACTGCTCGATGGCGCTGGCGGCATCGCTGCCGTCGGCCTCGCCGCGCGACAGCCGCGAGACGCGATCCGGCGTCACCAGCGAGTAATAGAGCGCGCCGAGCAGGAAGTGGCTGCGCCAGACGATGTCGGTGCGCGGAATATGCGGCAGGCTCTCGTGGACTGCGTCGATGAAGGCGTGGCTGGTGTCGTCAAAGGTCTGCGCGATGATTTTTCGCACGACCTCGTTGCCTTCGGCGGACATCACGGCGCGCAGCCGCGTGAAGCGCGCCCCGCCCCCGGCGAGATCGCTGCCCGAGGTGAAGGCCGGCACCACATAGGCGCGCACGATCGCCTCCAGCCGGTCCTGGAGGTCGCGCACGCGCTTGGCTGCGGCGAGCAGCTCGGAACGGCGCAAATTCATCGGCCCGCAATGGCGCTGGTAGATCTCCAGCAGCAGACCGTCCTTGGTCTTGAAATGATAGGTCACACTGCCGGGATTGGCGCCGGCGGCCTGCGCGATGTCGCGCACCGAAACGGCATTGAAGCCGTTGGTGGCGAACAGCTCTTCGGCCGCGGCGAGGATCGCCTCGCGCATGTTCGGCTTGCGGGCCGTTTCCTTGCTGGTGGGCTTGCGTACCATGTGATTTGTACTATCGTACAAAAGATCAGGTCTCGTCAACAAGAACCATGGGCGGCGTCCGGACGGCTCGGAACACCGAGGCAGGATGCGAAAGCCCGCAAGGAGTGCTGGAAAATGCTGGGTTTAAACAAGACAATCGGCGGTTTGATGCTGGGTGCCGGCCTGCTGCTCGGCGGCACCGCGCACGCCGCCGACAATTACCCGAGCAAGCCGGTCCATATCCTAGTGCCCTACGCGGCAGGCGGCGCCGTCGACGTGCTCGCGCGTACGCTCGGCCAGGCGCTGGCGAAGACCTGGGGCCAGCAGCCGGTGATCGACAACCGTCCAGGCGCCGGCGGCATCGTCGCCTCGCAGGCGCTGACGCAGGCCGCCCCCGACGGCTACACGCTGATCCTGGTCGCGAGCGGCCATCCGCTCAACCAGTTCATCTATCCGAGCGTGCCCTACGACACGTTCAGGGATTTCACCGCGATCACCGAGGTCGCCTCCTCGCCGCTTGCGATCGTGGTCGCGAAGGACAGTCCTTACAAGACGCTCGACGATCTCCTCGCCGCCGCAAAGAAGGAGCCCGACAAGCTCTCCTACGGCATGTCCGGCAACGGCACCTCCGCGCATCTCGCCGGCGAGCTGCTCAAATACATGTCCGGCAGCAAGATCGTCGCGATCCCCTACAAAGGCGGCGCTCCGGCGCTGACCGCCGTCATCGCTGGCGAGATCCCGCTCAGCATCAATCCCCTCGCGGAAGCGATCGGCCAGCTCGAAGGCGGCCCGGTGCGCGCGCTCGCAGTGACCTCGGCCGAACGCTCCAAGGCGCTGCCGAATGTTCCGACCGTCGCGGAATCAGGCGTCCCCGGCTACGACGTCTCGGTCTGGTGGGGCGTGCTCGGTCCGGCCAAGATGCCGCCGGAGATCGTGGCGAAGCTCGAGACCGATCTGAAGGCGGCGCTGCAGGACCCGAATGTGCTGTCGACGCTGGGCAAGATCGGCGCCTCGCCGGTCGGCTCCTCCGCCAAGGACTTTGACGCCTACATGCACGCCGAGGCGACCAAATGGGAGCCGGTGCTGAAGGCCGCCGACATCCGCGCGCAGTGAGGCTCGTCACATGAGGACCTATTCCCGGCGATTTGCGCGCACCGCCCTGCTCGCATTGGCAACGACCGGCCTGCTCGGCGCGCCCGCGCGCGCCGATGGCGAAGCCAGGCTGCTGGCGCCGAGCGGCAGCTTGCGTGTCGGCATCTATCCGGGCAGCCCGACCTCGATGGTGACGGATGCGGCCGGCAAGCCGCATGGCCTCGCCTACGATCTCGGCGGCGAACTGGCCAAAAGGCTCGGCGTGAACGTCGACTATGTCAGGTTTCAGCGCGTCGCCGACATCGTCACCGCGATCCATGACGGCCAGGTCGATTTCACCGTGACCAACGCCACGCCGGCCCGCGCCAACGAGGTCAGCTTCAGCCAGCCCGTGCTGGCGATCGAGCTCGGCTATCTCGTCCCGGCGAATTCGCCGATCGGCAAGATCGAGGACATCGACAGACCGGGTGTGAAGATCGGCGTCACCAAAGGGTCGACCTCGGAACGCACCTTGCCGGCGAAGTTCAGAAACGCGACCATCGTTCCCGCCGAAAGCGTCAAGGTCGCCATCGCCATGTTCGGCCGCGGCGAGATCGACCTCTACGCCACCAACAAGCCGACGCTGTTCGAGATGTCCGACCAGATGCCGGGCGCGAAAATCCTCGACGGCAATTGGGGCGCCGAGCATATGGCCATCGCGATCCCCAGGGGGCGCGAGGACGCCCTTCCCCTGCTCAACCGCTTCGTGACGGACGAGCAGTCGTCCGGCGCGCTGGACACGATCCAGCAGCAGGCCGGCCTGCGCGGCGCAACCAAGGCGACGCGCGAGTAGCTCGCGGACTGGGGTGAGGTGTCCTCCCGCCCTGCCCAATACAGTATTCCCCCAATGCAACCGTCCCCGGATTGCGCTAATTTGCGTCGATCATGACTCGCCGAACCGGCAGCGCCGATCTTCCCCTTCACACCGGCCGGGTTCCACCCTGGCTCGCCACCCGCATGTCGTCGCTGGGCGCGATCGTCACGCAGGCGATCGTGCATCATTATGGACGCGACGCCTTCCTGCAGCGGCTGTCGCATCCGTTCTGGTTCCAGTCGTTCGGCGCTGTGATGGGGATGGACTGGCACTCCTCCGGCATCACGACCTCCGTGATCGGCGCCCTGAAGCGCGGGCTCGACCCGCTCCAGGATGAGCTCGGCATCTATGTCTGCGGCGGCCGCGGCCAGCATTCGCGCAAGACGCCGGACGAGCTGTTGCAGCTCGGCGAGCGCGTCGGCTTCGACGGCGCAAAGCTCACGCGCGCCAGTCGCCTGGTCGCAAAGGTCGACAGCGCCGCGGTCCAGGACGGGTTTGACCTTTATCTGCACGGCTTCTTCGTCACCGCCGACGGCAAGTGGACGGTGGTGCAACAGGGCATGAACGGCGACAAGCGGCAGGCCCGCCGCTATCACTGGCATTCGGAAGCATTGAAGAGTTTTGTCGACACGCCGCATAGCGCGATCGACGGCCCGCAGCAGGGCGAGATCGTCAATCTCACCGATCACCGCGCCGATGTCTCGCGCGCCGCGCAGCTCGAACTGTTGAGCGGTCTCGGCCCCGATCGCATCCTCACGGAATTCGAACGCCTCGTCGGGACGGCGCCCGCGCCGGCGCAGGCGATGCTGCCGCATCTGATCATGCCCGCGCATCATGATGTCAGGCCCAAGGACGTGTTCGCGCGCCGCCTGCACGGCACGCTGGCCGCCGCGGCCGAACGCGGCCCGGTCGATTTTCCGGAATTGCTGCTGACGCCTGGCGTCGGTGCGCGCACCGTGCGCTCGCTGGCGATGGTTGCCGAGGTCGTGCATGGCGCGCCCTATCGCTTCAACGATCCCGCGCGCTTCTCGCTCGCCCATGGTGGCAAGGACCGGCATCCCTACCCCGTCCCGATCAAGGTCTATGACGAGACCATCCGCGTGCTGAAGGGCGCGGTCCAGAACGCCAAGCTCGGACGCGAAGAGGAGATGCAGGCAATCAGGCGGCTCGACGACCAGGCGCGGCGGCTGGAGCGGACTGCCAGCGGTCCGTCGGTCGAGGCCTACATCGCCGGAGAGCGTGAAGCCTCGCCCGATCTCGACGGCCGCTCCGTGTTCGGCTGGGAGCGCGATGTCGTGGCGTCACGGAAATCGACGGGCTGACTGTCCACCGCGACGACCGGCAACTCCGCGATGGCACGCATGCCCGGCCGCTTGCGCCAGTGAATCTGCGCGGGATCGACGGCGAGACCGAGCTTCGGCCATCGCGCAAGCAGCGCCTCCAGCGCACAGGCCGCCTCGATCCGTGCGAGCTGATGGCCGAGACAGAAGTGAATTCCCGTTCCGAACGAGATGTGGCGGTTCGGCTTGCGCGTGAGGTCGGGCCGCTCGGGCTGGTCATGCACCGCCGGATCCATGTTCGCCGCGGCGAGCATCACCATGACGCGATCGCCCTTTTTCAGCGGCACGCCCGCAAGCTCGATATCCCGCCGCACATAGCGCGGCTTGGAAAACTGCACCGGTGACACGAAGCGCAAAAACTCCTCGACAGCGAGCCCGACACGGCTTCGGTCTTGCTCCAGCCAATCGCGCAAGCCCGGATTTCTGAGGAGCTCGTAGACCGAGCCGCTGATCAGATGCGTCGTGGTCTCCGATCCTGCCGCGAGCAGCAGAAACACCATCGACACCATTTCGTCCGGCGTGATCTGGCCACCCTCACGCTCGACCTGAACCAGCTCGGCAATCAGGCCCTCGCCGCCCTGCACGCGCCCGACCTGCAACTGCCGTTCGAGATAGGCGCGCATCTTGCGAAACGCGAGCAGCAGGCGGAAGAAGCTGACGACATTCGTCAGCGACGACATCTTGTTGGCCCAGGCGATGAATCGTGGCCGATCGGCCGCAGGCAGGCCCAGCAATTCGCAGATCACCGACACCGGGAGGATGCGGGCGTAACGCTGGACGAGGTCGGCGGGGCTGCCATCGGCGAACAGGTCGTTCGCCAGGCCGTCGGCGATGGCGCGAATGCGTGGCTCCATCGCCACGATCGCGCGGCGGCGAAAAGCCTCGTCCACGATGCTGCGCAGCCTCGTGTGATCAGGCTCGTCCATCGTCAGCATGTTGTTGGCGATGGTGGTGACGAGTTTTGGCATCCACCAGCGCAGGCCGGCGACTTTGCCGTCCCCCTTGCGCAGCGTGAAGGTGGTGCCGTCCTTCAGGACCTGCGCCGTGGCGTCATGGGTCGTGGTGACCCAGACATCGCCGACCAGAGGAAATCGCGTCGCGATCACGGGGCCGGACGCGCGCAGCGCCGCGATCGCCTTGGGCGGATCGCGGAAGAAGGCCTCGCTGGTGAAATCGAGGCGCGGTGTCATGGGATCACCGTATTGGTTGGTGGCGCCTCAACCAGATCGTGTGTACGCGGCGACGCGCAAGGGCCGGAACCGCGCGAGAAGAAGCGAGCCTATCCGCGCCCCGGCGAGCGTTGGCCGGTCTTGCGCTGCTGATTGGTGTAGGCGTCCCAATGGCTCCAGCTACCGTTGGCGAGGCTTTGCAGATCGGTGCCGAGGGGGCGGCGCGTGCGCTTGTCGTGATCGGCGATGACGCGCTCGGATAGCGAGATCTTGCGCTTGAGTTCCGCAATCGTCTTCTGGGTCTCCCCATTCCGCTTCGAAGACGCGATCTCGCCCATCGTGAAGCGCGCGGTCTCCAGCGCCTTCAACTCGGCGCGGTTCTTCTTCAACTGGACCCGGTGCCAGGCGATGTTGCTGTCGCTGTCCGCAACCATGTGGGAACTCCGCTGATTCGTTCCCACAGTGTATCGCGCACGGAATCGGCGCCGCAACGCCCGCCGAACGGCGGAAATACGGTCTTATTACGCGAAAAACCCGCGATCAGCGCTCGGCAAAGGCCTTTTCGACCACGAATTGGGCCGGCTCGCCGTGATTGCCCTCAATGAGGCCACGCTCGCCCAGCAGCACGCGGGTGTCAGCGACCAATGCCGGGCTGCCGCAGATCATGACCCGGTCATGGGCGGCTTCCAGCGGCGGCAGGCCGATATCGGCGAACAGCTTGCCCGAGGTGATGAGGTCGGTGATGCGGCCGCGGTTGCGGAAGGGATCGCGAGTCACGGTCGGGTAATAGATCAGCTGATCGCGGATGTACTCGCCGATCAGTTCGTCCTTCGGCAGCGTCTCGGTGATCATCTCGCCATAGGCGAGCTCCTTCACATGCCGGCAACCGTGCAGCAGCACGACCTTCTCGAACCGCTCATAGGTCTCGGGGTCCTTGATCACGCTCAGGAACGGTGCGAGGCCGGTGCCGGTGCCGATGAGGTAGAGGTTGCGGCCCTCTTCGAGATTGTCGATCACCAGCGTGCCGGTGGCCTTGCGGCTGACGATGATCTCGTCGCCTTCCTTCAGATGCTGGAGGCGCGAGGTCAGCGGACCGTCCGGCACCTTGATCGAGAAGAACTCCAGCGTGTCCTCGTAATTGGCGCTGGCGACGCTGTAGGCCCGCAACAGCGGCTTCTCGCCGACCTTGAGCCCGATCATGGTGAATTCGCCGTTGCGGAAACGGAAGGTCGGGCTGCGGGTGGTCTTGAAAGAGAACAGCGTGTCGGTCCAGTGGTGGACGCTCAAAACGCTTTCCTGATTGAAATTGCTCATCTCACCTTCCCTGTCGCTTCCAATGCGGTTCCGAGGCGGGCAGCTATGCGTCGTTTGTACACGATCATTCGTGTACTAATGAATAATCCTGCTTGCTCCCGGGGTCAAGGCTGCCCAAGATCGCGAGCGTTGCAGTTAGGAACAAGGAGCCCCTTCCATGGCGCATGACGCACCCCAGGCCACCGGACCCTCGAAGCTCGTGATCCGGAATATCGGCCTGATCCTGTCCGGCGCCCTGGAAAAGCCGATCCTGGACGGCGACACCATCGTCGCCGAGAACGGCAAGATCACCGCGATCGGCCGCTTCAAGGACCTCAACACCGAAGGCGCGACCACCATCGTCGAGGCCAACGGCACCACGGTCGCGCCCGGCCTGATCGACAGCCATGTCCACCCTGTGGCGGGCGACTGGACGCCGCGCCAGAACCAGATCGGCTGGATCGACAGCAATTTGCATGGCGGCGTCACCACGATGATCTCCGCCGGCGAGGTTCACATGCCCGGCCGCCCGCGCGACGTCGTCGGGCTGAAGGCGATGGCGATCTTCGCACAGCGCGCATTCTGGAATCTGCGCCCGGGCGGCGTGAAGGTTCACGCCGGCGCGCCGGTGATCGAATGCGAGATGGTCGAGGAGGATTTCAAGGAGTTGGCCGCGGCCGGCGTCAAGCTGCTCGGCGAGGTCGGCCTCGGCGGCGTCAAGGACGGTCCGACGGCGCGCAAGATGGTCGGCTGGGCCCGCAAATACGGCATCCAGAGCACGATCCACACCGGCGGCCCTTCGATCCCCGGCTCCGGCCTGATCGACAAGGACGTGGTGCTGGAGGCCGACACCGACGTGGTCGGCCACATCAATGGCGGCCACACGGCGCTGCCCGACGACCAGATCCGCTGCATCTGCGAGGGCTGCAAGCGCGGCCTCGAGCTCGTTCACAACGGCAATGAGCGCTCGGCCCTGTTCACGCTGCGCATCGCGCGCGAGATGGGCGACCTGCACCGCGTCATCCTCGGCACCGACGCACCCGCCGGCTCCGGCGTGCAGCCGCTCGGCATTCTGCGCATGGTCTCGATGCTATCCTCGCTCGGTGACCTCCCGGCCGAGATCGCGTTCTGCCTTGCGACCGGCAACACCGCGCGAATGCGTCAGCTCGATTGCGGCCTGATCGAGGTCGGCCGCTCCGCCGATTTCGTCATCATGGACAAGGCCCAGCATTCGCCCGGCAAGACCATCCTGGAGAGCGTGCAGCTCGGCGACCTCCCCGGCATCGGCATGACCATCATCGACGGCATCGTGCGCACCCAGCGCAGCCGCAACACGCCGCCGGCCGGCCGGGTGCCGGACGTGGTGGCGAAGTGACGCAGCCGGAGCGGCTCGCCGCTCCGCGTCGCGCCTCGCAGGCGTTGAACAAGTCTGCTGCCTGCCGCGTCTAACGCAGGCAGCCCTCGGCGGCGGCAGTTCATTGCTGGACCATCGAGGGAGACATGAAAAGTTCGCTGCGGATTGCCGCCGGTATCGCCGGTGCGGTGGCAGGCTTCATCGCCACGATCGGGCTGCTCGAGCTGACCGGCTTCGGCAATCGTGCAGACCCGATCACGACGGGGCTGGTCGCCCTGTTCGCCATCGCCCCCATCGGCGCAGTGATCGGCCTGGTGCTCGCCACCAAGCTGGCGACACGCAAGGACGACAATAGCGGCGGCCTCGCACGCAACAGCCTGAAGTCACTCGGCGTCGTCGTCCTGCTCTGCCTCGCCGCCGGTGTCACTTACGCCGTCTACGCGTATACGACCGCCACGCCCTGGCTCAATCCGAACGCCAGCAATCCACTGCTCGTGTTCGAGGTTCGCTTTCCGGCCGGCGTCGTGGTGCCGACGTCACCGCAGGGCATCGCAATCGAATTGCAGACCGACCTCAACACCATGCCGGGCGAAGTGACCCCCGCGGCCTTCTATCGTGATGGTGAGCAGCCCGTCATCGCAGGCGAAGTCGAGCTTGCCTTTAGAACCTCGCACCGGCAGCTCACCGTCAACATCCAGGGCCAGCCGAGCCGGATCTATCCGATCGACTTGACGGCCCGGGCGCCGCATACGCCGGAGTTCGGCACGTGGCGGCGGCTCGCCGATGGCAGCGAAATCCGCTACCGCGCCAAATGGCCGGGGAAGACGTAAGGGATCAGCGCTTCTTTGCGATCTCACAGCGCACGTAGGTCTGGCGCTTGGCCTGGCCGACCGGGCCATTCTCGATCACCAGCCGGCCATCCGCCGCAACGGAGACTCGGGGATTGGAGCGAAACTTTTCGCCCTCGCCTTCGCAGGCAAGCCGCATCTTCCAGCTTTGCTTGCCGTCTGCGGTGATCTCGCTGGCGCGGCAGCGCGTCTCGTACCAATAGAGGCGGTTGCCGCCTTCGATGCTCATTCGGCTGGCGCTGTCCTGATCGCAGCAATCCTTTTTGGTCGACGCCCAGAACCCCTCATAGGTCTGCGCCGCCCAGGCAGGAGCGCATTCGCCCGCCAGCGAAGCACCAAGACCCAAAATCAGTGTGAACCGCGTCGCCGCTCTCATATCGGAAGACCTCGACAAACCCTTCATCGAGGTTAGTCGCCAGTCCCCGCAGCTTGTTCAACTGCCGTAGGGTGGGCAAAGCGTAAGCGTGCCCACCGTTCTTCGCCAAGCCGCAGAGAGGGTGGGCACGGCGCTTACGCGCCTTTGCCCACCCTACGGCGCCTTACTCACCGCAGCTTGTTCAACAGCGCCATCAGCATCTCGCGCTCCCTGGCGTCGAGCGGCGCAAGCGTTTCCCTGGTGATCGCGAGCGCACTCGGCGCGACCTTCTCCGCAAGCTGCTGACCGGCGCGCGTCAGGCTGACCAGCAGCCGCCGCCCGTCCTCGGGGTCCTGGCTGGTCTCGGTGAGCCCGCGCGCCGTCAGCCGATCGATCACGCCCTTGATGGTCGCGACATCCATCGCCGTCAGCCGCCCGAGCTGGTTCTGCGAGCACGGCCCGGTCTCGGCCAGCTTCGACAATGCCGCCCACTGCGTCGGCGTGAGATTGGTGCCGATGTCGCGCGAGAAGATCGAGCTGTGGCGCTGCCAGACCTGACGCAGGATGAAGCCGACCTGCTCGTCGAGCACGTAAGACGATTTTGCCGGTTTGACGCTTTTCTTCGCCGCGACGCTTCTTGCCATCCGCTCCCCGCCCCTTACAACGACAGATGCGCGTCGCGGATATCCGGACGCGCGTCGAGCTCGGCCATGGTGCCGCCGAAGCAGATACGGCCACGCTCGATGATATAGGCGCGATCGGAGATCAGCCGCGCAAAGTGCAAGTTCTGCTCGGACACGACGATGCTGACGCCTTCCTTCTTCATGGTCAGGATGGCATCGACCATCTGCTCCACGATCTTCGGCGACAGGCCTTCCGAGGGCTCGTCGAGCAGCACCAGCGACGGATTGCCCATCAGCGTGCGCGCGATGGTGAGCATCTGCTGCTCGCCACCGCTCATGCGGCCGCCCGGTCGGTTCTTCATCTCACCCAAATTTGGAAACAGCGCGAACAGTTTTTCGCGGGTCCAGTGCGGGGCGTTCGGACGCTTCGGCTGCCGGCCGACCTCGAGATTCTCCTCCACCGTCAAATCAGTGAAGATGCGCCGCTCCTCGGGCACGTAACCAAGCCCGTCGCGCACGATCTCATGCGTCGGGCGCGCCGAGACATCCTTGCCCTCGAACATGATGCGCCCCGAGCGCTGGGCA
Organism: Bradyrhizobium sp. 61; assembly: GCF_023073075.1. NCBI lineage: Bacteria > Pseudomonadati > Pseudomonadota > Alphaproteobacteria > Hyphomicrobiales > Nitrobacteraceae > Bradyrhizobium > Bradyrhizobium sp. 61. The sequence goes on along the minus strand of NZ_JADPIU010000067.1, from coordinate 231,800 downwards.
ACGAGCCCGACGATCGAGCGGAACGTCGTCGACTTGCCGGCGCCGTTGCGGCCGAGCAACGCCACCACCTCGCCCTCGCCGACCTCGAAACCGATGTCGAACAGGATATGCGCCGGGCCGTAATGGCTGTTGAGGTCTTGCACCGTGAGCTTCATGCGGAGGCTCCATGCCCGGCATCATAAAGCAGGCCCTCGCCGAGATAGACGGCCTGCACCTGCGGATTGCCGCGCACCTCGGCCGGCGAGCCTTCGGCGATCAGCGTGCCGCGGTTGAGTACGATAATGCGGTCGGCATGTTCGAACACCACGTCCATGTCGTGCTCGGTGAAGAGCACGCCGATCGATTTTTCCCGCGCGATCTGCGCCGTCAGCCGCATCAGATCGACGCGCTCACGCGGCGCCATGCCGGCGGTCGGCTCGTCCATCAGCAGCAGCTTGGGATCGTTGGCAAGCGCCACCGCAAGCTCGAGCCGCTTGAGGTCGCCATAGGCGAGCTCGCCGCAGGGACGATCGGCGTAGCCGCCCATGCCGACGAGCTCGAGCAGCCGGCCCGCCTCTCCGCGGTCGAAATTTGGGGCCGAGCCGAAGAGATTGAACAGCTGCTTGCCATGCGAGATCAGCGCGACCTGCACGTTCTCGCGCACGGTCATCGTCGCGAAGGTCGCGGTGATCTGGAAAGTGCGTCCGACGCCGAGCCGCCAGATCTCGCGCGGCTTCTTGCCGGTGGTCTCCTCGCCCAGCAGGCGGACATGGCCGGTATCAGGCTTGTTCTGGCCGTTGAGCATGTCGAAACAGGTGCTCTTGCCCGCGCCGTTCGGGCCGATCAACGCCAGAATTTCGCCTGATCGCAGCGAGAACGAGACGCCGCGCACGGCGTGGATGCCGCCATAGGATTTGGACAGACCTTCAACCGCGAGAAGTGGGGGTGCGACGCTCATTCGACGGACTCGATCGGCTTGGCGAGCAAGGGAGATCCCGGCGGCGATGTCTTCCTGCGCCGCTGCGCCAGCATCTCCAGCATGCCGACGATGCCCTTCGGGAAGACGACGACGATCAGCACGATGAAGCCGCCGAGCACGAGCTTTGACAGGTCGGTCTGGCTCACCAACCAGATGTTGAGCGCCTTGTAGACGATGGCGCCGATCACCGCGCCCGATACCGTCTCGACGCCGCCGAGCAGCACCATGACGAGTGCGTCGACCGACAGCGAGATACCGAGATTGTCGGGGAAGACGCTGCCCTTGAGGTAGGCGAACAGCGCGCCGCCGATGCCGGCGGTCGTGCCTGCGATCACGAACGCCGTCCACTGGATGCGCTTGGCATTGATGCCGACCGCCTCGCTGCGCAGAGGCGAGTCGCGTGTGGCCCTGAGTGCGTAGCCGAACGGCGAGAATACCATGGCCCGAAGCGCGACCGTCACGAGTGCCGCAACGCCGAGCGCCAACCAATAGAAATGCCCCGGGCTCGCCGCCCAGCTTGACGGCCAGACGCCGAGTATGCCGTTGTCGCCGCCCGTTACACTCACCCACTGGAACGCGATCGACCAGACGATCTGCGCAAACGCAAGCGTCAGCATCGCGAAATAGACGCCGGAAAGCTGCACCGCGAAGAAGCCGAACACGGCCGCGCCCATGCAGCCCAGCAGCGGCCCGAGCAGCAGGCACACGATCATCGGCAACCCTGCCATCTTGGCGAGGAAGGCGACGCCGTAGGCGCCGAGTCCGAAATAGGCGGCATGCCCGAACGACGCGAGCCCGCCGACCGACATCAGGAAATGCAGGCTGACGGCGAAGATCACGAAGATCGCGATCTCCGAACCGACCGTGAGAACATAATTGCCGGCGAACAACGGCAGCGTCGCCGCGATGACGAGCGCGGCAAGCGCCGCGAGCCGCTCGTTCGACGTCAGCGGCCGCCAAGGATTGACGGTGAGGCCTGGTGTCTTGCGCGCGGGCGCCTCGGGCTTGCCGAAGAGACCCCAGGGCCGGACGATCAGCACCACCGCCATCACCAGGAAGACCAGGATGATGGAGATTTTTGGAAAGATCAGGATGCCGAAGGCGTTGAGCTCGGAGACCAGCACCGCCGCGACGAAGGCGCCCACGATACTGCCGAGGCCGCCGATCACGACCACGACGAAGACCTCGACGATGATACGCAGATCCATGGCGTGATGCACGGCATCGCGCGGGATCTGGAGCGCGCCGCCGAGTGCGGCGAGGAAGACGCCGACCGCAAACACGGATGTGAACAGCCATTTCTGGTTGACGCCAAGCGCTGCGACCATGTCGCGGTCCTGCGTCGCCGCGCGCACCAGCACGCCCCAGCGCGTGCGCTGGAACAGCAGCCAGAGAATGCCGAGTACGACCGGGCTGAGCACGATCAGGAACAAATCGTAGCTTGGGATGTTCTGGCCGAAGAAATCGATGGCGCCCTTGAAGCCCGGCGCGCGGCGGCCGACGAGATCGTCGGGGCCCCAGATCAGCACGACGAGATCCTCGACCATCAAGGTCAGGCCGAAGGTCGCAAGCAGCTGGAACAGCTCGGGGGCATGATAGATGCGGCGCAGCAGCACCATCTCGACGATGACGCCGATCAAGGCCACGGCAAACGCGGCGATGACGATCGCGCCCCAGAAGCCGAACGCGCCCGAAAGCCGCTCGGTGAGCGTGAAGGCGATGTAGGCGCCGATCATGTAGAAGGCGCCATGCGCGAAATTCACGATCCGCGTCACGCCGAAGATGATCGACAGGCCCGAGGCCACCAGGAACAGCGACGCTGCGCTGGCGAGACCGGTCAGAAACTGTACGACATAAAAGGCCATCGGCGGTCCGGGTTAAGAATAAGTCTCAGTATGGGGCTTCATCCTTCGAGACGGCGCTACGCGCCTCCTCAGGATGAGGTCCGGGACCCTCATGGTGAGGAGCGCGGCAACGCCGCGCGTCTCGAACCACGAGGCCCCGGTTCCTCTTCACATCAATCCTTCGGACGCAGCTTATCGACTTCGGCGTCGCTCGGCAGATAGTCCGAGCCCTTCTTGTAAGAAGAATCCACCATCACGCCCTTGCCGTCCTTCAGCGCGGTCTTGCCGACATAGGCACCGAGCGTCGACTGGTGGTCGATCTTGCGGAAGGTGATCTCGCCGAACGGCGACGGCATCGACAGCCCCTCCGCCGCTGCGATCAATTTCTCCGGATCGGTCGAGCCGGCCTTCGCAAGGATCGCAGCAGCCGCCTTGATGGTCTGGTAACCGACGATCGAGCCCAGGCGCGGATAATCGTTGTACTTGGCCTGGTAGGCCTTCAGAAACGCGTCATGCTCGGGCGTCTTGATCGAGTACCAGGGATAGCCGGTGACGATCCAGCCCTCCGGCGTCTCGTCCTTGAGCGGATCGAGATATTCAGGCTCGCCGGTCAGGAACGAGACGACCTCGCGCCCCTTGAACAGGCCGCGGGTGTTGCCTTCACGCACGAGCTTCACGAGGTCGGCGCCGAAGGTGACGTTGAGGATCGCTTCGGGATTGGCTGCGGCAACCGCCTGCACCACCGGACCCGCGTCGATCTTGCCCTGCGGCGGCCACTGCTCGTCGACCCACTGGATATCAGGACGCTTCTCCGACATCAGCTTCTTGAACACCGCGACTGCGGACTGGCCGTATTCATAGTTCGGCGCGATGGTCGCCCAGCGCTTGGCCGGCAGCTTGCTGGCTGCTTCCACCAGCATCGCCGCCTGCATGTAGTTGGAGGGGCGCAGACGGAAGGTGTACTTGTTGCCCTTGGACCAGGTGATGGCATCCGTCAGCGGCTCGGCCGCGAGGAAGAACACCTTCTTCTGGTTGGCGAAGTCGCTGACGGCGAGGCCGATATTCGAAAGGAACGTACCCGTCAGCATCGCAACCCCCTCGCTGGAGACGAGCTCGTTGGCCGCGGTCTGCGCATCGGCCGGCTTGCCGCCGTCGTCCTTGGAGACGACGACGAGCTTCTTGCCGTTGATGCCGCCGGCCGCGTTGACCTGTTCGACTGCGAGCTGCCAGCCCTTGCGATAGGGCTCGGTGAACGCCGGCAACAGCGAGTAGCTGTTGATCTCGCCGATCTTGATCTCCTGCGCCACGGCCGAATGAGCCATGCCGCCCGCCAGCAGCGCGAAGGCCGCGCCCACAAAAGTGTTTCTCGCTCGCATCCCAACCTCCAGTTTTGAACTCTCTACGTCTTCAGCGTGATCTTGTCGGAGAAGCTATGCCCGCCTCCCCGGTTCAAACTCTATCTCAAACCGTCTTCGCCTTTCACTTCCGCAACCGTCAGGCCGCCGACGCGCGGCAAGGGGCGGCCGCTATCGGTGACGGCGACCGCGACCATGATCTCGTTGGCGCACGGCGCGTCGTTGATCTGCACCTCCATGCCGTCAAAATGGCTGCGCACGAAGGCCGCGTCCTTGTGACCAAGGGGAATGTCCAGCGTCGTGCCGGGGCCGCTGCGCTTCTTCGACGACGGGATCAGCGCTGCGCCCTTGCTCAGAACCTTGCGCACCGGGGCACCCATCTTCGGATGCAGGATAGCCGCCGCATGCTCCAGCTCGCCGTTCTCGCCGACCGCCGCGGCCTTGCCGTAGCTCTGCGCCTTCGCGCCATCGATGCCGAGCGCCGCCACCGCGCGCTTCGCCAGGAGATCGCCGAGCTCCTCGCCGATGGCGATCAGGGGCGAGAGATCCTCGACATATTTGCCGGCAAAGGGATTTTCGATCACGGCGATCGCCGCGGCACGCCGCGTCGGCGGCGAGACCTGGCGGCCCATTTCCATCTGCGTCTCTTCGACGACGGTGACGATCTTGCGGATGATCGCGCTCATGTTTCGCTTCCCTGTTCAGGCATAGACCGCGTTCTCCAGCATGAGCGGGCGCGTTCGTTGCTCTTCTATATCCTTGGTTCCGATGACAAGCATATCACCACAAAGCTGCAACACGGCACCCTCGATCAATCCGCGATCGAACAATTGCCGTGCACATTCCGCGCCAGATTCCAGCGCGGCCGCGACCTCGCTCTGTGACAATTCACCGACATTGCGGGTGACGAGACGCACGCCGAGGTCGCTGTCGGGCTGAAGCTCGTTCGCAGGCTTTCTGATGATGACGGGATGCCCGGGCAGATCGACGGCATTGGCGATGACCGTCGCGGCCGCATCGGCCTGCGATGCGGTGGCAGCCAGCACCGTGACCGCGTCGGCAATGCCGAGCGAAAAGCTGCGGCCATGACGCCCGCTGGTCGCAATGCCTCGCGCGGGATCACCTGAGTAGACCCTCATCTTGCGCAGCACGCCGTCACGATCAGGCCGATCCATCAGGCCGACCGAAAAATGCTCGCCCTCGCCGAGATGCAGCGCGATATCGCCGCCATTGTTGACATAGGCCTGATCGAGCGCCGCAGCGCCCAGCATGGCGCCAAGAATCTCCTCCGCCACGCTGCCGGCAACCGCGGCCATCGGCGTAATGAAGCAATCGGCGGCATAGGGTGCGACAGCAGCGTGCATCCGACGCGCCACCACGCCTTTTAGCGAAGTCTGCTTCTCAGCAGCCGTCCGCAGTTCCAGAAGTTCGGCGCAGAGTTCGTCGAGCAGTCCGGTGAATCGCTGCGTCGCCGCCTCATAGGCCGCACGCACTGCGTCCGCGCGCCCCCTCGCCTCCACGATCAGATCAATCGGTCCATCCTGCAAATGCAGCCGCCGGCCACCAGACAGCAATGCGATTTGCGGGAGCCTGGTCATGCCCGGCGTCCCGGAATCGGGTTCTGCCAGGGCAACTGGCGAACATCTTCGCCGTTCTGCACCTCGGAGAGCGGTTTGACGTAATCCATGTGCCCGCCGAGCGCGGCGTAGTCCGACAGCTTCATCGTGAACTCGATCGGCGCGACCAGCGCCGGTGTCGGAACGTAGCCGAACGCGCCTGCAGGCATCTGTGTCACGTCGACCATGTAGGTGATGCCGCCGCCCGGCCAGACATAAACAGGCGCGCCGCCGCTGGTGACGCGCGTCAGCGCGTCCTTCACCGAACGCGTCAGCCGTACCGGATTGTCGGTGACGCCAGCGCGCAAGGAGCCGCCGGCCCCCGCCATGAACAACACCGTGCACAGCGCCGGCTCGCAATTCTCCTGGATGCGCTCGACCGAGAACTTCAGGTCATCAGGCATCTCGGTCTCGACCGGCTTCAGGGCTTCGTCGAGCACGTAGTAAGACGAATGCTCGCCGGTCGTGGAGACCATCAGCATGGTCAGACCAGCCTTGGCTTCCTTGGCATCGAACGGCCCGAGAATCGCCAGCGGATCGGAGATGTTGGTGCCGCCCCAGCCCGTGCCGGGATCGGCGACCTGGAAATAGCGGCCCGGCGTCGAGCGGCGGCCCTTCATCTTGATGCCGGTGTCGGCGATGTCGAGCAGCTTGCCGGCCTGATGCTCAGAGAGCACGCCGGTGATGTGGTCGTCGACGACGACGACCTCGTCGACCTTGCCGTGCCATTGCTTGGCGAACATGCCGATCGTCGCCGAGCCGCAGCCGACGCGCATGCGCTCTTCTTTCATACCGTTGACGATCGGCGGCTGGCCGGCCTGCACCACCACGCTGGCGCCGCCGTCGATGGTCAACTCGACCGCCTTGCAATTGGCGAGATCCATCAGCGTGTCACAGGTGACGCGGCCCTCTTTCTTGGAGCCGCCGGTGAGATGATGCACGCCGCCGAGCGACAGCATCTGCGACCCATATTCGCTGGTCGTGACGTGGCCGACCGCCTCGCCTTGCGCGCGGACGGTCGCGGTTTCCGGGCCGAGATAGCGGTCGGTGTCGATCTTCACCTTGATGCCGCAATAGGAGAAGATGCCCTCGGTGACGACAGTCACCATGTCGACGCCATCGATCTCGGACGAGACGATAAACGGCGCCGGCTTGTAGTCGGGATAGGTCGTGCCCGCACCGATCGCCGTCACAAAGGTTGAGGGCTCGTGGACGATCTTGCCGTCCCAGTCTTCGGTGCGGCTGAACGGAACGAGCTTGCCGCCATGCGAGACGGTGCGTTCCAGGATCACGTGCGGGTCGACGCGGACGAGCTTGCCATCGTGATTGGCATAGCGATCGCAGGCGCCCGCCGCGCCCGGCTTGATGTAGCACATCACCGGACAGGCATCGCAACGGATCTTGTCGATGGCGGCGCTCGTCGTTTCAGTCACCATGTCCAAAGCCAGCCGACTGCAGTTATCATTCGTATACGAACGATGTTGCGCGCCCTCCCGAAGGCTGTCAAGCGGCGGTGCGGCGCAAAAGATGCGGCTGCCGCATAAAACCCCATTTGCCTATCCGCTCTGTCCACAAAGAAGGCAGTCGCGCTGCAGTGCGGCATGCGCGGCTTGCACGTTTGTGTACAAACGGTATCGTCGCGACGTAGGTTTTGACGAGCAATTGGCCACGGGCTTGGGAACGAGGATGACGCAGACACCGATCCGCCTCACCGTGAACGGCAGGATCCACGAGATCACGGCAGCGCCGCAGACGCCGCTGCTCTATGTGCTGCGCAACGATCTCGCGCTCAACGGTCCGAAATATGGCTGCGGCCTAGGCGAATGCGGCACCTGCACTGTCCTGATCGACGAGCAGGCCGCGCGCTCCTGCGTGATTCCCGTGAGCGGCTGCGCAGGCCGCGACATCCTGACGCTCGAAGGGCTCGGCACGCGCGACAAGCCGGATGTGGTGCAGCAGGCCTTCATCGACGAGCAGGCCGCGCAATGCGGCTATTGCCTCAACGGCATGATCATGACCACCAAGGCGTTGCTCGCGATCAACCCGCGGCCGACCGAGCAGGAGGCGCTCGCGGCGCTGCGCTACAATCTCTGCCGCTGCGGCACGCATGTCGAGATCCTGCGCGCCGTGATGCGCGCATCCGGCCAGATCACTGAGGCCGTTGATTGATGGCCTCCCCTCTTTCGAACGGAGCTGAGCGGCAATCGGGTTCGCTCGTCGTCGTCCGCACCGTGGACGAAGTCACGTCCGAAACCTTCGTCCGCATCACCGCGGATGGATCGGTCTCGGCCTATAACGGCCATGTCGATCTCGGCACCGGGATCCGCACCGCACTCGGCCAGATCGTCGCCGAAGAGCTGGATGTGTCCTTTGCGCGCGTCGTCGTGGTGCTCGGCGACACCGCCGTGGTGCCGAACCAGGGCGCGACGATCGCCAGCGAAACCATCCAGATCACCGCCGTCCCCCTGCGCAAGGCCGCAGCCCAGGCGCGGCACTTTCTGATCGCGCGCGCAGCCGAGCGGCTGGAGTTGCCGGCCAGCGACCTCAAGATCGAAGACGGCCTCGTCCGCGGGCACAACCGCAGCGTCAGCTATGGCGAACTGATCGGCGGCGAGACCATTCGCCTCGAGCTTGCCGACGACGTCGCGCTCAAGCCCGTTGGCGACTACGCCATCGTCGGCCAGTCGACGCCCCGCGTCGACCTGCCCGCCAAGGCGACCGGCGAGCTGACCTTCGTGCACGACATTAGGGTGCCCGGCATGCTGCACGGCCGCGTGGTGCGCCCGCCCTATGCCGGCGTCGATGCCGGTCCGTTCGTCGGCACCAGCCTGATCGCGGTGGATGAGTCCTCGGTACGCGACATTCCCGGCATCATTGCCGTCGTGCGTATCGGCGATTTCGTCGGCGTGGTCGCCGAGCGCGAGGAGAACGCGATCCGCGCGGCGGAGCAGCTGGCGGTGCGCTGGAAGCCGACGCCTGGTCTGACCGATCTCGCCGACGTCGAGACCGCGCTCCGCGCCCATCCATCGACGCCGCGCACGCTGATCGACAAGGGCGATGTCGATGCGGCGATATCAGGCGCGGCCAAGCCGATGCAGCGCACTTATGTGTGGCCGTACCAGATGCATGCGTCGATCGGCCCCTCTTGCGCGGTCGCCGACGTCCAGGACGGCAACATCCGTGTCTGGTCGGGCACGCAGAACCCGCACGTGCTGCGCAGCGATCTGGCGCTCCTGCTCGAGCGTCCCGAGAGCGAGATCGAGGTGATCCGCCTGGAGGCCGCCGGCTGCTACGGCCGCAACTGCGCCGATGACGTCACCGCGGACGCGCTGCTGCTGTCGCGCGCCGTCGGCCGCCCCGTACGCGTGCAGCTGACGCGCGAGCAGGAGCACGCCTGGGAGCCCAAGGGCACAGCGCAGCTCATCGACGTCAATGGCGGGCTCGACGCGGACGGCGGCGTCGCCGGCTACGACCTCGCCACGCGCTACCCTTCCAACGCTGCGCCGACATTGGCGCTGCTGTTGACGGGGCGAATCTCGCCGGTGGCCGATGTGCTCCAGATGGGCGACCGCACCGCGATTCCGCCTTACGACTACGACCACATGCGCGTCGTCGCCCACGACATGGCGCCGATCGTGCGCGCGTCCTGGTTTCGCGGTGTCTCGGCCCTACCGAACACTTTCGCGCATGAATCCTATATCGACGAGGCCGCGACCGAGGCCGGTGTCGATCCGATCGAATACCGCCTGCGCTACCTGAAGGACCAGCGCGCCATCGATCTCGTCAACGCGGTGGCCGAGCGCGCGGGCTGGACGCCACGCCCCGTGCGCGAGGAGAAAGACGGCGAGATCGTGCACGGGCGCGGATTTGCCTATGCGCTCTATGTCCACAGCAAGTTTCCCGGCTATGGCGCGGCGTGGTCGGCCTGGGTCGCCGATGTCGCCGTGAACAAGTCCACCGGCGATGTCAGCGTCACGCGCGTCGTCGCCGGGCAGGACTCCGGCCTGATGATCAATCCGGACGGCGTGCGCCACCAGATCCACGGCAACGTCATCCAGTCCACCAGCCGCGCGCTGATGGAGGAGGTCTCGTTCGAGCGCGGCGCGGTGGCGGCGCGCGAATGGGGCGCCTATCCGATCATCCCGTTCCCCGACGTGCCCAAGATCGACGTGCTGATGTTGCCGCGTCAGGACCAGCCGCCGCTCGGCGTCGGCGAGTCCGCCTCGGTGCCGAGCGCAGCCGCGATCGCCAACGCGATCTTTGATGCCACCGGTGTGCGCTTTCGCGAGCCGCCGTTCACGCCGGAACGCATCCTGAAGGGATTGCACGGTGAGGCATCGCCCGTGCCGCAAGCCCTGCCCGCACCCGCTGCGCCAAAATCGTCCGGCATCTGGGATAATCCCTTCGCCAAGCGCGCCGGCATCTTCGCGACGATCGCAGCCGTCTGCACCGCCGCGATCGGCATCGGCGCAGCATTCTTGCCCGGGCGCGCCATCGCGCCGATCGCACGTCCCGATCCATCGGTCTATTCCGCCGCGACGATCGCGCGCGGAGAGCAGCTTGCAGCACTCGGCAATTGCGCGGAGTGCCACACCAGCCTCAATGGCGTGCTCAACGCCGGCGGCCGCGCACTTCAGACGCCGTTCGGCACGATCTACTCAACCAACATCACGCCCGACGTCGAGACCGGCATCGGCGCCTGGTCCTATCCCGCCTTCGAGCGCGCGATGCGCGACGGGCTGCACCGCGACGGACGGCAGCTCTACCCCGCCTTCCCCTACACCCATTTCGCCAAGACCAGCGACGCCGACATGCAGGCGCTCTACGCCTACCTGATGACCCAGCCTTCGGTGCGCGCCACGGCGCCGGCGAATGCGCTCGCCTTCCCGTTCAACCTCCGCCCGCTGCTTGCGGGCTGGAATGCCCTGTTCCACAGGACGAGCGAATTCAAGCCCGATCCCGCCAAATCCGAGCCGTGGAATCGCGGCGCCTATCTCGTCGAGAGCCTCGGCCATTGCAGCGGGTGTCATTCGCCGCGCAACGCACTCGGCGCGGAGCAAAGTGAGGCCTATCTCGCCGGCGGCTTTGCCGAGGGCTGGGAGGCGCCGGCACTGACCTCGCTCTCACGCGCACCGATCCCGTGGAGCGAGGACGAGCTGTTCGCCTATTTGCGCACCGGCCATTCGCGCTATCACGGCGTCGCGGCCGGCCCGATGGCGCCGATCATCAGAGACCTCAAGGCCCTGCCCGACCCCGACATCCGCGCGATGGCGGTCTATCTCAACTCGTTCAACGACACCGCGATCGATGCGCAGGGCCAGGATGCACTTGCCGCAAAGCTTGAAAGCTCAACGCAGGTCACGGTGGCACCCTCCACCGGCGCGCGGCTCTATCAGGGCGCGTGCGCCGTCTGCCACGAGGTCGGCGGCCTGCCGCTGTTCGGAACTCGGCCCTCGCTCGCGCTCAACAGCAATCTGCACAGCGCGACATCGGACAATCTCGTGCAGGTCGTCCTGCACGGGGTCAATGAGCCCGTCTCCAGCGAACTCGGCTACATGCCCGCCTTCAAGAACAGCATGAGCGACGCGCAGGTCGAAGAACTCGTCACCTTCCTGCGCAAGCAGTTCGCACCGGACAAGCCCGCCTGGACCGGCGTCAGCGAGACGATCGCGCGGGTGCGCACCTCAACGCATTGATCTTTGGAGCATGACCCAATCGGAAAACCGCTTCACGCTTTGCGCTAACGCGACCCTTCGGGTCCGGGTCTAGCCGTGCTTCTTCGCGTCCACCGGCGGTGTGCCGTGGGTGTGGAACGACTCGATCGTCTTCAATCCCCACGCCTGCCCCTTCTTGCGCTCCTCCTCGGTCCACACGATCGGCTTCCAGTCGGGGGCGAGGATGAGGCGCGCGCCGGCGTTGGCGACTTCGACGCGGTTGCCGCCGGGCTCGTAGACATAGAGAAAAAAGGTCTGCTGGATCGCGTGCTTGTGCGGGCCAGTCTCGATGTGCACGCCGTTCTCCAGGAAGATATCGGCGGCACGAAGAATCTCCTCGCGGCTGTCGAGCGCGTAGGTGACGTGGTGGAAGCGGCCGGGCGTGCCGGAGTGGTCGAGCGAATAGGCGAAGTCGTAGCTCTTGTTCGACATCGTCAGCCACATTGCCGCTTCCCGCCCATCGTTGAGCACGATCTGCTCGGTGAGGCGGCAGCCGAGATAGTTTTCGAAGAACTCGCGGTTGGCCTTGATGTCGACGGCGAGACAGTTGAGGTGGTCGAGACGGCGAACATTGACGCCGCGCGCAGGGAAACGTTGCGCCTGGTTCTTCAGCGCAGGTCTAAGCTCCGGCGGCGCCTGGTACCATTCGGTCTCGTAATAGAGCTCGACGATATGGCCATCGGGATCGCGGCAGCGGAAGGTCGGCCCCTGCCCCATGTCGCCGTCGATCCAGCCGATGTCGAAGCCGGAGCCTTTGAGCGCGGCGACGCGGCGCTCCAGCGCCTGCTGGCTGCGCGCGCGCAGCGCCATATGCTCCATGCCTGATGTCTTCGACGCCGTCAGCTTGAGCGAATAGCGCTCGTAATCGTCCCAGCCGCGCAGGTAAACCGACTCGCCCTTCTGCCCGCTGACGGTCATGCCCATGACGTCGACGAAGAATTTCAGGCTCTCGTCGGGCTTCGGCGTCAGCAGCTCCATGTGGCCGAGATGAGCAAGATCGAGGATTGGTTCGGGCTGCATGCTTTCCTCCAAGACTTGGGCTTTAAGGCGTGGCTGCGATCCGCCGGACCGGATCGCGCAATCGGACGCAAGGCTGCAAACGCGCTCAAGTGTCCGGGGGCGGCATCCAGGCCGCAGGTTCATTTGTACTAATGTACAAATGATTAGGTCCCGTCAACAAATCAAAACATCGCCGCCCGGATCGAATGACGCGCCAGCCGGGATGACCTCCATCCCCGAACGGCGGACCGACTGGCCGAATGGTAAAATCTTCCTTAAGCGCTGTCGGGCCTATCGGCCTAGAAAAGCGGCATTCCCCTACCGATTCCGCCCGCAAGTATGCATTAGGAGCAAATCTCTCAACCGAATTGTCGCAGATTTAACAAAGCCCCCGCGCCTGCCGTTTAACCGTTTGTCCAGCCGCGGCACGCATAGTCAGGGTTAAACCCCTTGCTCATGCCAGGTTCATTCATCGTGACATCCTTTGGACGCGTGATTTCGGTACGCGGGTCGCTCGCCCGGGTCGGGCTGCTGGCGGCAAGCCAGATGCCGGTCTCGGAAATTCGGGCCACCGTCGGCCGTTTCGTCAGCATCCGCTGCGCCAGCTCGGTGATCGTCGCCATGATCACCGAGGTGTCCTGCGAGAACCTCTCGAGCTCCGACTACATCGCCATCGCGTCGGTCGACCTGCTCGGCGAAATCCACAATGCCGCCGACAAGGCCAAGTTCCAGCGCGGCGTCACCAACTATCCGACCATCGGCGATTCCGTCGACCTGATCACGAGCCAGGAGCTGCGCACGATCTACGCGCCGACCGGATCGGACCAGATCAATGTCGGCTTCCTCCAGCAGGACCGCTCCGTCGTCGCCTATGTCGACGTCGAGGAAATGCTCTCCAAGCATTTCGCGGTGCTGGGATCGACCGGCGTCGGCAAATCCACCGGCGTGTCGCTGCTGCTCAACGAGATCCTGAAATCACGCCCGAACCTGCGCATCTTCCTGCTCGACGTGCACAACGAATATGGCCGCTGCTTCGGTGATCGCGCGCTGGTGCTCAACCCGCGGAACCTGAAGCTGCCGTTCTGGCTGTTCAACTTCGAGGAAATCGTCGACGTGCTGTTCGGCGGCCGCGCCGGCGTGCCCGAGGAGCTTGACGTCCTCGCCGAGGTGATCCCGATCGCCAAGGGCATCTACACCCAGTATCAGAACACCGATCGGCTCGGCCTGAAGCGCATCGATCCCAAGCAGGTCGGCTTCACCGTCGACACGCCGGTACCATACCGTCTGGTCGATCTGATCTCGCTGATCGACGAGCGCATGGGCAAGCTGGAAAACCGCTCTTCGCGCATCATCTATCACAAGCTGATCTCGCGCATCGAGGCCGTCCGCAACGACCCGCGCTACGCCTTCATGTTCGACAACGCCAATGTCGGCGGCGACACCATGGCCGAGGTGATCAGCCATCTGTTCCGCCTGCCCGCCAACGGCAAGCCGATGACGGTGATGCAGCTCGCCGGCTTCCCGGCCGAGGTCATCGATTCCGTCGTCTCGGTGCTGTGCCGCATGGCCTTCGACTTCGGCCTGTGGAGCGACGGCGTGTCGCCGATGCTGTTCGTCTGCGAAGAGGCGCACCGCTACGCCTCCGCCGACCGCAATGTCGGCTTCGGGCCGACCCGCAAGGCGGTGTCGCGCATCGCCAAGGAAGGCCGCAAATACGGCGTCTATCTCGGCCTCATCACCCAACGTCCGGCCGAGCTCGACGCCACCATCATCTCCCAGTGCAACACGCTGTTCACGATGCGTCTGGCCAACGAGCGCGACCAGGCGCTGTTGCGCGCCGCGGTGTCGGATGCCGCCGCGAACCTGCTGTCCTTCGTGCCATCGCTCGGCACCCGCGAGGTGCTGGCGTTCGGCGAAGGCGTTGCGCTGCCGACCCGCCTGCGCTTCAAGGAGGTGCCGCCGCACCAATTGCCGCGCGGCGAAGCCACCATCTCAAGCGTGCCGTCGGTCACCTCCGGTCACGACATGCATTTCGTCGGCGCCGTGCTCGAGCGCTGGCGCGGCGCTACCTCGCAGCGCGACGTGCCGAACGACCCGGTGTTTTCGCAGCCGCCCGCGAAGACGCTCGCGACCGCCGAAGCGCCGATGCTGCAGCCCTCGATGGGGCTGGACCCGGATCGCTTCTCGCTGCTGAAGAAGCCGCTGCGGTAAGGAACGGACACCGCTTCGGCAAATTCCGCTGTCATGCCCCGGCATGACCGGAGCATCCAGTACGCCGCGGCCCCTCGATTCAATCACGATCGCCTCTGGAATTTCCCGAACAGCGGACAGTCGTGAAAGACGGGGAATGCCCCCGGATATCGCGGCTCAAGGCCGCGTCTCGCGGATAGCCCAAGGCTTGTCCTTCGTGCTACCCTTGCCTTTTAGAGCCGGTTTGAGCACGCGGGGCGCGAGGATGTCCGTGGGCGGTGCCAATATTGCGGATCGTAACATCATAACGGTGCTCGCCGTCGACATGGTGGGTTCAACTCGCCACATCGCGGCTTGCGATCCCGATGAAGCTCAAGCGTTTTTGGACCAGTGGCTGGATCACATCCGCAACTCCGTGGAGCGCCTCGGGGGACAGATTGTCCACTATGCGGGAGACGGTGGCATTGCCATATTCGGCTGGCCAACCGCATATGAGGATCATGCGGATCGTGCGTGCATCGCAGCCTGGGACATTCAGAGTCATAGCCAGTCGTCCGGCCCCAGGGGAGATCCGGTCAATTTTCGCGTCGGACTTCACTCCGGCCTGGTCGGCTTACGCATAGGCGGCAAAAATGCCATCGCCCGTTTCGACGTTGCCGGAGCGACTGTGCACGTTGCTGCCAAGCTGCAGCAGGAAGCAGCGGCAGGCGAGATCAGGGTTAGCGCCGAAACCGCAAAGCTGTGCCGATCGCCACTCGGCCTTACGGCGCACAAGACGACTTCGGGAATCGCCGATCGGGTCATCGAGGCCTACACGCTAAATGCCCGGCCGGACGATGTCGATCACAACGAAATCGCCAGCCGCTATCAAAATCCGATCGTGAATCGGGTCGACGAACTTGCGGCGCTTCGGGAGCTACTCCCGCGCCCGGGCGCCAAAAGCTGCTCCGTCACGCTGCTGGGCGAACCAGGTATCGGTAAGAGCCGCCTTGCGACAGCCGTAATGACCGAGGCACTGACATCCGACGTGCGATGCTGCGTCTTTTATGGCGGCGTACAGAAACGTGCCACCGCATTCGCCGCCGCCCGCACCTTGGTGGGCGACATGCTCGCTGCAAACAGCTCATCTTCGGATGCACATATTCGTGAGGCTCTCGCGGAACTGCACATCGAGGCAGCCGATCGCAGAAAGCTCGAAGCCCTATTCATCGCCGGAAAAGCGTCCTCTCGCCAACGATTGACCGACAATACGCAAACGCAAATTGCACGTGCACTTGTCAATGCCTTCCTCGCATTGGCGCTTGATAGACCAACTCTCTTGCTGATCGAAGACCTCCAGTGGATCGATCCGGAAAGCCGCCATTTCCTGAAATTACTCGCGCGCGCAAGTACCCCAAAGCCGCTTTGCATATTGCTGACCGGACGTCCGGAATCATCAGACCAGTCCATGGAGATTGCGGACTCGCTCATTCATCTACAACCGCTGTCGCGGGCCTGCATGGAGGCTTTGGGACGCCAATTGTGGCCGAAAACGCGATCCCCGACCGTGTTTGCGAGAGCAATCGATCGCGCCGACGGCGTCCCCTTCGTATTGGAAGAGTTCCTGCGTTCGGCGGACGCGACGAACGCAACGAGCGAACATTCGCTACCTCAGAGCGTCGAGTCCGTGATTCATGCGCGGCTGCAACGGCTTTCTCCGAAGTTGAAGGCATTCGTGCAGACGCTCAGCCTGCTGGGAGACGAGGTCGAAATCCAATTGGCTACGACGGTGCTCGGCGTGGACGTAGGCGAGCTGCTGACTGCGTTGTTCGAGCTTGCCCGATTTGCTTTTGTCCATCCGCTTGCGGGTAACTCCGTGCGTTTCCGGCATCAGATCATCGCCGAGGCCTGTGCAAACACGATACCGCGCGGCCGGCGTCTGGAAATCCACCAGGCCGCTGTCCAGGCGATCATTCGGCGTTACCCGAATCTGGATGGTCGTTACGAACAGTTGGCCTTTCATGCAGAGGAAGCCGGAGATGCTGATGCTGCACTTGGCTATCTCTGGGACGCCGCCGTCGAAGCGCGCCGGAACGCCGCAGCCTCATCGCTCAGTTTGATATACGACCGGGCGATCAAGCTCATCGAGCGTCTTGGGGAAGCCGCCGAAGAAAAGTATGTCGACTTCGGTCGAATGAGCTTCGCTTCGATGCTGCAACTCGGCGAATTCAAAAAAGTAAATATGCATTTGCCACGAACGTTGGAGCTGGCGCGGCGCCAAGGCAGGATTGCTCACGTGTGCAGCGTCCAGTCGCAACTCGGGATGGTCTACTGGTTTGAGGGCCGGTATGAAGAAGGGCTGCAAATAACGAGCGAGGGATTGAGAACGGCTCGAGCGCTGAAGTCGACCGCACTCATATTTTCAAATCAGACCATCATGGCAAATGTGTTGCACAGCATGGGCCACGTCCATCGCGCGATTGCGGCGATGGACGAACTGAATGAAATGCTCACAGGAGAACTCGAGACTGCCCGTCTCGGGACACCGGCCGGTCCAAAATGCACGGTTTTGGCATTCAGGAGCTGGTTCATGAATGCAACAGGTCAATATGCGGAGGCGCTCGGATTTGCATTGCGTGCATTGGAGATCGCAGTTCGTGAACAGGATACATATGGGCAAGTGCTCGCCCGCATTACGATGGGGCGAAATCTCCTCATGCTCCATCGAAATGACCAGGCTGTGGAATGCCTGTCGATTGCAAGGGAGATCGTCGAACGTAACGGCTACGATGCCAGCAAGGCCAACCTGACCGGAGCAATGGCGACCGCTCTGGCACGAACAGGCCAGGCACGTCAGGCCGTCGACCTGATAGACGCTTGTATGGAGAGCGGCACGCATCTGCGGACAGGCCAGATCGAGCTCTGCCTTCTCTATACGGGTTACGCTGAGGCTCTCGTTCGGGACGGGAAATCCGAACGTGGCCTGAGCGCCTTGGATGACGCTCTTTCCATCGCCAGGACCATCAGGAATCAATGGCTGATTGTCGAATGTCTTGGCTTGAGGGCGCGACTGCTCGCCGAGGCGAAGCCCGGCACCGCCCGCGTCGTTGAGGATCTCGCCGAGATGCACGCGATTTGCGATCAGTTTGGCATTGTTGCCTGGGACGGATCCCGGCTCGCGGTTTAGCAAGGCCGCTCGTGTCGAGACACACCAGTTCACCGGGCCCGTTTCGTGGGCTCGCCGCGCTTCAACGGGCGTGGCATGCAATCCGGGGCTCCGACCCGGACCAACGACCTTGACGGGACTTTGCCAAGAAGTACAATCTCGAGCATCGGACGGCTATTTCTGACAGCTCTCGTCGCTACCGGGCGAGCTGCGTCTCGCCCAGCTCCGCATATCTGCACAGATTCTGGTTTCGAGAAAACGGGTGGTTCAATTGTAGTTCATGGAGGGTCATGCGATGCGTCGTATCGCTTTCCTCATTGGCTTTGCGCTGGTCGCCGCCGCAAGTTCGGGAATTGAGACCGCTCTCGGCGATCCCATTTATGTCGATCAAGGCCCGAAATGGACAGCGGAAGACAGGGCCGACTACTACACGCGCGACCAAGGCTCCCGCTTAATCAACCTCACCTGGTTACGGGCATTGAAAGCGAAGGACGGACAACCGTTCCTCTCGGATGGTCTGACCCGATACGGCTTTCTCCCAAATCCGGGCAATAATACCGACCTCCCCGTCGGCCTCCACACCACGGGTCCCGCAGAGTCCCAGATGGTCGGGATAACATGCTCCGCGTGTCACACGCGGCAGGTTGAAGTTGGGGGCAAGACGTACCGCATCGACGGCGGTCCGGCGTTTATGGATTTCCAGGAGTTCCTGAGCGACCTGGACAAGGCGGTAGGAGACGTAACCGCCAGCGACACGGCATTCGCTGCATTTGCTGCGGCCGTCTCCCAACCTGCGACACCTTCTGCTGCCGATGTTGCCGCACTACGTCAGAGGGTTGATGCATGGCACCGGCGCGTTCATGCATTCGTGACCGGTACATTGCCGCCAGTTGGTTGGGGCCCCGGACGTCTGGACGCGATCGGGATCATCTTCAACCGCATATCCGGCACCGACGTTGGGCCGCCGCCCGATTTTTTGATCCCGGAGAACATGAAGATTGGCGATGCTCCGGTGCGCTATCCTTTCCTGTGGAATTCACCGATGCAGAACCAGACCGACTGGGCCGGTTTTGTGTTGAATGGAAACCGCGTCTTCGCACTAGCCCGGAACGCGGGACAGGCTCTCGCATTCGGCAACTTCGAACCAAGGCGCTCGTTCGGCCCGTTCTTCAACTATGCCAACTCCATCAACTTCGATGGACTGAAACGACTTGAGGAATTGCTCCTGAAGATGGGCCCGCCAAAATGGCCATCAGATTGGCCTATCGACTCGAAGCTGGCTAAAGACGGTCAAAAAATCTTCGAGAGGCAGTGCAGCAAGGGGTGTCACGAGAAGAAGGAAGTCCGTGCCCTGCGCGACCTGTTTGTTACGACGTGGGTGACGCCGATTCAGAACGTCGGCACCGACACACGTCAATTCGACGAGCTTGGTTGGAGGGTGAAGACCGGCGCGCTGAAGGGAGCAGGTATCCCGTTGATCGCCAGGCACCTCGAGGAGGAGGATTATGCCGTCCACATGATGTTCAGTGCAGTCGCCGGAGCGATCCTCGACAATAAGCTGTATCTGGGGAGCGACGTCGGCTCTGGTGACGGCTTTGGCTCCTCGTTGCCTCCCAACGCCCAAAAGGCGCCCTCCACATCCCTCTCTCTGTCACCGGCTCCGGTCAAGGCGTCCATCGCGCCGCCCAGCAGCGCGCAACCTCCGAACCAGCCAGAAAGCCTGACGATCGAACCTGGGACGCTTCTTGAGCGGACCCTCAACAGAGGCGAGTATGAAGCTCGCGTGCTGGAGGGAATTTGGGCCGCAGCGCCTTATTTGCACAACGGCTCGGTGCCGACATTGGCGGAATTGCTCGTACCGCCTGCGAAGCGCATGTCACAATTCAAAGTTGGCGCGAGATACGACATCAAAAATGTTGGTCTTGACGTCACACAAGAGGGGCCAAATCGTCCGGTCACCGATTGCAATGACCTCAATTCAGGAAACAGCCGATGCGGGCATGACTATGGCACGCGCTTGAGCGACGACGAAAAGAAGGCACTCCTCGAATATTTAAAGACTCTTTGAGAGCCTCGGCTCTTTCTGCACTAGCCAGGATGTAGTCCGCGCAAGCGCTTTGCGCGAAGGACTGCGATCGACTATGTTCCGCGTTTCCCCGAGAGCCCCATCCGGAACATCGTCATGTCCCCTCCTCCTTCACAACGCTTCCCCGCACCCGCCCTCGACACGCTCCCCGACGACATCCGCACGCGCCTGCTCGCCGTGCAGGAGAAGAGCGGCTTCGTGCCGAACGTGTTCCTGACGCTGGCCTACCGGCCCGACGAGTTCCGCGCGTTCTTCGCCTATCACGACGCGCTGATGGAGAAGGACGGCGGCCTCACCAAGGCCGAGCGCGAGATGATCGTGGTCGCGACCTCGGCGGCCAACCAGTGCCAGTATTGCGTGATCGCGCACGGCGCGATCCTGCGCATTCGCGCCAAGAACCCGCTGATCGCCGACCAGGTCGCTGTGAACTACCGCAAGGCCGACATCACGCCGCGGCAAAAGGCGATGCTCGATTTCGCGATGAAGGTCTCGGCCGACGCACAGCGCGTCTCCGAGGAGGACTTCGCGGCGCTTGCACCGCACGGCTTCAGCGACGACGACATCTGGGACATCGCCGCAATCTCCGCCTTCTTCGCGCTGTCCAACCGGCTGGCAAACTTCACCGGCATGAGGCCGAACGAGGAGTTTTACCTGATGGGGCGCTTGCCGAAAAAATGACGGAGCTCGACTGGCCCGAAATCCTTGCTCGTCTCGGTGCCGCGACCGTCGCCGCCGGCGCGATCGGCCTCGACCGCGACCTGCACGGCAAGCCGATCGGGCTGAAGACGCTCGGCATCGTCGGGCTCTCCACGGCGACCGTGGTTCTGCTCGCCCTGCAGCTCGCCGAGCCAACCAAGGTCGCCGATGCCACCAGCCGCGTCATCCAGGGCATCCTGACCGGCATCGGCTTTCTCGGTGCCGGCGTCATCGTGCATCAAAGCATGGGATTTCGCGTCCGCGGGCTGACCAGCGCCGCCTGCACCTTTCTCGCGGCCTGCATCGGCATCGTCTGCGGTGCCGGACAGTGGAAGATCGTCGCCGTCGCGCTGGCGCTCGCCTTCGTGCTGTTGACGGTGGGCCGCCACATCGAGCGACGGTTGCACCGCGTGCTCGGCGGCAAGGAGGATGCGCACACCGCTGAGACGTCTCCGGACGCGCCGCCGCGGACCTAGCCGGCTGCGCCAGCACGCGGCTCTCACATCCGTCACGTTTTCCGTCGCTGGCTCCAGAAGCTTCCGATACCGACGATGGCGGTGACGAGCAGAACGGCAACGAAGGTCTGGATGATCGTGAAATTCAGGGCATCGCGCGCGACGAACAGCGCGGTGATGGCACCGGCAACGATGAAGAGAATGCGAAAGATTGCGCTCACGGTGATGCCTCCGGGTCAGCATGACTCGGAGCCACCTGCGCCCTCGACATTCAGGCAACACCGGTTCGGCAATCATGCCGACGGACCATAGCGCCCTGCGCCGATACGAATTTGCGGTAGGTCAAGTCGCCTGCGCGCCTCAAAGCATTGGCGACTGATGCAGGTAACGGCCGTCGAAATCGGCAAGGTCCAGAAATTTCCGCTCGTCCAGCACCGTGACGCGGCCGCGGTGCAGCTCGACGATGCCCTCCTGCCGCAACTGCTTGATCACGCGGTTGGCGTGCACCCCGGTGATTCCCAGGGCTTCGCCGATCTGCTCCTGGGTCAGCGGCATCTCGAAGCTGTTGCCGTCAAGACGCTCGATGACCCGGAGGCGTTCGCGCAGCTCGATCATGACATGGGCAAGCCTTGCGGGCGCGGGACGCTGGCCGACATTGACGATCCATTCGCGAAACATGGCGGCGTCGATCAGCGTGTCTCGCCAGAACATCTCGGCGACGCTTGGACTGCGCTGGTGCAATTTTCGCAGCGTTTCGTGACTGATGAAGCCGAGCGTGCACGGTGTCAGCGTCGACAAATCGTGATCCATCACGTGCAGGAACAGGCTCATCAGGTCGGGGATCTCGCCGGGGATGTGGATGGAGAGGATCTGACGCTTGCCGCTTGCTATCGTCTTGGAACGCGCACAGAAGCCGTCTGCGATCAGGCAGCAATCGGTTGCGCGCTCGCCGTCGCGCACCACGGGCGTCTCCGCCGGATATTGACGAACCGCAATTGGGAGCGCCTCGATCTCCTTCACGTCGTCGTCCGAGATGCCCGAAGATGTACGCAAACGCCTGACAAGCGCAGCACGGATCGTATCGCTAGGCACGCGAGCTAGCTCCGGTTGGTATGAGGTGGGACCTGTATTGCAATCCCTGGCGCCGAAGCGCCGCTGCAATGAAAAACCCGCGATCCACGCCCCCGGTTCCAACAAAAGTTAAGGACGCCACTCGCCTCCCCATGGTTGGCTTCGCGCCGGAAAGGTGCAGTCATGACCAAGAAGCGCAACCGCACGCGACCGGCCCTGTCACTCCAGGAGCGCCTGAACAGGTTCACGCAGGACGCCCGCGCCGCGGCCAAGAAGCTGCCCGCCGGCACCGAACGCCACACACTGTTGCAGAAGGCGCGCAACGGCGAGGCAGCCGCCGAGATCGAACGCCTTCTGTCCTCACCCGGCCCGCAGGACCAGAAGTGATCGTCCCACCGTTGCGTAGCGGCGACTGCGAGGCGCTACACCGCTAGCGCTGCGCCATCAACTCGAGCGCCGGAGCAAAGCGCTCGGAGAATGTCAGCGTCTTGGCGTGGCGAACTGCGGCAAACGATGCCGAGATTCCTGCTGTGGCGACTGCGAGCAAGGCGATTACGAAAACCAGACGGCGCATTTCGGCCTCCTGTGTGAGCTCGACTACCCCACAGAGATGGGGTGGCTCTGTTTCAGGACGGTTTCATCCCTGCAGAAAATGACTTCGCTCAAGCGGCTGTGATGAGATCCAGCTTCTCGGGCCGCTGCGCCGTAACCAACTAATAATCATCGTCGTTGTCTTGCGACGGTCGCGAGCGGTACCGGGAATTTCACGCCAGCGGCCACGATCATGAATCGCAAGACTGCCGCGATAAGCAGTATTCGCAGCAATGCGGAGTCATCGAGGATTGCTCAAATGAACGTCGTCATCCGGAAGCTCAATGGTCTGTGGCACCTCGTCGTCGGCTCGTGCCAGATCCGAACGCCCTTCCTGGCAACCCAGGACCGCGCGTTGGTCGTGAGCTACGCCCGGCGCGTCTACCCGGGCGCCAAGATCTTCCAGCGCGACTGATGCGAGCGGTTGCGCCTAATCGTCATCCGCCGGCCCGCACCAGCCGGGCAGATAGACAGCGTCCTTGCTCTTGGCCGCGGACAGGGCCTTCTCGAGCGCCTTGTCGAAATTGGCATCGACTGCCTTGCGCGTCAGTTTCCGGCGCAGAAAGTCGGCCCACAGGAATTCCGAGAACGGCGTGGTATCCTTCGCGAAGCCGCCCATGCGGCGGAGCTCGCCGGCAAGGCTTCGGAATGGATCGTCCTTGAGATCGACGACCGATTTCGGCAGATCGCGGAACGGCCGCCGTTCGCCCTTGGAATCGTAAGGATAGACCCAGCGCTTGTTGTCCATCACGCCCCAGAAAGCCTCGCGCTCGACCATTCTGAGGTCGCCGACCACGGTCACCAGCACTTCCTTGACGCCCTCGTCGTGCAATGCGCGGCCGAGATGATGATGGTCGATCACGTAGTAGCGCTGGTCCGGTCCGTAGACGACGGGGATCATGTGATTGCCGAGCAGGTCGGCCTGCTTCTTCTTGTCGTGCTCGCGCCAGCGCTTGCGCTTCTCCTTGACCTCGCGCATGCCGACCGTCATCTGCGTCGGCCGGAGCGACAGGATCGGCACCGGATGCACTCTCGGTTCGCGCGCGTTGGTGGTGGTCATGATGAAGGCCCCTCACATGGTTGCAACCGGTGGTCCAGTTCCCTTGATTATGCCATGGGCCGCGCGGTGGCAAAATGCGTTCGATCCGGCCGCGGAGATCACAAGCGGATGTACACGGGAGCCGACGGTGCGTGCTTCGGCGGTGTTGTTGCAACGCAACCTCAGCTTCCTGTCACCGACCTGACAGCCGGCGGCGCATTCGCTCGCGAGCCGTTCCGGAAAGATGCCATGCAAGATAGTGCGAAAGCGCAATGCACGTGCGCGTTGAGAAGATTTTCTGCAAGGCATTCACGACGTATGCTATCTAAAAATCGCTGCTTCGGAGTGATCCCCGCACCATGAAAACACAGCGGCCCATCAGCTCGGATGACGAGCACCGGGTGCTCCAGTTCAGGCCGCGCAACGCGTCTCCCCCGCCGGTCCAACGGGGCAGCGGTACCGTCCAGCCGCTGCGCGTCGCGCCCGAGCCGCTCGACCTGTCGCGCTACGAGAAGCCCCGCCCGGAACCGGACAATTTCCGCCACCGCATGCTCGCCAATATTGCGGCGCTCGCCTTCACCATCGCGCTGACCGCAATCGGGATCTGGCTCGCGGTGAGCATTGCCGACCTGCGCCGCACCCAGGATTGCGTGCTGATGGGCCGCCGCGACTGCGCCAAGATCACGACGCCCCATATCTAGGCACCCCCCGGGTGAAAAGGCCGCCGACGGCATCCCCAGCCCTGTCGCCGGGGCCGCCCGGCTCCATTGAACTCAGGGCGGCGCTCCGATATACGGGCTTTCGACCCGGCCAGAGGGGGGGTTGAGGGCATCATCGGGGCGCGATGCCCACCCACCGTTCCACTCTGGAACCTCAGACAAATATCAGCAATATATCAAAGGCTTAGTGATGTCCTCCACATTCGATCAGGTCGCTACGATCATCGCTGAAACCTGCGACATCCCGCGCGACACGATCACGCCGGATAGCCACGCCATCGATGACCTCGGCATCGACAGCCTCGATTTCCTGGACATCGCGTTCGCGATCGACAAGCAGTTCGGCATCAAGCTGCCGCTGGAAAAGTGGACCCAGGAGGTCAACGACGGCAAGGCGACCACCGAGCAGTATTTCGTGCTGAAAAATCTGTGCGCCCGCATCGACGAACTGGTTGCGGCCAAGGGCGCGAGCGCCTAAGCGCGCGATCATGCAACTCGAATACTTCCACATGATCGATCGCGTCGTCGACCTCAACGTCGACGCGAAGACGATTGTCGTCGAAGCCCTGGTCCCCAAGGAGAGCACGATCTTCGAGGGGCACTTCCCGGGCTATCCCCTGATGCCCGGCGTGCTCCTGATCGAATCGATGGCCCAGGCCTCGGGCTGGCTTCAGCTCGGCGTGCTCAAGTTCGAGCGCATGCCGATCCTGGCCGCCGTCAAGGAGGCCAAGGTCCGCGGCTCGGTCTTCCCCGGCGATCTCATGACCATCGAGGCGACCCTGTCGCATCAGGGCTCCGGCTATGCGGTGACCGAGGCCAAGATCAAGGTCGGCGGCAAGCTGCGCGCGAATTCGACGCTCACCTTCACGCAGATCCCCTTCCCCAATGCGGATATGCGCGGCTTCATGGACGCGGTCGCCAAACGCGTCGGCTTCCCGCAACAGGCCGGATCGCCATGACTGACACTGCTTTGAAGCCCGGCCAGACGGAAGTCTGGATCACCGGCATTGGCCTCGCCACCTCGCTCGGCGAAGGCCTGGACGCCAACTGGGCCGCGCTTCAGGACAAGCGCATCAATGTCGACGAGAAGGGCTTTGCGCCCTGCATCGTGCATCCCCTGATGCCGGTTAGCTTCGACAGCCAGATCCCGAAGAAGGGCGACCAGCGCCAGATGGAAGCCTGGCAGCGCATCGGCACCTATGCCGCGGGCCTTGCGCTCGATTCCGCCGGGATCAAGGGCAACAAGGACATCCTGTCGAAGATCGACATGGTGGTGGCCGCCGGCGGCGGCGAGCGGGACCTCAATGTCGACTCCGGCGTGCTCACGGCCGAGGCCAAGGGCGCCAATGCGCCCGGCTTCCTCAACGAACGGCTGATGAGCGATCTCAGGCCGACGCTGTTCCTGGCCCAGCTCTCGAACCTGCTCGCCGGCAACATCGCCATCGTGCACGGTCTCGGCGGCACCTCGCGCACTTTCATGGGCGAAGAGGTCGCGGGTGCCGATGCGGCGCGCATTGCGCTCGCGCGCATCGCCTCGGGCGAGAGCGACATCGCGCTGATCGGCGGCTCCCACAATGGCGAGCGCAAAGACCTGATGGTCCTCTACGAATTCGGCGACTTCAACCTGAAAGACAAGTTTGCTCCGGTGTGGGCGCGCAAGGATCACCCCGGTTTCGCGTTGGGATCTGCCGGCGCGTTCCTGGTGCTGGAATCGAAGGCGCACGCGGAAGCGCGCGGCGCAAAGCCGTTCGCAAAGCTGTCGAGCGTCGTTGCCGACCTCGCCCGGCGCAAGCAACCCGGCGACACGGCCGCGACGCTGGAGAAGCTTTGGGAAAAGCTGCCTAGGCGCGAGGGCAAGGGCGCGATCATATCGGGCGCGACCGGCGCGGAGCCCGCGACGTCAGAGGAGCGCGGCTTCCTGAAGGGCCATGCTGACTTCCCGGTGCGTTCGACCGGCACGATGTTCGGCCACGCCATGGAAACGCAATTCCCGCTTGGCATCGCGCTCGCGGCGCTGTCGATCTCGCGCGGTGCGCTGTTCCCGCCGAACGATTCCACCGGGACCGAGATTGAAATGCAGGGCGCGCCCACCCAGATTGTGGTGGTGGGGGCCGGACACTGGCGCGGCGAGGGCATGGCTCTGGTCGAGGCCGTAAGCTGAAGCGCGTCGCGCTTTGGCGGATGCTCTAGCTCAATCGGGGGATCGACATGACTGCACCACGCGACAAACTCGGGCGTCCCGTCGTCGTCGTCACCGGCATGGGCATCATGACCTCGCTCGGCAACGGCAAGGCCGACAATTGGGCGAAGCTCGTGGCTGGCGAATCCGGCATCCGCACCATCACGCGCTTTCCGGTCGACGGCCTGAGGACGACGATGGCCGGCACGGTCGATTTCGTCAGCGTCGATCCGTTCTCCTCCACCGGCCTGTCCGAGCGGATGGCTGAGCTCGTCACGCAGGAAGCGCTCGCGCAGGCCGGCATCGGCGCCAAGGCCGATTTCCCCGGTCCGCTCTTCCTTGCAGTTGCACCGGTCGAAGTCGAGTGGCCGCAGCGCCGTGAGCTCGGCCGTGCCGTCGGCGCGCAGGATATCACCTATGACGATCTGCTGCGCATCTCCGGCGGCGGCAAGTACAGCGCCTATCACCACCGCTTCATGTTCGGCTCGGTAGCAGCTTATCTCGCCGAGACCTTCGGCACCAAGGGCTCGCCGATCTCGCTGTCGACGGCCTGCGCCTCGGGCGCGACCTCGATCCAGCTCGGCGTCGAGGCGATCCGCCGCGGCGAGACCGATGCCGCGCTGTGCGTGGCAACCGACGGCACCGTGAACCCCGAAGCTCTCGTGCGGTTCTCGCTGCTCTCGGCGCTGTCGACCCAGAACGATCCGCCGCAGGCGGCCTCCCGCCCCTTCTCCAAGAACCGCGACGGTTTTGTCATGGCCGAAGGCGCCGGCGCCCTCGTGCTGGAAAGCTACGAAGCAGCGACCGCGCGCGGCGCAAAAATCCTCGGCGTGATCGCCGGCTGCGGCGAGCTCACCGATTCCTTCCACCGCACCCGCTCTTCGCCTGATGGCAAGCCGATCATCGGCTGCATGAACAAGACGCTGGCCGATGCCGGCATGACGCCGGACCAGATCGACCACATCAACGCGCACGGCACCGCGACGCCCGAGAACGACAAGATGGAGTTCAACACGACATCGGCCGTGTTCGGCGATCTCGCGCAGAAGATCCCGGTGACCTCCAACAAGTCGATGGTCGGCCACACCATCTCGGCCGCGGGCGCGGTCGAAGCGATCTTCTCGCTGCTCACCCTCGAGCATCAGCGCATTCCGCCGACGATCAACTACGACAATCCGGATCCCACGATCCTGTTCGACGTCGTCGGCAACAAGGCGCGCGATGCCCGCGTCACCGCGGTCATGTCGAACTCGTTCGGCTTCGGCGGCCAGAACGCCTCGCTGATCCTGACCCGCGAACCGGCCTGACCGGACGCATGGCGCTGCTTCCTGCGAGCACGAAGGCCCGCGCGCGGGAGGCCGCCAAGTCGATCGGCGGCAGCCTGATCGGCGCCGCCACCGTCGGCATGCTGCGCACCACGCGCTATTTCGATCCGGCCAAGACCTCGGACTTTTTCGCACGCGTCGTGAAGACGATCGGCCCGCGCCTGCGCGAGCACCGCATCGGCCGCGCCAACCTCACTGCGGCCTTCCCCGAAAAGTCGCCGGAAGAGATCGAACAGATTTTGATGGGCGTGTGGGACAATCTCGGCCGCGTCGGTGCCGAATTCGCCCATATGGACCAAGTCTGGGATTACGACCGCGATCATCCGGACAAGAGCCGGATCGAACTGCCCCAGCGCAGCATCAAGCTGTTCGACCAGATCCGCGACGACGGCAAGCCGGCGCTGATCTTTGCAGCCCATCTCGCCAACTGGGAACTGCCGGCGCTCGCCGCCGTCGCGCATGGGCTGGACACTGCGATCCTCTATCGCCGGCCGAACATCGCCTCTGCCGACCGCATCATCCAGGAGATGCGCCAGGTCAACATGGGCACGCTGATCGCTGCGGGGCGCGACGCGCCTTTGCGCCTCGCGCAGGCGCTGAAGGACGGCAAGCACGTCGCCATGCTGATCGACCAGTACCTGACCGGCGGCGTCGAGGTCACCTTCTTCGGCCGCAAGACCCGCGCCAATCCGATGCTGGCGCGCCTGCTGCGCCAGGTCGAATGCCCGATCCACGGCGTCCGTATCATCCGCCTGCCCGGCAACCGTTTCCGCGGCGAGCTGACCGAGGAGATCCCGCCGGTGCGCGATGCCGACGGCAAGATCGACATCCAGGGCACGACGCAGGCGATCACGAGCGTGGTGGAAGGCTGGGTGCGCGAGCATCCCGAGCAGTGGCTGTGGCTGCATAGAAGGTGGCGGTAGCGAGCCGTCAAACGGCTAACGCGGCTACCTAGTCCTCATCCTGAGGAGCGCGAAACGCGCGTCTCGAAGGATGCAGGCCCGGCCGGTGGCCTCGCCCTTCGAGACGCGCGCGAAGAGCGCGCTCCTCAGGGTGAGGGTCTG
Organism: Bradyrhizobium sp. 61; assembly: GCF_023073075.1. Taxonomy (NCBI): domain Bacteria; kingdom Pseudomonadati; phylum Pseudomonadota; class Alphaproteobacteria; order Hyphomicrobiales; family Nitrobacteraceae; genus Bradyrhizobium; species Bradyrhizobium sp. 61. The sequence goes on along the minus strand of NZ_JADPIU010000067.1, from coordinate 202,754 downwards.
GCCTTCTCTCTACCGAAAGACTTCGTCCCAAACAAAAAGGCCCCGGCGCATGACCGGGGCCTTCGCGTTCAAGCTCTCGAACCGTTCAGTACTTCGCGACCACCGGTCCGCCGAACGTGTAGTTCACGCGCACCGTGCCGATGTCGATGTCCTGGCTGATGCGGTGGGTGCTTGGCGGCGCGGCGAAGGGGGCAATGGTGTTCGTGGTCACGTCCCGGCTGCCCATGAACAGATGATCGTATTCGACAGCGACGGACCAGCCCGGCGCGAAGCCGAACTCGATTCCCGCTCCCACGGTCCCTCCCCAACGCGTCTCGGAGCCGACGGCACCGGTCTGGCCGGCGACGACGGCGAAGAACGGCGCGAGAGCGGCCGCGCCGGCCGGCGTCAGCGTGAGCGAGTATTTGTCGTGAACGACGGCGGCACCGCCCTTGGCATAAAGCAGCACATTGTTGAAGGCGTACCCGACCTGCCCCGTGAACAGGCCGAAGGCGTTGACCTTGGTGACGTCGTTGAGGAGAGAGGTGGTACCAAAGACGGCATACTGGCTCGCGTTGCTGCCCCTAAAATCGGCCCAGTTGCCCTGCGCCTCCAGGCCGAACACCCAGTTGGTCGCCTGCCAGCGATAGCCGACCTGGCCACCGACGGTGGCGCCCGTCGCGTTGTGGCACCCCTCGGGAACTGACGGCACGATCGGGAAGCCGGAATCGTTGAAGATGTCCCAGCAGGTGTGCGCAGAACCGCCGCCACCGTTGATACCGAGATAGAGACCGCCCCAATTGTAGACCGGCGCCACGACAGGAGCCTTGGTGTAACGCGGGGCCATGTCGGCCGCCGACGCAGCGGTGACGAACAGCAACGAGCCAGCCGCAGCCAGAACAAATTTCTTCATCGGGGCAATTCCTATGAACGAATATATTCCGGTTCCATACACCGGAACCGCGCCGGACGCTGTCACCCCAAGGACACATCCGGATACCATCGCAACGACGTCAGGTTGTATGCGCAATCTGAGAAGACCGGCCGCAGATCGGCACCGCGCGCGCTGCTTCAGGTCATTGCGTCCGCGCGTCAATGAAGTCAGGCGTCATCGCAACTTAAGCACCGCCACCGCCGGCGACCCGCAGGTGACGCTTCTACTGTGCATGGGGTTGTTTTGCAGATTTTGGCTTCCGGGCGGTCCCCAGAGCGACTACCTTCCCGTCTTCACCTTTGTCCACAGCCGGTTGATGATCCGCTGCGTCGCAGGCTCACGCGCCGTGATGACGAACAGTTTTGTTAGCGTCGCCTCGTCCGGATAGATGTTCTTGTCGTTCAGGATCTTCGGTTCGACCAGCTTCTGGCTGGCGAGGTTGCCGTTGGCGTAGGACAGGAAGTCCGAATTCTTGGCGGCGACATCAGGACGGTAGAGATAGTTGATCAGCTCGTAGGCTTCCTTGACGTTCTTGGCATCCGCGGGGATCGCGAGATTGTCGAAGAACATCTGCGCGCCCTCTTTGGGAATCGCGTAGCCGATCTCGATGCCGCTTTTAACTTCAGCCGCGCGGGCGCGGGCCTGCATGATGTCGCCGGACCAGCCGACCACGATGCAGATCTCGCCGGTGGCGAGCGCGCTGAGATATTCGGACGAGTGAAACTTGCGCACCGACGGGCGGACTTTTGCGACGACGTCGGTGGCCTTGTCGAGGTCGGCCTGCCTGGTCGAGTTCGGATCGAGTCCGAGATAGTTCAGCGCCGCCGGAAAAATGTCGTCGGCGGAGTCGAGCATGTGGACGCCGCAATCTCTGAACTTCGCCAAATTCTCCGGCTTGAAGACGATGTCCCAGCTGTCGATCTTCGCGTCGGGCCCGAGGATCTGCTTCACCTTGGCGACGTTGTAGCCGATGCCCGTCGTGCCCCACATGTAGTTGGCGGCGTAGACATTGCCGGGATCGTAAATGCCAAGGCGCTCGGTCACCACCGGCCAGGCATTGGCCAAGTTCGGCAGCTTCGACCTGTCGAGCTTCTGGAAGATGTTGGCCTTGATCTGGCGCTGGAGGAAATAGGCCGTGGGCACCACGACGTCGTAGCCGGACTTGCCGGCCATCAGGCGCGTCTCCAGCGTCTCGTTGGCGTCGAACGTGTCGTAGACCACCTTGATGCCGGTCTCCTTGGTGAAGGCATCAAGGACGTCAGGCGCCATGTAGTTGGACCAGTTGTAGAAGTTGACGACCCGCTCCTCGGCTCCTGCGGGGGCGGAAAACAACGTCAGCGCCGCGGCGATTGCAAAACCAAGGCAAAGCCAGGAGCGGCCGACGTTCGTCATCTTTCCTACCTCTTGCGTCCGCGCACCGCGTCCGACAAGCGCTCCAGCGCGGTGTCGAGCGTCTCGTCCTTCTTGGCAAAGCAGAAGCGGACCACGGAGGTCACCGCGTCCTGCTCGTAGAAGGCCGACACCGGGATCGCCGCAACCTTGTAGTCTTTCACAATCCGCCAGCAGAACTCGGTGTCGCTCTCGTTGAGCCCGAGCGGCGACAGGTCGACGGTGAGGAAGTAGGTTCCTTGCGACTTCAGCACGGGGAAGCCGAGGCTCTCCAGCCCCTTGGTCAGGCGGTCCCTGCTCCGCGTCAAATCCTTGCGCATCGACAGGAAGTAGTCGTCGGACTTGCCGAGGCCGTAGGCGACGGCGGCCTGGAGGTTCGGCGCGGTGGTGAAGGTCAGGAACTGGTGCACCTTGGCGGCCACGCGCAGCAGCGGCGGCGCGGCGCAGACGAAGCCGATCTTCCAGCCGGTCAGCGAGAAGATCTTGCCGGCCGAGCCGACCTTGATGGTGCGATCGCGCATGCCGGGGATGGTGATCAGCGGGATGTGCTTGTGCTCGTCGAAGGTGACGTGCTCCCAGACCTCGTCGCAGATCGCGATGACGTCGAACTCCTGGCAGTAGCGGGCGAGCAGCTCGAGGTCCTCGCGCGGATAGACCACTGCGGACGGATTCAGGGGATTGTTGAAGAGCACCGCCTTGGTCTTTGAATTGAAGACGCTTTTCAGCATGTCCTCATTCAACCGCCAGTGCGGCGGCTCGAGCCGGACCAGGCGCGGAATGCCGCCGGCCTGGCGGATGATCGGCAGGTAGGAATCATAGACCGGCTGGAAGCAGACCACCTCGTCGCCGGGCTGGACCACCGCGAGGATCGCCGAGGTCAGCGCCTCAGTGCCGCCGGAGGTCACCATCACCTCGCTCATCGGATCGAGCTTGAGGCCGTGCCAGTGACCGTAATGAGTCGCGATCGCCTGGCGCAGCTCCGGCAGGCCCATCATCGAGGGGTACTGGTTGTAGCCGTTCAGCGAGGCATCGGCCGCGGCGCGGCGGATGTCCTCAGGCCCGGGATCATCGGGAAAGCCCTGGCCGAGATTGATGGCGTTGTTGTCGCGCGCGGCCTGCGACATCGCCTCGAAGATGGTGACGGGAAGGTCGGCAAAGACCTTGTTCAGCGAGGAGCTCTTGGTCGTCATCGCGAGGTCAGCCACCGACCTTGCTGGGAAGACCCGCCGCCTTCCACCCCAGCATGCCGCCGGCCAGATGCTTGTCATAAGGCAGACCCGCCGCCTGCGCCGCGAGCGAGGCCGTCACCGAGCGCTTGCCCGAGCGGCAGGCGAACACGACCTCCTTGCCCTGGGGATCGGGGATCGCCTTGGGATCGAAGGTCGAGAGCGGCACGACAACGCCGTAAGGATAGGCCTCAGCGTCGACCTCATTCGGCTCGCGCACGTCGACGAGCAGATAGCGCCCTTCCGCGACACCCTTGGAGACCTCGTCCGGGGTCAGATCCTGTACCTGGTTTGCCACATCATCCTCCAACGTCACGAGCCGCCTGCCGGGGCGATCCCGGCGGGCGGCAACCTCGCCTCTCGGCAGGCGAAAATCAAGCGCTACAAAGGCTTGAGCTGCATGCCGCAAGTTAAAGCTAAATCGCAGCGACTTGAAGTGCGGCTTTCAGGATGCCTGCGCCTGCTTCGCATCCCACCACGCGCTCGGTGTCATTCCCCGCGAAGGCGGGGAATCCAGTACGCCGCGGCCTATCGATTCAACCACAACTGTCTCGGAGTACTGCGTCGCCCGGTCAAGCCGGGCGACGACGGCGGTGGGGCTAGATCGTGACCTGGGTACCGACCTCGACCACGCGGCCGGAGGGGATCTGGAAGTAGTCGGTGGCGTCGTTGGCGGAGCGGCTGAGCGAGATGAACAGCCGGTCCTGCCAGCGCGGCATGCCGGAATGGGCGGCGGGTTTGAGCGCCCGCCGCGACAGGAAAAACGAGGTCGACATGATGTCGAACTGCCAGCCGAGCTTGCGGGCGATCGCCAGCGCCTTCGGCACATTGGGCGATTCCATGAAGCCGAACTTCAGCGTCACCTTGGAGAAGGTCGGTGAGATCTGCTCCAGTCTCACGCGCTCGGCGGGATCGATCCGCGGGGTCTGCGCGGTCTCGATGGTGAGAATGACATTCTTCTCGTGCAGCACTTTGTAGTGTTTCAGACTATGCATCAGCGCGGTCGGGGCGCTGAGCGGGTCTGAGGTCAGGAACACTGCGGTGCCGGGCACGCGCTGCGGCGGCCGCTTCTCCAGCATCGCCACGAGGTCGGCGAGCGGGAATTCGAGCTTGCGCGACTTCTCGAACAGCAGCCGGCTGCCGCGCCGCCACGTGTACATCAGGATGATCATCAGCGCGCCGAGCGCCAGCGGCACCCAGCCGCCCTCGAACACCTTGAGCAGGTTGGCGGCGAGGAAGGTCAGGTCGAGGAACAGGAACGGCACGATCAGGGCGGCGGCAGCGAACGGCGACCACTTCCAGACCTTCCAGATCACGACGAAACCCATCATCGCCGTGACCACCATGGTCCCGGTGACCGAGATGCCATAGGCCGATGCCAGCGCGCTGGAGGAACGGAACAGCAGCACCAGCAGCACCACCGCGACCAGCAGAAGCTGGTTGATGCGCGGGATGAAGATCTGGCCCGAATGGGCTTCAGAGGTATGGCGAATTTCGAAGCGCGGCAGCAACCCGAGCTGAATCGCCTGGCGCGTCAGCGAATAGGCACCGGTGATGACGGCCTGGCTCGCGATCACCGTGGCGGCGGTGGCGAGAACGACCATGCAGCCGCGGAAAAAGCCTTGCGGGAACAGCTGGAAGAACGGGCTCACGATCGCGCCGGGATCGCCGAGGACGAGAGCGCCCTGCCCCAGATAGTTCAGCGCCAGCGACGGCAGTACGATGAACAGCCAGGCGGTCTGGATCGGCCGCTTGCCGAAATGGCCGAGGTCGGCATAGAGCGCCTCGGCACCGGTGACCGCCAGGAACACGGCGCCCAGCGTCACGAAACCAATGATGCCGTGGTGGAACATGAAGGACACGGCGTAGAGCGGGTTCAGCGCGAACAGCACCTGCGGCTGCTCGATGATCGGGTGGATGGCCGCGATCGCGATCACCGCGAACCAGACGCACATCACGGGACCGAAGAACGCGGCGACGCGGGCGGTGCCACGCGACTGCACGGCGAACAGGCCGACCAGGATGATCACGGTCAACGGAACGATGTAGGGCTCGAAGTGCAGGGTGACGTCCTTCATGCCTTCGATGGCCGACAGCACCGAGAGCGCCGGCGTGATCACGGCGTCGCCGTAGAACAGGGCGCCGGAAATGATGCCGAGCAGGACGATGGTCGCCCCGCCGGTGCCGACCGCGCGCTGGGCCAGCGCCATCAGCGCCAGCGTGCCGCCCTCGCCATTGTTGTCGGCGCGGAGCAGGATCACGACGTATTTGAGCGTCACCACGACGATGAGCGCCCACAGGATCAGCGAGAGCACGCCGAGCACGGCCGCCGGCGTCGGCACCCCCTCCGCGCCCGAGGCCGCCATCACCGCCTCGCGGAACGCGTAGAGCGGGCTGGTGCCGATATCACCGTAGACGACGCCGATGCTGCCGAGCGTCAGCGCACCGAAACGGGCGGTGGTGTGGGCTTCGCCATGCCCATTGGCCGCCGCCGTTTCCGGGGCGGAAATCGCTACGTCACTTGTCATGGGAGAGCCCAGTGGCCTCTAGAATGCTTCACTGCACAACGGCGGAAGAGCGCGCGGCTTATAGTCCTGCGCTGCCGGCATAGCCTAGCCCGATTTTGGGCCCTTGCCATGCGAAATTTGCATGACTTGGCCAATTGCGTTCAGATGGTGACTTGGGTGCCGACTTCAACCACCCGCCCGGTCGGAATCTGGAAATAGTCGGTGGCGTCGTTGGCGGACCGGCTCAGCGCGATGAAGAGATGGTCCTGCCACAGCGGCATGCCCGACTGCGCCGAGGCCTTGAGCGACCTTCGCGACACGAAGAACGAGGTCGACATGATGTCGAACTGCCAGCCCTGCTTGCGGGCGATCGCCAGCGCTTTCGGCACGTTCGGCTGCTCCATGTAGCCGAAGCGCAGCCTGACCTTGGAGAACTTGTCGCTGATCTTCTCCATGCGGAACCGCTCGGACAGCTCGACCCGCGGCGTGTGCGCGGTCTCGATGGTCAGGACCACGTTGTGCTCGTGCAGCACCTTGTTGTGCTTGAGATTATGCAGCAGCGCGGTCGGCACGAAGGCGGGATCACTGGTGAGGAACACCGCGGTGCCCTTGACGATGTGCGGCGGGCGTTTTTCGAGGCTGCGGATCAGGTCGTCGAGCGGCACCTCGATCCGGCGCGTCTTCTGGAGCAGGATGCCGGTCCCCTTGCGCCAGGTCCAGATCGTCCCGGCCATGACCGCGCCGAACAGCAGCGGCACCCAGGCGCCCTCGAGCAGCTTGAGCAGATTGGCGCTGAAGAAGCTGATGTCGACGACGACGAAGGGCACGATCACCGCCGCAGCCGTCGCAGCGCGCCAGTTCCACAGTTTCCAGATCACGACGAAGCCCATGACGCCGTCGGCGACCATGGTGGTGGAGACCGCGATGCCGTAGGCCGAAGCCAGATTGCTGGGGGTGTGGAACAACAGCACCAGCAGCATCACGCCGATCAGCAGCAGCCGGTTCACACGCGGCAGATAGATCTGGCCGGCATGGGTCTCGGAGGTGTAGCGCACCTCGAAGCGCGGCAGGAGGCCAAGCTGCACCGCCTGATAGACCAGCGAATAGGCGCCGGTGATCACGGCCTGGCTCGCGATCACGGTTGCCGCGGTCGCAAGTCCAACCAGCGGCAGCACCAGACTCTCGGGCACCATGCGATAGAACGAATGCTCGATCGCGCTGGGATCAGACAGCACCAGCGCGCCCTGCCCGAAATAGTTGATCAGGAGCGCGGGCAGCACGAAGAACATCCAGGCCGACTGGATCGGCTTGCGGCCGAAATGGCCGAGATCGGCGTAGAGCGCCTCGCCGCCCGTCACCGCCAGGAACACGGCGCCCAGCGTGACCAGACCGATCGTGCCGTGCGACAGCAGGAATTGCAGTGCGTAATAGGGATTGATTGCCGCCAGCACCGACGGATCGTCGGCGATGTGCACGGCGCCCATCACCGCAAGAACGGTGAACCAGATCACCATCACCGGCCCGAAGGCCGAGGCCACCAGCGCCGTCCCCTTGCTCTGGACCGCGAACAGCAACACCAGGATGATGACGGTGAGCGGTACGACATAGTGGTCGAAGGCGGGGGTCACGAGCTTCAGACCCTCGACCGCCGACAGCACCGAGATTGCCGGCGTGATCATGGAATCGCCGATGAACATGGAGGCGCCGACCACGCCGAGCGCGAGCAGGAACCAGCTTCGCCGCCCGAGCGCGCGCTGGCCGAGTGCCATCAGCGAGAGCGTGCCGCCCTCCCCGTTATTGTCGGCGCGCAGCAGCAGCAGGACGTATTTGGCGGTGACGACGATAAAGAGCGCCCAGAGAATCAGCGAGAGCACGCCGAGCACCATGACCCGCGAGACAGGCTCGCCATGGGCCGCGCCCCTGACCGCCTCGTGGAATGCGTACAGCGGCGAGGTGCCGATATCGCCGAAGACAACGCCGATGCTTCCGAGCGTCAGGCCCCAGAAACCCGAGGTGACCGGCCCGTCCTGAGCGTCGGTCGATGTGATGCTCGCCGTCATGTGAGATGAGAAACGCTTCTTCCCGAGAATTGATCCGGCGCCTTTTGACCGTTCCGGCGCGCCTGTCAATCGGCACACCACCATAGCAGCCGCCGGGGCTGATGCTGTGACGGCGCAGCAACGATCGTTGTTAGCGCGACGACATGCCTCAGGTAAGATGGTAGCGCAAGTGCCTGGAGCCTTCCGCTCCGCGGGAAGCAGAATGGGCCTCGAGATTCCGGGTTTGACGCGCTTTCCTCAGGCGAAACCGGCGGCCGCTTCGCGCGAAACGCTCTAAGGCTTCAAATTCGGCGGCAGCGGCGGATCCTCGCGCATCAGCGTGATCGTCACCCGCCGGTTGGCCGCGAGCGAGGGATCGTCCGGAAACAGCGGCTGGGTGTCCGCCTTGCCGGCGACGGCGAAGATGTGGGACGGCGGCAGGCCCTCGCGTTCGAGGATCTGACGCACCGCGTTGGCGCGATCGGCCGACAGGTCGAAGGCGCCATAGTCGCTGCGGGTCGGCACGAATCCGGCCGCGGTGTGGCCGGCGATGGAGACACGGAGCGGCGTTGCCTTCAGCGGGATCGCGAGCTTCTCGATCAGGCGGCGGGTGCGGTCATACGGCACCTTGGAGCCGTCGGCGAACATCGAGCGGCCATCCTGGTCGACGATCTCCAGGTTGAGCCCCTGCTTGGTCTCCTCGAACATGATGTGCTTGGACATCTCGGTCAGTTCCGGCATGTCCTGCAACGCCTGGCGCAGCGAGGCCGCGGCGAGCGCAAAGTTGCGGTCGACCTTGATCTTCGCGCCCGACGTGCGGTCGCGGTCCTCCTGATCCGGCGTCGGCGTGTTGGAGGCGTCCTCGGGCTGGATGTGGTCGACATTCTTCAGCCGCGGGCGGGTCGGCAGGCCGTCGGACTCGACGATACCGGCGTAGCGCGCCTCGCTCTGCACGCCGAATGCGTCGCGCATGGAGCCGGCAACGATCTTCAGCTTGTTGGCGTCCTGGGTCGAGAACGCGACGAGCATCACGAAGAAGCTCATCATCAGGCCCATCAGGTCGGCGAAGGTCACGAACCAGCCGTGACCGCCACCGTGAGCATCGCCGCGCTTCTTCTTGGCCATCTCTCGAGATCCCGGGCGGCGGCTTTACGCCGGCACCGGCTCGCCTTCGGCGTGACGATGCTTCTCCGGCAAATAGGCCAGCAGCATTTCGCGCACGAGCGTCGGGCTCTTGGAGTCACGGATCATCAGGATGCCGTCGATGATCAGCGTGCGGTTGGTTTCCTCGTCGAGCAGCTTGCCGTGCAGCTTGTCGGCGATCGGCAGACAGAACAGGTTCGCGACGAGCGCACCGTACAGGGTTGCGAGCAGCGCGGTCGCCATGAACGGGCCGAGCTTGGAGGGATCGGTCATGTTGGCGAACATCTGCACCATGCCGATCAGGGTGCCGATCATGCCGAAGGCCGGAGCGCAGTCGCCGATGGCGCGGTAGATCTTGCTGCCTTCGTCGAGGTGCATGAGGAAGTTGTCGCGGTCGCGCTCGAGATTGTCGCGGATGAAGTCGAGGTCGTAGCCGTCGGCGACGTAGCGGATGCCCTTGGCCAGGAACGGCTCGTCGGTCTCGACCTTTTCGAGGCCGACCGGGCCCTGCTTGCGGGCGATCTCGGCGATGCGGGCGAGCTCGTCGACGAGGTCGTGCGCCGACAGGCGGCTCATGGTGAAAGCGAACTTGGCGCCGAGCGGAAGGCCGTGCAGGAGCGCGCTGAGCGGAAAGCGGATCATGGTGGCCGAGACCGAGCCGCCGAAGATGATGATCATGGCATGTTCGGAGATGAACATGTGGAGGTCGCCGCCCATGAAGATCATCGCCGTAATGACGATGATGCCCGCAATGAGCCCGACGCTCGTCATGATATCCATGGGACACTCCAACGCGAACGCAACAACGGCCGTCCTGGCCGCTGGCGCGGCCCAACCCTGAACCGCATCGGAAACCCTAGAGTGCCCCCCTTAAAGCCGCGTAAAGGTTAAGTTGAGCCGGGGCGCCAGACCGGCGCAGCGCGCTGACAGGACGCCGGCTTTGCCCGCGACCGGCAGGAATCTCAATACTTCGCTAACCATGATCGCGGGGCGCCAGGACGGCAGCTCAGGACGAAAGCCCGGTCAGCTCGAGGCTGAGTGCGCGCAGGAGCCTGCGTGCGCCGGCATCGTAGGCCTGCGGATTGGCGCGGGTCTCGTTCATGCCGTTGAAGAACAGTCCGCTCTTGCCGGCGACATCGTCGCCTTCGACGAGGTGCAGGATCGCCGCACCGCCCTGCTCCACCGTCGAGATCGGCGTGATGCCGCCGGCGCGCACCATCGTGGTGTTCATGTAGGTCGCCGGATGTAGCGCGTTGACGGTGATGCCCATGCGCTTCAATTCCTCCGCGAAATCGATGGTGAACATGATCTGCGCGAGCTTGCTCTGGGCGTAGGCGCGTGAACCGCTGTAGCCCTTGCTGATCATGACGTCGTCGAAATCGATCGGATGCTGACCGAGGGAGGCAACATTGACGACGCGCGAAGGTGCCGCGGACGTCAACAGCGGCAGCAGCAAGTGCGCAAGCAGGAAGCCCGAGAGGTAATTCACCGCAAAGCGCAGTTCGTAGCCGTCGGGACTCTCCTGACGTTGCGGTCCGTCGTTCTGCGAGCCGATGCCGGCGTTGCTAACGAACACATCGAGACGCTGGTGATCGCGGAGAACGGCCGCGGCGAGCTCTCGCGTGCCTGACATCGACGACAAGTCGGCCTGGTAGAATGTCGGCGCGGCGTGGCCGGCCTGCACGATCTGGTCGATCAGCGCCTTCGCGCGCACGGCATCGCGGCCGTGGAGCAGGACCCTCGCACCTGCTTCGGCCAGCCGGCGCGCGACGTGACGGCCGACGCCGTCCGTCGAACCGGTGATCAGGACGGTTTTGCCAGTCATCTTCATTGTGCGTCCTCCGACTGCGGCCCTGCGCCACATCCGCGACGAGAGATCATGCAGTATTCTATCGCCGGGCGGCATGCTCCATCGCAGGAGCCGTTTTGCCATGTTGACGCTGTTCGGTCTTCTCACCGCGCTGCCCGCGGTACTGGCGCTCCACCTGCTCGAGCCAGGGCTCGTCCTGCCGGCGTTCAGCGTCTTGCTGTTTGTCGAGGCGGGCTTTGCCGTGATCGCAGCGCGCTTGATTCATGTCCCAGATAACGCCGAAAACATCACCCTCTGGGATCTCGCCGGCGGCTTCACCCTGATCGGATGCGCCGCCGCAGTCTTCGGCGAGCCGGATCAGGCCGCCCTGTTTCTGACGGAACAGGGCGGCCCACGGCCGGCAACGCGGCCCTAAGTCGTTCGGTCGCCCGTTAGTGAATCTCCGCCGAGCGCTTCAGCGCGGCCTTCAGCTTCTCCAGCGAGAAGTCGGGGCTGCGCGCGATCTCCAGGATCGGCGTCTCGCGGCGGCCACAGAGTTCGGCAGCCTCGGGAAGCTTTGCGGCGATGTCGAGCGGGATCACGATCGCGCCGTGCTGGTCGGCGTGGATCAGGTCGTCGGATTTCACGGTCATGCCGGCGACGCGCACCTCGCCACCAAAACTTTCCGCATGCACCCAGGCATGCGACGGGCCGATCGAGCCGGCCAGCGCCTGAAAGCCCGGGGCCCATTGCGGGATGTCGCGAATAGAGCCGTCGGTGACGACGCCGAGGCAGCCGAGCGCCTTGTGCACGTTGCTCTGCACCTCGCCCCAGAACGCGCCGTAGCCGACGTCGGGACCGTCAATGTCCTGGATCACCGAGATGCGCGGACCGTGGCCGGTGCCGACATATTCGTAATATTCGATGCGGCGCCTGGACTGCTCTTCGGCCGGCAGCGAGGACTTCAGCACCGAGCGGATCGCAACCGTGCGGGCATAGCCAACGATCGGCGGCAGGTCGGGAAACGGGCAGACCAGTTGCTTGGTGGTGTAGCCGATCAACCGGCGCTCCGGCGCCACGATCTCCATGGCATTGCAGATCGTCGGGGTGTCATAGCGGCCCAGCGCTTCGAGGACGGAAGCGGGCAGCGGCCCGGTCGCTTTATCAGTCACGGCGTTCTCTCCCAGATTGGCGGCCGCTGTTGGCGCGGTGCCGCCGGCACAGGGCGATATAGCCGAGATCGGGCTTCAACCCAACTCGGCCGCCTTCATGGCAGATATCCGCGAAAACCGCTCAGTGCATGATCCGGAAAAGTGCGCAGCGGTTTTCCGAAAAGATCATGCTCAAACAACAACCTAAAGCGCGATGACGATTCAGCCAAATCTCATTGCGCTTTAGTGCAGCCGTCCGGGCCGGTCGTCGTCGTCGTGCGGCGGCTCCGACAAATTGGCCAGCGTCGGCGCCGAAGGCGGCGACGGGACCTCGCCTCCGGACGGCGCGGTGGCCGCCATCGCGCGCGCCTGGTCGCGGTAGGATTTGTAGCCGAGCGGCAAACCGAGCAGATACAGTACCGTGCCGATCGACAGCACGTGCCAGGGATAGGCGATCAGGATAGCGATGAAGACGATCACCGCGACGAACGCCGGCAGCACCAACTCGGGCGGCACGCGCATGCGCTTGGTCTTGCCGGAGAATACCGGCAGGCGCGACACCATCAGGAAGGCGATCAAGAGCGTATAGGCCGCCGTCACCGCCGCGGGCAGCCGGCCGAGATCGAGAAACGCGACGTAGATCGGCAGCAGCACCGTGATCGCGCCGGCCGGCGCCGGCACACCGGTGAAGAAATTGGCGGCGAAGGCCGGCTTGTTCGGATCGTCCATGGTGGCGTTGAAGCGCGCGAGCCTCAAGCCCCCGGAGATCGCGAACACCATGGCGGCGATCCAGCCGGCATTGCCGAGCTCATGCAGCTGCCAGAAGTACAGCATCAGGCCGGGCGCGACGCCGAAATTGACGAAGTCGGCGAGGCTGTCGAGCTCGGCGCCGAACTTGGACTGGCCCTTGATCATGCGTGCGACGCGACCATCGATGCCGTCGAGCGCGGCCGCGAACACGATGGCGTAGACCGCGAGCGTCATCCGCCCCTCGATCGACAGCCGGATCGAGGTCAGGCCGGCGCAAATCGCCAGCAGCGTGATGACGTTGGGCACCAGCATCCGCACCGGGATCGGGCGGAACCGCCGGCGGCGCACGTCAGGATCTTTGAAATCGTAGGGGGTCATGGATTACCTCAAGGCGAGATATAGCAAGCCCCGTCCCCCTCCGCCATTGCGGCGGAAGGCCCTGATGCACCTACCAATGGTTAATTGGCGCGGTAGGCGCGGCTTGGGTCGTCCCCGGCAAGATCGGCCAAAATCGTCTCTCCGGCGATCGCGGTCTGCCCTTCCGACACCAGCGCCTTGGTACCCAGGGGCAAATAGACGTCGAGGCGCGAGCCGAAGCGGATCAGGCCAAACCGCTCGCCCGCCCCGATCGCCTGCCCTTCCCTGACGAAGCAGACGATGCGCTTGGCGACGAGCCCCGCGATCTGGATCACGCCGATCTTGGCCGTCGGCGTCGTGATCACGAGCGAATTGCGCTCATTGTCCTCGCTCGCCTTGTCGAGCTCGGCGTTGATGAACAGGCCCGGCCGGTAGGCGATGCGGTCCACCCTGCCCGCGATCGGGCTACGGTTCACGTGGCAGTTGAACACGCTCATGAACACCGAGATGCGCGGCAGCGGCCGGTCGCCGAGCCCGAGCTCGGCCGGCGGCAGCGCCATAGTGATCATCGAGACGCGGCCGTCGGCCGGCGACACCACGAGCCCCTCGCGCACCGGCGTCACGCGCACGGGGTCGCGGAAGAACAGCGCGCACCACACGGTCAGGATCGTGCCGATCCACCCGAGCGGCGACCACAGCCAGAACAGGATCAGGCTTGCCAGCGCAAAGCCGCCAATGAAGGGATAGCCCTCCTTGTGGATCGGCGGGATCTGACGCTGGATCGAATCGAGGATGGACATCGCTATCTGCCGCCTGGGGAGTTGATGGCGCCGGGTCGCCCCCGCGCGGTGGAGTTGTTTAGGCCAGAGTTGGGACCCGAGACAAGGTCACTCCGCGGCCGCCGATGTCGCGAGGGCGTCATCGACCGGCGGCGGCTCCCGGTTGGGCGCCTCGCTGGAATCCGCCATCTTGGCCAGTTTCTCGCGTGCCGCCTCGGCCTCGCGCTGCCTGTTCCACATGCTGGCATAGAGGCCGCCCTGCACGAGCAGCTTGGCGTGGGTGCCCCGCTCGGCGATCCGGCCCTGGTCCAGCACGATGATCTCGTCGGCGCCGACGATGGTAGACAGCCGGTGCGCGATCACCAGCGAGGTGCGGTTCTTCGACACGCGGTCGAGCGCGCCCTGGATCTCGTGCTCGGTGTGGGTGTCGAGCGCCGAGGTCGCCTCGTCCAGCACCAGGATCGGCGGCGCCTTGAGCACGGTGCGCGCGATGGCGACGCGCTGCTTCTCGCCGCCGGACAGCTTCAGGCCGCGCTCGCCGACCTGGGTCTCGTAACCCATCGGCGCCATGCGGATGAAATGGTCGATCTGCGCCAGCCGCGCCGCCTCTTCGACCTCGGCATCATCGGCATCCCAGCGGCCGTAGCGGATGTTGTAGCGGATGGTATCGTTGAACAGCACCGTATCCTGCGGCACCATTCCGATCGAGGCGCGCAGTGAATCCTGCGTGACCTCGCGGATGTCCTGGCCGTCGATCAGTATCTTGCCGCCGGAGACGTCGTAGAGACGGAACAACAGACGCGAGATGGTCGACTTGCCCGCACCGGACGGGCCAACGATCGCGACCGTCTTGCCGGCGGGCACCTCGAAGCTGATGCCCTTGAGGATCGGCCGCGTCGGCTCATAGGCAAAGCGCACGTCGTCGAAACGCACGATGCCGGCGGAGATGACCAGCGGCTGCGCATCGGGCATGTCCTTGATCTCGGCCTCGCGTCCGATCACGCCAAACATCTTCTCGATGTCGATGATGGCCTGCTTGATCTCGCGATAGACCATGCCCATGAAATTCAGCGGCTGGTAGAGCTGGATCATCATGGCATTGACCAGCACGAAATCGCCGACCGTGTTGGTGCCGTTGCGCACGCCGATCGCGCACATCAGCATGGTCGCGGTCAGCCCGAGCGTGAAGATCACGGCCTGGCCGGTGTTGAGCACCGCGAGCGAGGTATAGGCCTGAACGCTCGACTCCTCGTAGCGCGCGACCGACTTGTCGTAACGCTGCGCCTCGCGCGTCTCCGCGCTGAAATATTTCACGGTCTCGTAGTTGAGCAGCGAGTCGATTGCCTTGGTGTTCGCCTCGGTGTCGGAATCATTCATCTTGCGGCGGATGCCGATCCGCCACTCGGTCGCGATGTAGGTGTAGTACATGTAGACCGCGACCGTGATCAGCGTCGCGACCACGTAGCGCCAGTCGAACTGCCACAGCAGCACCGCAAGCAGCAGCGTGACCTCGACGATGGTCGGGATCAGCTGCAGGATCACCATGCGCACGATGACCTCGATACCCTCGCGGCCGCGCTCGAGCACGCGCGTCAGGCCGCCGGTCTTGCGCTCGAGGTGAAAGCGCAGCGACAGCTCGTGCATGTGGATGAAGGTGATGGTGGCGAGCTTGCGCACCGCATGCATGGCGACGCGAGCGAAGATGCCGTCGCGCCATTGCGTCAGCACCGCCATCAGGATGCGCGTCACGCCATAGCTTGCGGTCAGCAGCAATGGCGAGGCGATCACCCAGAGGTGCCAGTTGTCGGGCTGCACCGGTGCGGTGTTGGCGCCGGTCAACGCATCCGTCGCCCATTTGAAGCTGAACGGCACGGTCAACGTGATCAGCTTGGCGGCGAGCAGCAGCACCATCGACCAGACCACCCGCATCTTCAGGTCGAAACGGTCGCCCGGCCAGATATAGGGCCACAGATGCGCCAGCGTGCCCATCAGCGTGGCTCGCTCCAGCGATCCCCCTGCGGGAGGATCGGGAACGTCTGCGCCGTCGAACGATTGAGGTTGGTCCATCAAGAAGCCTGAAAGCCCGCCGGGTGCGGGCAGCGTTACGATTTGCGGTTTTCGCCCGTCATATAGAGCCTTCCCGATGCCAGCGCACCCCGCCAGATGGCGAATCTTTGATTGTTTGTCGCCATTTACCGGTAGATTTCCGGGTGATCCGAATCACCGATTGGGCTTGACGCCCCTGCGCTGCAATGCATCATGGCACCAATGAGCACGATCAAAACTGTCTGCGTCTATTGCGGCTCCGGCCCAGGAACCAATCCCAGCTTCACCGAAGGCGCCAAGGCGTTCGGCAAGGCTCTCGCCGAGAACAACGTCCGCCTGGTCTATGGCGGCGGCTCGCTCGGCCTGATGGGCTCGGTCGCGACCTCCGTGCTCGATCACGGCGGCACCGTCACCGGCATCATTCCTGAATTCCTCCGGAAGCGCGAGAACGCGCTGACCCGCGTGCAGGAGATGATCGTCACCCCCGACATGCACGAGCGCAAGCGGCTGATGTTCGAGCGCTCCGACGCCTTCGTGGCGCTGCCGGGCGGCGTTGGCACGCTCGAAGAGCTGGTGGAGCAGCTGACCTGGAAACAGCTCGGCCGTCACGCCAAGCCGGTGCTGCTAGCCAACATCGACAATTTCTGGGAGCCGCTGTTTTCGCTGCTGTCGCACATGCGCCAGACCGAGTTCATCCGCGCCGGCCTTTCGGTCGACATCCTCAAGGCCGATCGCGTCGAGGATATTCTGCCGAAGCTGAAAGCGGCAGCGGCACAGATCGCCGAATCTGAAACGCAGCTCGCCCCGGAAGTGGCGCGCAAGCTCTAGCGCCTTACTCCGCCGGAAACGTCACCGCCTCGATCCGGTTGCCATCGGGATCGGTCACGAAGGCCGCGTAGTAGCGCACGCGGTCATGCGGACGGATGCCTGGCGCGCCGTCGGACGCACCGCCGGCGGACAGCGCCGCGGCGTGAAACGCATCGACCTCGGCCGTCGTCTTCGCCCGCAAACAGATGTGCACGCCGCTCTCCGCTGCCACGCGCGGCATCCCCTCGCGCAGATTGATCCAGAACTCGGGATAGGTCTTGCCGAAGCCGACCGTCCGCGGCCGCACGACGAGCCGCGCGAGCCCAAGGGCGGCGAGCGTGGTCTCGTAGAATTTTGCGGAGCGATCGAGATCGGTGACGCCGACGGAGATGTGGTCGATCATATACCGTACTCCCTCCCCTCGTCATTGCGAGCGAAGCGAAGCAATCCAGAGTCCCTCCGCGGAACGATTCTGGATTGCTTCGTCGCTTCGCTCCTCGCAATGACGGCGTTTGTGGCCGCGCCGTCCCTTACGTAGCCGTCCCTTACGCCGGCGCCCCCGACTTCACCAGCTTGTAGATCACCGAGTCCATCAGTGCCTGGAACGAGGCGTCGATGATGTTCGGGGACACGCCGACCGTGGTCCAGCGATCGCCGTTCTCGTCCTCGCTCTCGATCAGCACGCGCGTGACCGCGCCGGTGCCGCCGTTGAGGATACGGACGCGGTAGTCGATCAGCGTCAGGCCCTCGATGTACTTCTGGTACTTGCCGAGATCCTTGCGCAGCGCGACGTCGAGCGCGTTGACGGGGCCGTTGCCTTCGGCGGCCGAGATCAAACGCTCGCCGGCGACGTCGACCTTGACCACTGCAAGCGCGACGGTGACGCGCTCGCCGTGCGAATTGTAGCGCTGCTCGACATTGACGTCGAACTGCTCGACCTCGAAATAATGCGGCACCTTGCCGAGCGTCCGCCGCGCCAGCAGATCGAACGAGGCGTTGGCGGATTCATAGGCGTAGCCGGCAGCCTCACGCTCCTTCAATTCCTCGACCAGCCGCGTCAGCTTGGGATCGCTCTTCTCGTAGGCAATGCCGGCCCGGTCGAGCTCGGCGATGACGTTGGAGCGTCCGGCCTGGTCTGACACCAGCACCTTGCGATGATTGCCGACCAATTCCGGCAGCACATGCTCGTAGGTCTGCGGGTCCTTCAGCACGGCGGAAGCATGAATGCCGGTCTTGGTGACGAAGGCGCTCTCGCCGACATAGGCCGCATGCCGGTTCGGCACGCGGTTGAGCATGTCGTCGAGCGTGCGCGAAACCTTGACGAGAGTTGCGAGCTTTTCGGGCGTGACGCTGATCTCGAAGGCGTCGGAAAACTCCTTCTTGAGCTTCAGCGTCGGGATCAGCGAGCACAGATTGGCGTTGCCGCAGCGCTCGCCAAGGCCGTTCAAGGTGCCCTGGATCTGCCGCGCCCCGGCCCGCACCGCGGCCAGCGAATTCGCCACCGCCTGCTCGGTGTCGTTATGGGCGTGGATGCCGACATGGTCGCCCGGGATGTGCTTCGTCACCTCGGCGACGATCGCTTCGATCTCGTTCGGCATGGTGCCGCCATTGGTGTCGCACAGCACCACCCAGCGCGCGCCGGCCTCATAGGCGGCCTTGGCGCAGGCGAGCGCGAAGGTTGAATCCTCCTTGTAGCCGTCGAAGAAGTGCTCGCAGTCGAGCATGACCTCGCGGCCCGCGGCCTTCGCCGCCGCGACGCTGTCGCGGATCGACGCCAGATTTTCTTCCTTCGTCGTCTCCAGCGCGACGCGCACCTGATAGGCCGAGGACTTCGCCACGAAGCAGATCGCATCGGCCTTCGCTTCAAGGAGCCCGGCCACGCCGGGATCGTTGGAGACCGAGCGCCCTGCCCGGCGCGTCATGCCGAAGGCGGTGAAGCGCGCATGCTTCAGTTTGGGCTTGGTGCCGAAGAACTCGGTGTCGGTCGGATTGGCGCCGGGATAGCCGCCCTCGACATAGTCGATGCCGAGATCGTCGAGCATCGCCGCGATGACCTGCTTGTCGGTCAGGGTGAAATCGACGCCGTTGGTCTGCGCGCCGTCGCGCAGCGTGGTGTCGAACAGGTAAAGGCGCTCCTTGCTCATTGTGCGGCTCCGAGCGTCTTCTTCATCGTGGTGTTGGCGAGCCACTCGTCGTTGATGGTGATGCTGTTGCGCTGCATGGCGACATAGCCGCGCTTTGCGAAGAAGTTTTGCGCGGTGTCGCTGGCATCGACCGACAGGCTGGTCGCGCCACGGCCGCCGGCGAGCTTCTCCAGCGCGTCCACCAGCATCGTCGCGATGCCCTGACCGGTCACGGCGGGATGCACATAGAGCATATGGATGTGATCGGCCCCGCGCAGCGAGGCGAAGCCGACGGGCGAGCCCTCCAGCGTGGCGACCAGCGTGAGATCGGCCGCGAGCCGCTTGCCGAACTCTTCGGTTTCCGCCGCTTCCATCCAGGCCTGCTGCTGCGCCTCGTTGTAGTCTTCGCCGGTCAGCTCCTCGATGCTTGCCGTGAAGATCGCGGCGAGAACCGGCACGTCATCAGGCAGGAACGGCCGCAAGCCGGGTTTTGGCAAAGTCTGTCCCATCGTCTTCACCACATCCCATAGAGTTTCAGCGCCAGCGCCACGGCGGCCGCGAGCAGCAGGATCTTCAGCGCGATGTAATAGAGCCAGTGCCGCGGAAAAGGCGTGTCGGGTCGCTTCATCGCGCGACCTCCCAGGTCGTCCCGTCCTTGGAGTCCTTGATCGCAACGCCCATCGCGGCAAGCAGATCGCGAATGCGGTCGGACTCTTTGAAGTCCTTGCGGCTACGGGCGGCCGTCCGCTCCGAGATCAGGCGCTCGACTTCCCTGGCATCGACCCCGCTGGCCTGCTGCTTGCGCCCTTCCCACTGCGCGGCGCTTTCGGAAAGGAAGCCGAGCAGGTGCAACGAGCCCGCCAGCGCGCCCACGTCGCTGCCACGCAGGCCATGCAGCGCCGCGATCGCCAGCGGCGTGTTGAGGTCATCGAGCAACGGCTCGACCACGGACGCGGCCGGCTGGCCGGGCTCGGCGTCGGCCGCGACCCGATACCAGTCGTCGAGCGTCCTGGCGCTCTCCTCCAGCGACTTCAGGGTCCAGTCGATCGGCGAGCGGTAATGCGTCTTCAGCATGTTCAGGCGCAGCACCTCCCCCGGCCAGTCCGCGAGCAGCTCGTGGATGGTGACGAAGTTGCCGAGCGACTTCGACATCTTCTCACTCTCGACCTGGAGGAAGCCGTTGTGCATCCAGTAGTTCGCCATACGCTGCTGATGAAAGGCGCAGCAGGTTTGCGCGACCTCGTTCTCGTGATGCGGAAACACGAGGTCGATACCGCCGCCGTGGATGTCGAAATACTCGCCGAGATGCTTCCAGGCCATGGCCGAGCACTCGATGTGCCAGCCCGGGCGTCCCTGCGCGGTGATCCCGGCCGGCGACGGCCATGCCGGCTCACCCGGCTTGGACGGCTTCCACAGCACGAAGTCGGTATTGTCCTTCTTGTAGGGCGCGACGTCGACGCGGGCGCCGGCGATCATCTCGTCCAGCGAGCGATTGGACAGCGCGCCATAGCGCGGCAACTCGGAATTGGCCGCGTTCATCGCCTGCGGCGAGAACAGCACGTGATCCTCGGCTGCATAGGCAAAGCCGCCCTTGATGAGCCTTTCGATGATCTCGCGCATCTCGCCGATGTGCTCGGTCGCGCGCGGCTCGACGCTCGGCCGAAGCGCCCCGAGCGCGTCGACGTCGGCGTGAAACTGCTTGCCGGTCTGCTCGGTGACCTTGCGGATCGCCTCGTTGAGCGGGAGCCCCGGAAAATCGCGCGCGGCGCGGTCGTTGATCTTGTCGTCGACGTCGGTGATGTTGCGGACATACGTCACGTGCGCCTCGCCATAGAGATGGCGCAGCAGCCGAAACAGCACGTCGAACACGATCACCGGCCGCGCATTGCCGATATGGGCGAAGTCGTAGACGGTCGGTCCGCAGACATACATGCGGACGTTCTTCGCATCGAGCGGCACGAAGGTGCGCTTGTCCCGGCTCAGCGTATCGTAAAGGCGCAATTCCATATGGATACCCGTCGGCTGATGGCCGGGCGTCCGAGGCTCTCAATGTTTTTGAGAAAAGACGGCTCCAGCCAGCGAATCGCTAGCTCGTAATCTCGCGGCAAATGCCACAAATGGCGAGGAGACCGTTCATGCGGGAACATATGGGCTATCAGGCGCCCCCGCGTCAAGAGAGCCGCGAAAACGCCGTTTTATCTCCGCAAAGCGCGGCCGTCCCGCCTTGATGGTTCATCATCCTTAACCTTTTGAGTTTACTTGGAACCCGGCGGTTCCCTAAAGCCCCGGTGCACCCATGCGATCCCTGCTCGCGCTCGTCTCTTGTGCCTCCATCATCGCGGCATCCAGCGCGCTCGCCGAGACCCGCGTCTTCATCATCGCCAACCAGGCGGACGGCTACGGTGTCGACCAGTGCCTCGCCAAGGGTGAGAAATGCGGCGCACAGGTCGCGCGCACCTATTGCCAGTCACGCGATTTTGCCCAGGCCTCGGCCTACCGCCGCGTCGATCCCGACGAAATTACCGGCTCTGTCCCCAAAACTGGCGCAAACTGCTCCCATGGCCATTGCGACGAATATGTCGCAATCACCTGCCAGCGCTGAATTCCCTCGGAGCTGGCGGACCTTAGGACCAGTTTTCGGCCCCTGAAACGACGTGACGATGCCGCAGGAAGCGGCTATTGGAGGGCGCGCGTCGGCCCCCAAAATCACGCTGGGCCGTGACCTCGCTAGAATGGCGGATATGCCTGAATTTTTGTCTCTCTCCCGTGCTCGCTCCATCCTTGCCTGCACCGTGCTTCTGAGCACGGTCGTGCTCGCCAACGGTGCTTTCGCGCAAGCCGGCCCGCCCGGCCCGCCGCCTCAGCCCGGCCAGAACGGGCTTGGCCCCAATCCGATGTGCGTGCGGCTGGAAGGCCAGCTCGCCGGGCTCGATCGTGGCGGCGGCGGTGGCGACCCCGCGCGCGAAGACCAGATCCGCCGCTATCAGGATTCCCAAGCCAAGCAACAGGCCGAGCTCGACCGCGTCACCATGCAGGCCAAGCGCATGGGCTGCGATTCCTCCGGCTTCTTCTCACTGTTCAACGGCCAGTCGGCGCAATGCGGCCCGGTCAACACCCAGATCCAGCAGATGCGCGCCAATCTGGACCAGATCACCGGCAATCTCGAACGCCTGCGCGGCGGCGGCCCCGGCGGCTTCAGCCCGGAGCGCGACAACCAGCGCCGCTCGGTGCTGGCGGCGCTGGCGCAGAACAATTGCGGCCCGCAATATGCCAACGCCGCGCAATCGCAAGGCGGCGGCAACTTCCTGAACAATCTGTTCGGCGGCGGCGGCAACAACCCCAACAATCCGCAAGGCGTGCCGCCCTCCGATCTCGGACCGCAATCCGGCACCTACCGCACCGTGTGCGTGCGCACCTGCGATGGCGCCTATTTCCCGGTCTCGTTTGCCACCGTGCCGGCGCGCTTCCCCGACGACGAGAAGACCTGCAAGGCGCTGTGCCCGGCCGCGGAAGCCGTGCTCTACACCCATCGCAATCCCGGCGAGGACATGAACTCCGCGGTCTCCACCAGCGGCCAGCCCTACACGGCGCTGCCGACCGCGTTCAAATTCCGCAGCGAGTTCAACCCGTCCTGCTCCTGCAAGGCCGCGGGCCAGACCTGGGCCGACGCGCTGAAATCCGCCGACGACAAGGCGGCGGCCGAGCAGCAGGGTGACATCATCGTCACCGAGGAGAGCGCCAAGAAGATGCAGCAGCAGCGGCTCAACAAGGGCACGCCTGCGACTGCCAAGAAGGGCGCGGCTCCCGCGCCGACGACGGCCAGCGCGCCGGCTGCGGCCGCGCCTGCTGATACCGGCACGGCCCCCCCGTCGTCGGAGAACAAGCCGATCCGCTCGGTCGGTCCGACGTTCCTGCCGCAGCAGCAGAAGTAGGCTCTAACCCGTCATGCCCCGCGAAGGCGGCCGCCAGGTGCGGCCGTTTCGCTGTTACTGCTTACCCTCGCGGCTCCACGGGAAGAGATTGGCCGGAAAGTCCGCTGCGTAGCGCTTTCCCTTCGGGGGCGGGGGCGGCTCGTCCGGTGGATTCGGATTCGGCTCGACCACCCGCCGATAGAGGTGCCAGGTGGCATGACCGAGCACCGGCAGGACGACAGCGAGACCGACGAAGAACGGCAGCGAGCCGATCACGAGCAGCGCCGCGACGATGAGGCCCCATCCGGCCATCGCAACCGGATTTGCGGCCACTGCTCGGAGCGACGTGCGGATCGCGTCGATCGCAGTCGCATGCCGGTCGAGCATCAACGGAAACGACACGACGCTGACGCACAAGGCCACAACCGCAAACAGGAAGCCACAACCGCAACCGACGATGATGAGCGACCAGCCCTCCGGTGTCGTCAGCACGCGCGTTGCGAAGTCGGGAATGCTTGCGGCCGCCGCGTGACCGAAGATCGTGACATAGATTGCGTTCGCGACACCGATCCAGGCCCCGAACAGGACCAGCAGGAGCACGCCGAGCTCGACCATGGCGCCGAACGACGGTGCGCGCAGCACCTTGATCGCATCCCATGCATCGACCTCCTCGCCGCGCTCGCGACGCCGGCTGAGTTCATAGAGACCGATCGCGGCAAAAGGGCCGATCAAGGCAAAGCCGGCAGCCAGCGGAAACAGGAGCGGCAGCACCGAATAGCCGAGAACCATCCTGAACAGGACGAGACCGAGAACGGGATAAATCACGCACACGACGATCGCGTGGCTCGGCATCGCCTGGAAATCCTCCCAACCCAGGCGTAGGGCCTCGGTCAGGTCGGACAAGCTGATCTTGCGAATGGGGTAGGAGGCCGCTTCGCCGAACAGGTGCCGCTTTATGATGTTGTCGGGATAAAGAGTGGCCATGGACACACCCTCCTCTGCTGAAAGTCGCGGCGGCAAACGGCGCGCTTTCCGGCCGCGCGTATCCGCCCTTATGTGCGGGAGACGCGATCGAGCCGAGTACGGCAGTTCCAGGCTCAACGAGGAAGGAGCTTAGCCGGACGAAACCCGTCGCGACCTGCGCCCCGAGCTTAGCGCGCGCGATCTGGAATGACCAGCGCTCCCGGCGGGGTGAATTGTGCGTCGCATATTTTGTGCGATGCATCACATCGAGAATGCGACTGACGCTCGCCAGCTTGCACGGCAACATGGATCGCCCACGCCGCCTAAGCGTGTTGACATGCTATTGACGCCGGGTTCGCGGGGGATCATTTTAAAAGTCTGGACGCCCCCAGCGGTCGCGGTGTTCCTCTTGAATATCGCGACCGGTTGAATGGGCGAGGCAAGAGGCGCGGTGATGGCGCATATGTCAGCATAGATGTCCGCGTAGAGAAAGTCCGCCATCGCGACAGACGTGAGCTCCGCCCTGGATTCGTATCCGTAGCCTTCGATGGCAAGGATGGATCAGGATGGCTGTCGCACTGATACTGCTTCTGGTCGCGATCGGCTCGGTGCTGTTTCACCTCTACAGCCCGTGGTGGTGGACGCCGATCGCCACGAACTGGGCCTATATCGACCACACCATCAGCATCACGTTCTGGATCACGGGCTTCGTTTTCGTCGCGGTCATCGCCTTCATGGCCTATTGCGTCTTCCGCTTTCACCACAAAGAGGGAAGACGGGCCGACTACAATCCGGAAAACAAAAAGCTCGAATGGTGGCTGAGCGTCGGGACCGGCGTCGGCGTCGCCGCCATGCTCGCGCCCGGTCTCGTGGTCTGGCACCAGTTCGTGACGGTGCCTGCGGATGCCACCGAGGTCGAAGTCATGGGCCAGCAATGGCAATGGAGCTTCCGCCTTCCGGGCAAGGATGGGCGGCTGGGCACATCCGATGTCCGCAACATCGCTTCCGACAATCCGATGGGACTCAATCGTGACGACCCGCACGCGCAGGACGACGTCGTGATCGAGAACGGCGACCTGCACCTTCAAATGGGAAAGCCGGTCAAGGTTCTGCTCCGCTCGGTTGATGTCCTGCACGATTTCTACGTGCCCGAATTCCGCGCCAAGATGGACATGGTCCCTGGCATGGTGACCTACTTCTGGATAACGCCGATCCGAACCGGAACGTTCGATGTTCTATGTGCGGAGCTTTGTGGCGCTGCTCATTATCAGATGCGGGCCAAGGTCATCGTCGACGAAGAGCGTGAATATCACGCTTGGCTGGAGCAACAAAAGACGTTTGCCGAATTGTCGCCGGTAAGAGCTGTCGTGAAGGCGACGTACCAATCCGGTGGCAAGTAGCAGGCTGCCGCTGCGAAGATGGATCGGGTGCACGAGGCCGACGCCTCACCCCCGATGGAAACGACCGAGGAGGTTTCTATGGTCGATATTCCATATGAAGGGATCGCAGGCATCCCGCCTGCCGAAGTACCTGAAGTCGAGCTCTATCATCCAAGGAGCTGGTGGACACGGTATGTCTTCTCGCAGGACGCCAAGGTGATCGCCATTCAGTATTCGCTGACGGCCTCGGCCATCGGGTTGGTGGCCCTGGTGCTGTCGTGGCTGATGCGACTGCAACTGGGATTCCCCGGTACCTTCTCTTTCATCGATGCCAACCAGTACCTCCAGTTCATCACCATGCACGGCATGATCATGGTGATCTATCTGCTCACCGCATTGTTCCTCGGCGGCTTCGGCAACTACCTGATCCCGCTGATGGTCGGCGCCCGGGACATGGTCTTCCCCTATGTGAACATGCTGAGCTACTGGGTCTACCTGCTCGCAGTCCTGGTACTGGCCTCGACATTCTTCGTGCCCGGCGGCCCCACCGGCGCCGGCTGGACGCTATACCCGCCGCAAGCCATCCTCTCCGGAACGCCCGGGCAGGATTGGGGCATCATTCTCATGATGTCGTCCCTGATCCTGTTCATCATCGGCTTCACCATGGGCGGGCTCAATTACGTGGTCACGGTTCTGCAGGCGCGCACCCGCGGCATGACGTTGATGCGCCTGCCCCTCACGGTGTGGGGCATTTTCACGGCGACCGTCATGGCGCTGCTGGCATTCCCTGCGCTCTTCGTTGCCTCGGTCATGCTGCTGCTCGACCGTCTCCTGGGAACCAGCTTCTTCATGCCCTCCCTCGTCGAGATGGGCACGCTTTCGAAATATGGCGGCGGCAGCCCGCTGCTCTTCCAGCACCTGTTCTGGTTCTTCGGCCACCCCGAGGTCTACATCGTCGCCCTGCCCGCCTTCGGAATCGTCTCGGATCTGATCAGCACGCATGCGCGCAAGAACATCTTCGGTTATCGCATGATGGTCTGGGCCATCGTGGGGATTGGTGCGCTCAGCTTCGTCGTGTGGGCACACCACATGTATGTGAGCGGCATGTTCCCGCAATTCGGGTACTTCTTCGCCACCACGACGCTCATCATTGCCATCCCCACCGCGATCAAGGTCTACAACTGGGTGCTGACGCTGTGGCGCGGCGACATTCATCTCAGGGTGCCGATGCTGTTCGCCCTCGGCTTCATCATCACCTTCGTGAATGGCGGCCTCACCGGCCTCTTCCTCGGCAACGTCGTCGTGGACGTGCCCCTCTCGGACACCATGTTCGTGGTCGCGCATTTCCACATGGTGATGGGCGTGGCGCCGATCATGGTCGTGCTCGGCGCGATCTATCATTGGTACCCCAAGGTCACGGGGCGGATGCTGAACGACCTCCTCGGCAAGTTTCACTTCTGGGTCACCTTCCTCGGCGCCTACCTGATCTTCTTCCCCATGCACTATCTTGGACTGCTCGGGGTTCCGCGCCGGTATTTCGAACTCGGCGACACGGCGTTCATCCCGTCCTCGGCCCATACACTGAACGCCTTCATCTCCGTGGTGGCTTTGACCGTCGGCTTCAGCCAGATGGTGTTCCTGTTCAATCTTGCCTGGAGCCTGTTCAAGGGTGAGGCCTCGGGCGGCAATCCGTGGCGGGCGACGACGCTGGAGTGGCAGACGCCGGAGACGCCCCCCGGACACGGCAACTGGGGCAAGGAGCTCCCGGTCGTGTACCGCTGGGCCTATGACTACAGTGTGCCCGGCGCCGCGGAGGACTTCATTCCGCAGAACCAGCCGCCACGCGCGACGCAGCTCGTTCAGGGAGCTGCTTCGTGAGCGCCATCATCCTGTTCCTGGCTGTGCTTGCGGTGATCGCCGGATGGTGGCTGTCGCAGCAGCGGCTGATGGCCAAGCCCTGGCTGGAGGAAGGCTCGGTCGGTGACTTCCCCGGCGGCGATAGCATGACCTGGCCGGCAGCGAAGGTCGGACTTGGCGTGTTTCTCGCTGTAGCGAGCGCACTGTTCGTCCTCTTCATCAGCGCCTACTCGATGCGCATGAGCGTGGTGGACTGGCGGCCGCTGCCGGTCCCGCGGCTGCTGTGGGTCAACACGGGCGTCCTGGTCCTGAGCAGTGTCGCGCTGCAATGGTCGTACGTGGCTGCCGGGCGAGACGATACCGAGAGCGTCAAGATCGGTCTGCTCGCCGGCGGCGCTTCTGCCGTGATCTTCCTCGCCGGACAGCTCCTGGCCTGGCAACGGCTCGGGGCTGCCGGATATTTCGTGGCGTCCAATCCGGCCAATTCCTTCTTCTACCTGTTGACTGCGGTGCACGGGCTGCATCTGACGGGCGGCCTGGTGGCCCTCGGGCGAACCTCGGCCAAGGTGTGGCGCGGCACCGAGATCGCCGACATGCGCTTGAGCGTGGAGCTGTGCGCCATCTACTGGCACTTCCTGCTGTTGGTCTGGCTTGTCCTGCTCGGTCTTCTCACGGGCTGGACCGACGATTTCGTCAACATCTGCCGTCAATTGCTGAGCTAGGGAGGCGAGACCAGATGGCTGAAACCGTGCTGACACATTCGAGCCAATCGCCTGCGCGGCTTGAAGGCTGGCGCGGCATCGCCGCCGACTGGGCGTCCGATCAGCGCGCCTTCAAGAACGTGTCCTGGGGCAAGGCCATGATGTGGATCTTCCTCCTCAGCGACACCTTCATCTTCAGTTGCTTCCTGCTCTCCTACATGACGGCGCGCATGTCCACGACCGTGCCGTGGCCGAATCCCAGCGAAGTCTTCGCCCTCAATATCGGGGGCAACCACATCCCGCTGATCCTGATCGCCATCATGACCTTCGTCCTGATCAGCAGCAGCGGAACAATGGCGATGGCCGTCAATTTCGGCTACCGCCGGGATCGCGTGAGAACCGCAATCCTGATGCTGGTCACGGCGGCATTCGGCGCAACCTTCGTCGGAATGCAGGCGTTCGAATGGACCAAGCTGATCATGGAGGGCGTTCGACCCTGGGGCAATCCATGGGGCGCGGCGCAGTTTGGCTCAAGCTTTTTCATGATCACGGGTTTCCACGGCACCCACGTGACGATCGGCGTGATCTTCCTGATCGCGATCGCGCGAAAGGTCTGGCGGGGCGACTTCGACATCGAGAGGCGTGGCTTCTTCACAAGCCGCAAGGGCTATTACGAGATCGTCGAGATCATGGGCCTGTACTGGCACTTCGTCGATCTCGTGTGGGTGTTCATCTTTGCATTGTTCTATCTTTGGTGAGGTCGGCGCATGACAAACGCGGCGGTACACATGGAAGGCCAGCTCCACGCTCCGGCGCACGGCGCAGTCGCAACAGCAGCCGTGCACGCCAAGGGGCAACAGCACCCGATCAAGCTCTACCTCGTGGTCTGGGGCTGGCTGTTCGTCCTCAGCACGTGCTCCTACCTCGTCGACTACTTTGGCCTACACGGCTACCTCAGGTGGTCGCTGATCCTGCTGTTCATGGTGTTGAAGGCCGGCCTGATCGTCGCCGTCTTCATGCACATGGCCTGGGAGCGGCTGGCCCTCACCTATGCCATCCTGCTGCCGCCGATCGCGGTAATGGTGTTTGTGACCATCATGGTGCTCGAATCCGAATACACCCACTTGCTTCGGGTGATGTTTTTCGCAACCCCGTCGTAGCGGCAAGCTGATTTCGCACTGTCATGCCCCGCGAAGGCGGGGCATCCAGTAACCCGTGTCAGCAGTCGGTTCCTACAATGCCCGCCACGGAGTACTGGATCATCCGCCCCCGCGGATGATGACAGCGGTGGGGCGCCATCGCCTGCCCCGCCGCGCGGCTCGCATCAGCCCTCGAACGCGTCGATCGACGCCTTGCTGCCGCGTGAGACCAGTGTCTCGTCCGCCGCAGGCGACGGCTCGCCCTTGTCGCGAAAGCGGTTGGTGATGGGATAGCGGCGGTCGCGGCCGAAATTCCGGGCCGTCACCTTCACGCCCGGTGCAGCCTGGCGGCGCTTGTATTCGGCGACGTTGAGCAGATGATCGATGCGGGTGACCGTCTCGCGGTCGAAGCCGGCGGCGATGATCTTGTCGAGCGGCTCCTCGCGCTCGATCAGACGCTCCAGGATGGCGTCGAGCACGTCATAAGGCGGCAGCGAGTCCTGGTCGGTCTGGTTCTCGCGCAGCTCCGCCGTCGGCGGGCGCGTGATGATATCGGGAGGAATCACCTCGCCCGCAGGCCCGAGCGCGCCGTCGGGCTTCCAGTGGTTGCGCAGCGCGGCCAGCCGAAACACCTGCGTCTTGTAGATATCCTTGATCGGATTGAAGCCGCCGTTCATGTCGCCATAGAGCGTGGCGTAGCCGACCGACATTTCCGACTTGTTGCCGGTCGTCACCACCATCGGCCCGGTCTTGTTGGAGATCGCCATCAGCAGCGTGCCGCGGGTGCGGGCCTGCAGGTTTTCCTCGGTGATATCGGGCGGCAGATTCTTGAAGATGCCGGACAGGATGGTCTCGAAGCCGGTCACGGCTTCAGCGATCGGCAGCACCTCGTAGCGGATTCCGAGATGCCCGGCGAGCTCGCCCGCGTCCGCGATCGAGCTCGCCGCGGTGTAGCGATAAGGCAGCATCACGCCATGCACCTGGTCGGCACCGAGCGCATCGACCGCAATCGCCGCGCAGAGAGCGGAGTCGATGCCGCCGGAAATGCCGAGCAGAACGCCGGGAAATCCGTTCTTGGCGACATAGTCGCGCAAGCCCAGCACGCAGGCCGCGTAGTCGGCGTGGTCGCCCTCCGGCTGCGCGGCGATCGGCCCGGCGCAGCGCCAGTCGTCGCCGTTCCTGGTGAAGCGCAGTGTGGTAACGCTCTCTTCGAACGCCGGCAATTGCGCCGCGAGCGAGAGATCGCCGTTGAGCGCAAAGGAACCGCCGTCGAACACCAGCTCGTCCTGGCCGCAAACCTGGTTGAGATAGACCAGCGGCAGGCCGCTCTCGGTGACGCGCGCCACGGCGACCGAGAGGCGCACGTCGCTCTTGTCGCGGGCATAGGGCGAGCCGTTCGGCACCAGGATGATCTCGGCGCCGGTCTCGGCCAGCGTCTCGACCACGTTCTCGTAATCCTCGGACTCCTCCAGCCAGATGTCCTCGCAGATCGGCACGCCGATGCGCACGCCGCGTACGGTCACGGGACCTGCGGCAGGTCCGCGCGAAAACAGCCGCTTCTCGTCGAACACGCCGTAATTCGGCAGATTGCACTTGAAGCGAAGTGCGGCGATTTTTCCGCCATCGAGCAGCGCGCAGGCATTATGGAGCCTGCCGTCCTCGACCCAGGGCGTGCCGACCAGCACCGCCGGGCCGCCATCGGCGGTCTCGCGCGCGAGCGCCTCGATCGCGGCACGGCAGGCGTCCTGGAACGCCGGCTTCTGCACCAGATCTTCCGGCGGGTAGCCGGCGATGAACAATTCCGGAAACAGCACGAGATCGGCGCCGTCGGACCTGGCTTGCGCGCGCGCGGCACGCGCTTTCGCGGCATTGCCCTCGATGTCGCCCATGGTCGGATTGAGCTGGGCGAGCGTGACCGCGAATACGTTGAGACGTTCGGTCATGGCCGCCGCACTCCGCTTCAGAGGAACCCCAATCGCTCGACGATGGCGATGATCCAGAATGCGCCGGCCATCAGCAGCGCAACCCCGACCGCGGCCGAGCCCATGTCCTTGACCCGGCCGATCTGCTTGTCGTGATCCATGGTCAGGCGGTCGGCAAGCTTCTCGATCGCGGTGTTGAGCAGCTCGACCGTCAGCACGAACGCAACCGAACAGACCAGCTCGACCGCCCGCAGCGCCGTCGCGGCGACGAACCATGCCAGCGGCACCGACAGGATGAGCGCAAAAATCTCCTCGCGAACGGCCTGCTCCGACCGGAACGCGAAGGCCAGACCGTTGCGTGAATTGATCGTCGCCTTCCAGATCCGCAGCAAGGTGTTAGAGCCCCGCGGCGACCGGCATCGGCCTGGCCTTGCCGGCGCGTTCCTGCTTGAGGAGCTCCGCGATCAGGAAAGCCATGTCGATCGATTGCTCGGCATTAAGGCGGGGATCGCAGACCGTGTGGTAGCGGTCGTTGAGATCCTCGTCGGTGATCGCGCGGGCGCCGCCGATACACTCGGTGACGTCCTGACCGGTCATCTCCAGATGCACGCCGCCGGCGTGCGTGCCTTCCGCCGCATGGATGGTGAAGAACGACTTCACCTCCGACAGGACGCGGTCGAACGGGCGCGTCTTGTAGCCTGACGTCGAGGTGATGGTGTTGCCGTGCATGGGATCGCACGACCAGACCACAACCCTGCCCTCGCGCTTCACGGCGCGGATCAGTCCAGGCAGATGGTCGGCGACCTTGTCGGAGCCGAACCGGTTGATCAGCGTCAGCCGGCCAGGCTCGTTGTCGGGGTTGAGCACGTCGATCAGCTTCAAGAGCTCGTCGGGCTTGAGCGACGGGCCGCACTTCAGGCCGATCGGGTTCTTGATGCCGCGGAAATATTCGACATGGCCGTGATCGAGCTGACGGGTGCGGTCGCCGATCCAGATCATGTGGCCCGAGGTCGCGTACCAGTCGCCGGTAGTGGAATCGACGCGGGTCATGGCCTGCTCGTAGCCGAGCAGCAGTGCCTCATGGCTGGTGTAGAAATCGGTCGCGCGCAGCTCGGGATGGGCCTCGAGATCGAGGCCACAGGCGCGCATGAAATTGAGCGCGTCCGAGATGCGGTCGGCCAGCTCCTTGTAGCGGCGGGACTGCGGGCTATCCTTGAGGAAGCCGAGCATCCACTCATGCACGCTGCCGAGATTGGCGTAACCACCGGTCGCGAACGCACGCAGCAGGTTCAGCGTCGCAGCCGACTGGCGATAGGCCATCAGTTGGCGCTGCGGGTCCGGCACGCGCGCTTCCTTGGTGAAGGCGATGTCGTTGACGATGTCGCCGCGATAGCTCGGCAGCTCGACGCCGTTCATCTTCTCGGTCGGCGACGACCGCGGTTTTGCGAATTGGCCGGCAATGCGGCCAACCTTCACCACCGGCACCGCGCCGGCATAGGTCAGCACCACCGCCATCTGGAGCAGCACGCGGAAGAAATCGCGGATGTTGTTGGCGCCGTGCTCGGCAAAGCTCTCGGCGCAATCGCCGCCCTGGAGCAGGAAGGCCTCGCCGGCCGCAACGCGCCCCAGCGCCTTCTTCAGGTTGCGCGCCTCACCCGCGAACACCAGCGGCGGAAAGGTCGCAAGCTGCGCCTCGACGTCGGCCAAGGCCTTGGCGTCGGGATAATCGGGCACCTGTAGCACCGGCTTGCTGCGCCAGGACTCGGGCGTCCACCGCTCGGACATCGCAATCTCTCCGTGAAGTAAAAAAGCACAACCTGATCTGTGGGTTGCGAGGGCCGCCTTATACACAGCCCGGTCCCCGGCCGCCAGTTGTAAATCCATTTCGCACTGCAAACCCTTGCGGGGAAAGCCGAATTCGCATTTGCTGAGGGCTGGCAAGGAAACTGGCAGGACATCGGCTGCCCATGGACGCGGCGCGCGACGACGTTTTCATCGACGAGATCACCTTCCCGGCGACGGACGGGTATCCGCTGGCCGGCACCCTGTTCCTGCCGCGCGGCACCAAACGCCATGCCGTGCTGATCAACTCCGCCACCGCCGTCCCGCGAAAGATCTATCGCGGCTTTGCCTCCTACCTTGCCCATCGCGGCTGCGCGGTCCTGACCTACGATTATCGCGGCATCGGCGATTCCCGGCAGCCGGCGATGGTCGGCTACAACCAGCCGAAATCGCTGGTCGGCTTCAGGGCCTCGATGTCGGACTGGGCCGCGCAGGACGTCACCGCCGCGGTGCGCTGGATGCGCGAGCGCTACACCACCCTGCCGCTCGCCTATGTCGGCCACTCCTTCGGCGGCCAGGCGCTCGGGCTGATCGACAACAACCGCGACATTTCACGCGCCGCCTTCGTGGCCTCGCAGGCCGCGACCTGGCAGCTGATGGCGTCGCCGGAAAAATATCGCGTCTACGCCTTCATGAATTTCGTCGGCGTACCGCTCGTCCACGCGCTCGGCTACGCGCCGGCCTGGGCCGGCATCGGCGAGGATCTGCCCAAGGGCGTCTTCCTGCAATGGGCCGACTGGGTCTCCAGCCCGCGCTATCTGTTCGACTCCAAATTACCGGCGCTGGAGAACTTCGCAAAGTTCAAGGGCGAGCTGCGCGCGCTCTGCTTCTCCGACGATCCCTGGGCAACGCGGCCCGCGGTCGAGCTGCTCGCGAGCGGCTTCTCCGCGATCAAGCCGGAGGTGCTGACGGTGAAGCCGTCCGACGTCGGCGCCAAGGCGATCGGCCATTTCGGCTTCTTCCGCCCCGAGCACCGCGACACGCTGTGGCGCGGCGTGGCGGAATGGATCCAGGGGGAGTGACATTACGCGGCCGCCGCGGGCAGTTTGATGACGATCCGCAATCCGCTTCGTTCGCCCTCCGTGATGTTCGCAGCGTCGATCGATCCCCCAAGTCGATCGACAATCCGCTTGACGATCGAGAGGCCTAGACCGACGCCC
Organism: Bradyrhizobium sp. 61; assembly: GCF_023073075.1. Taxonomy (NCBI): domain Bacteria; kingdom Pseudomonadati; phylum Pseudomonadota; class Alphaproteobacteria; order Hyphomicrobiales; family Nitrobacteraceae; genus Bradyrhizobium; species Bradyrhizobium sp. 61. The sequence continues at coordinate 168,861 of NZ_JADPIU010000067.1, read as the reverse complement.
TCGCCTTGCGGCCGCTGCCCACGGAAGAACGGCTCGAATATCCGGCCGATCTCTTCGGGGGAAACGCCTGGTCCATTGTCCTCGATCCGAAGCACAGCCTTGGTGCCGTCCCGGTAAATCGCCACATCGATCCTGCCGCCCACCGGCGTGAAACGGAGCGCGTTATCGAGAAGATTGCGGATCATGGCTGCGAGCATGACCGGCTCGCCGCGCACCGGAACAGACTCGGCCCGTTCGAAACCGAGATCGACGCCGCGACTGATCGCCTCCCGCAAGAGATCGGCGATGACGCTCTTCGCCGCGTGATCGAGCTCCACAACCTCCCATTGCCCGCAAACGGGGGGCGCAGCGTCGTGTCGTGCCAGCGCAAGCAACTGCTCCAGAAGATGCTTGCTGCGACCCATGCCCTGCCGAAGCGCCGCAAGGCGCTCGCGCGCGGCCGGTGGCAGTTCGACATGATCGAGATTCTCAGCCTGTACGCTCAACGCCGTAAGCGGAGTGCGCAGTTCGTGCGCGGCGTCCGCGATAAACCTTCGCTGCTGCCCTATCATCTCGTGCATGCGCTGCAACAGGCCGTTGATGGAAGACACGAACGGATTCAGTTCGCTTGGGAGGTCGCGCAGCGGCAAGGCCGTCATGTCATCCGCACGCCGTGCGTTGAGTTCGTCCGCCAGCCGGACCATGGGTCGAAGCGATCCGGCTATGACAAGGGCGATCACCAGCATCAGGCAAGGGATCAGCGCGGCGATCGGAAGCACGGTGCGGAGCGCCATGTCACTTGCGATCTCATCCCTGACCCCCGTGCTCTGGGCCACAGCAAACCGGCTGCCGTCGGATCGCGTCTTCAGCACCACCCGGACCGGCTTTCCCTGACGCGTGGCATCGCGCATCCCATCCTGTAGCCGCCACAACTGGCGCTCCTCGGGCGTGCCTTGCGGCGCCTTGCCCAGCTCCATCAGCCAGACCTCGGAGTTTTCATCGACCCCATGGAGGTCCTGAGCTCCGGTGAAGCCACCGCTCTGAACGAGGCCCGCGATCTGGATGAGCACGGAGTCCTGCGTCTCGATCGCCTCATCGAATGCCCACCGGTGTGCGAAGACGCCTCCGATGAGGCCGGTTACCAGCACGATCGTCGTCAAGCTGATGAACAGCCGGCCGCGCAGCGAGTTGATCATGGCGCGCGATCCACCATCCACCCCATCCCGCGCACGTTGCGGATCGCCTCCGTGCCGAGCTTCTTTCGGATGGTGTGGATCAGGAATTCGACCGCGTTGCTTTCGACCTCCTCGTTCCAGCCGTAAAGCTGCCGCTCGAGTTCGCTCCGCGACAGGATGGTGCCGGGGCGCGTCAACAAAGCCTGGAGCAACGCGAACTCGCGCGCGGTCAGGAGGGCCGTTTGGCCACACAGCGACGCCTCGCGGGTCGCAGGATCGAGACTGAGCCTGCCGTTGCCAAGCACAGCGGGCGCACCGCTGCCTTCGCGGCGAAGCACCGCCCGCATCCGCGCCAGCAATTCGCGTATCTCGAACGGCTTGACCAGATAATCGTCGGCGCCGAGGTCGAGGCCTTCGATCCTGTGATCGACGCCATCCCGCGCGGTGACGATAATGACCGGGCACCTGCAGCCATTCGCGCGCAACTGCCGCAGGACATCGCGGCCGTCCGCGTTCGGCAGGCCGAGATCGAGCAGCAGCACCTCGTAAGACTCGGCTGAGGCGGCAAGCAGCGCGGACTCGCCATCCCTCACCCAGTCGACGGCATAGGCAGCATCCTTCAGCGCCTGTTCGACGGCGGCTCCAACCATCCGGTCGTCTTCGATCAGCAGTACCCGCAAAGCTCGATCCTCGAAACCGCCGGGCCATCCGGCCGTCAAAATCATGACCGTTCCGACTTAGCGCAGAGTTAGGGAACGCCAGCAGGCCCAAAATGCGGCGAAGGCCGCGCTGCATTGAAAATTCTCGCCCCTAAGCCCGGCCTAAGTCGCCTGCGCGACGGTCTCGCATCGCTTCGGCTTTGGGAGATTTGGGCGTGTCGCAATATTCAGGTTTTGGCGCAAGACGGATGCTGAACAAGGTTCCGGAGGTTACGGCGATCTTCTGGGCCATCAAGATTCTCTCGACCACGGTTGGCGAGACCGGCGCCGACTATCTCGCGGTGCATGTCGGCCTCGGCGCCAGCCTGACCGCGATCTGCATGAGCGGCCTGCTGGTCGCTGCCCTGCTGCTGCAACTGAACCGCCGCGTCTACGTGCCCTGGATCTACTGGCTGACCGTCGTTCTCGTCAGCATCGTCGGCACGCAGCTCACGGATCTCCTGACCGACAAGCTCGAGATCAGCCTCTACATCAGCACCGCGGCGTTCGCTTGCGCGCTCGCCGCGACCTTCGCGGTCTGGTACGGCGTCGAGCGCACGCTGTCGATCCACAGCATCGTGACGACGCGGCGCGAGCTGTTTTATTGGACGGCAATCCTGTTCACCTTCGCGCTCGGCACGGCCGCAGGCGATCTTGCCACCGAAGCACTTGGTCTCGGTTTCCAGCTCGGCGTTGCCGCCTTCGGCATGCTGATCGCGGCGGTGATGATGGCCTATTACTTCGGCGCCAATCCCGTCCTCACCTTCTGGCTTGCCTACATTCTTACCCGTCCGCTTGGCGCCTCGCTCGGCGATCTGCTCTCGCAATCGCGCGAGTACGGCGGCATCGGACTCGGCACGATCCAGACCAGCATCGCCTTCCTGACCGTGATCGTCGGCCTCGTCGCCTGGGTGACCTTCGAGGGCGACGGCAGGCGTCGCGCCGATCCGGCGCAATAGCTTCAACCGCGAAATCCCGCTCTCTGCATGAAGCAGGAGCTCCACCAGGAGAAACCACATGATGAAACTGATTTCCGCCGTCGCCGTCTGCCTCGTGACGACCTTCGCAGGCGAGCCGCGCATTCATGCGACCCAGCACTTCACCTTCGTGCCGCTCGCGGAAGCCGCGACCGCAAAGCTCGGCGATCTCACGCCGTTCCGGAGCATCGTGGTCGACGTCGCCGCGCTGATCGACAAGGGCGACCTCCCCGCCGCCAAGACAAGGATCAAGGACCTCGAGACCAAATGGGACGAGGCCGAAGCCGGATTGAAGCCGCGCGCGGCAGCCGATTGGCACACCGTCGACAAGGCGATCGACCGCGCGCTGGAGGCGCTGCGCGCGAGCGCGCCGGATGTGGCGAAGTGCAAACAGGCAGTCGCTGATCTGCTCGCGACCATGGATACCGCCACGAAGTCCTGACGCCTCTGCGCGCCATCATCCCGTCAGCCGCGGATCCCGGTCCGCGGCTGACGTATCAACGAGGACACCATGGAAGATCAGACCAAAAGCAATATCATCAGCGAGAGCAAGGTCCCCGAGGTCACGCTCGGTTTCTGGATCATCAAGATCGCCGCCACCACGCTCGGCGAGACCGGCGGTGACACCGTCACCATGACGCTGAACTGGGGCTATCTGGCCGGGACCTGCCTGTTCCTCGCGGCCATGATCGTCCTGGTCGCGGCGCAGGTCCGCGCGCGCAAATTCCATCCGGCACTGTATTGGGCCACCATCGTCGCATCGACCACCTTCGGCACCACGATGGCCGACTTCGCCGACCGCTCGCTCGGCATCGGCTATACCGGCGGCTCGACGCTGCTGCTCACTTGTCTCGTGCTGGTGCTCGGCCTCTGGTATCGCGCCGAGGGAACGATCTCGGTCAACAGCGTCAGCACACCGCGCGTTGAGGCGTTCTATTGGGGCGCGATCACCTTTTCGCAAACACTGGGTACTGCGCTCGGCGACTGGATCGCGGATACCGGGGATATGGGCTATCGCGGTGGCGCACTGATCTTCGCGGCCGGACTCGCCGTTATCGCAGCACTTTACTTCTGGACGCGCGTCTCACGCGTCACGTTGTTCTGGGCCGCCTTCATCTTGACGCGTCCGCTGGGGGCGACCGTCGGCGACTTTCTCGACAAGCCGCTCGACCACGGCGGCCTGGCGCTGAGCCGGCCGCTGGCCTCGGTCGTGATCGCAGCTTTTATGCTGGGGTGCCTGCTGCTGCTCCCGCAACGCGCGGGGCAGCATCCCGGCAACACCCCGGCGCCGGAGCAAGCCTGAATGGCCGAACGTTAGCGGATGATGGTCGTCAGAGACGAGTAGCGCCGGTTCGGCTTGGCCTCGCCCGGCGCAAACTGCGCGAAGGCCTCGCTGACGCGGACCGCCGGCGGCGTATCGCTGGCGAAGCGGAATTCCTTCGGCCGCGGCGCGTAGAAGCTGGCGCTGTAATAGGCGTCGTCGAAACGCGCCTCGCCGACGCCGAACAATGCGTCGCAGACGAACAGGAGCGCATACACTCCTGCAACCGCCGCAACGATCTCCCTCAGAACAGACATGCCGATGCCCCAACCTTTTGCAGGCAGGATGCACGCCGGTTCCAAAGCGGAGGTTTAAGGCAGCAGCCTTCTTGTCCGCAGGGTTTTCCGCCACTGAGCGGAATGCAGACAATTTTATCGATTTCGAAAAAAGAGCCCGCCTGACCGGGATCAGGCGGGCCCAGGATTGGCCGATCGGGAGGTTATCACACGGCCAGATTCATCCAGACAGCCTTCGGCTCGGTGAAATTGTCGAGAGCGGCGGTGCCATGCTCACGGCCGAGGCCGGAGTCGCGCTCGCCGCCCCAGGGAAGGCGCACGTCGGTGTAGCCATAGGTGTTCATCCAGACCGTGCCCGCGCGCGCCCGCTTGGCGAAGCGCTGGAGCTTGCCGATGTCGCGGCTCCAGACCCCGGCGGCGAGGCTGTAGGCCGTGCCGTTGGCGATCCTGAGCGCATCGGCCTCGTCCTTGAACTTGATGACGCTGACGACGGGGCCAAAAATCTCCTCCTGCGAGATCCGCATCTCGTGTGCGACGCCTGCGAACACCGCGGGGCTGATGAAATAGCCGCGATCGCCGACCTTCTCGCCGCCGGTGACGAGGGTCGCGCCCTCCTTCTGGCCGATGTCGACATAGTCGAGGATCGACTTCATCTGCTTCTCGGAGATGACGGGGCCGAGCGCCGTCTTGCGATCGAGCGGGTCGCCGATCCTGAGCGACTTTGCGCGCGCGGCCAGCCGCTCGACGACCTCGTCATAAGCCTTCTCCTGCACCAGCACGCGGGAGCCGGCCGAGCACACTTGGCCGGCATTGAAGAAGATGCCTGAGGCCGCAGCCTTGGAGGCCGCTTCAAGATCGGCATCGTCAAAGATGACGTTGGCCGACTTGCCGCCGAGCTCGAGCGAGACGCGCTTGAAGTTGCTCGCCGCACCCTTCATGATTCCACGGCCCACGCCGGGCGAGCCGGTGAAGGTGACCTTGTCGACATCGGGGTGATTGACCAGCGCGTCGCCGACGACGCGGCCCGGACCGGTGACGACGTTGAAGACACCCGCCGGCAGGCCCGCTTCGAGTGCGAGCTCGGCGATGCGCAGCGCCGACAGCGAGGTCAGCTCGGCCGGCTTCATCACGATGGTGCAGCCGCAGGCCAGCGCCGGCGCCAGCTTCCACATGCCGATCATCAGCGGGAAATTCCACGGCACGATGGCCGCGACCACGCCGACCGGCTCGCGCACGGTATAAGTCAATGCATCGTCGCGCACCGGCACGACGTCGCCGCTGATCTTGTCGGCCCAGCCGGCGTAGTAGATCAGCGTGTCGACCGCGGCCGGAAAATCCTGGCGCGTCGTCGCTGAGATCGGCTTGCCGGCATCGATCGATTCGAGCTCGATGATTTCTTCTGAATGTTGCTTGAGCAGGTCCGCCCAGCGCAGCAGGATCTGGCCGCGCTCCGACGCCCGCATCGTGCGCCACGGGCCTTCGAATGCCCGGCGCGCGGCTGCCACGGCGTGCTCGACATCGGCCTCATTACCCTCGGCGACGATGGCGATGACCTGCCCGGTGGCGGGATTGAGGGATTTGAAGGTACGGCCGGAGCTGGCGGGGACGCGGCGGCCGTCGATGAGCAGATGCTGCGGCCGGGACATGAATTCGGTGGCCGGCGAGTGCGCAAAGTCATATGCAACGGACATCATATTTCCTCCTGTTCTGGTATACCAGACTAGGCGCCTATTGGCTGGAGTAAATATGATATGGTTTGCAAATGGACGTCCCACATATGAAGCGAAGTTCATAAGGAAGACCCATGCTTCAGATCGAGATCGAGGCCGTCTGGCGGTTTCGCCGGGAAGGCAATCCGCGCACCGTGGTGGTCATGCTCGGCGTCCTCAACGAAATCCGGAAGACCGGAAAGATCACGAGCGCGGCCAGCGATGTGCACCTATCCTACCGGCACGTCTGGAATCTGATCGAGCAATGGTCCGAGTTCTTCGGAACCCCTCTGGTCGAAACCCAGCGCGGCAAGGGCTCGAAACTCACGCCCTTCGGCGAACGGCTGGTGTGGGCCGGCGAGCGCATGCAGGCCCGGCTCGGGCCGCAGCTCGAAAACCTGGCACAGGAGCTGGCGAGCGAGATCAAGCCGTTCCTCGAACAGCGCCCTTCGGTGATCCGCGTTCATGCCAGCCACGGCTTTGCCGTGGCAAAACTGCGCGAATTCCTCGATCGCGAGCCTGGCATCGGCGTCGACCTGCGCTATGTCAGCAACCAGCATTCGCTGGTCGCGCTGGCGCAAGGCGCCTGCGATCTCTCGGGCCTGCATCTGCCACACGGCGCGTTGCGCGCGCAAGGCATCAAGGCGGCGCGCGAATGGCTCGACCCGCGCGAGGATCGCATCATCAGTTTCGTCACGCGCGAGATGGGGCTGATGGTCGCGCGCGGCAATCCGCTGCGCATCGCTTCGCTTCATGACCTCACTGGGCCAAAAGTCCGCTTCGTCAACCGCGACCATGATTCCGGCACGCGGCTGTTGTTCGACCAGCTGCTTGCCGCGAACGGCATCGACGAGAGCAAGATCAACGGCGCGCAGCAGATCGAGTTCACCCACGCCGCCGTCGCGGCCTATGTCGCGAGCGGCATGGCGGATGCGAGTTTTGGCGTCGAGGCGGCCGCCCGCCACTTCGGCCTCGATTTCATCCGCATCCTCACCGAGGATTATTTCTTCGTCTGCAAGCGCGCCTTCCTCGATACCGGGCCGATGCAGCGCATCCTGGAGATCATGCGCAGCGCCGATTTCCGCGCCGCCGTCGCCACCCTGCCCGGCTACGTGCCGTCGGATACCGGCAACGTGACTGGCGTGAAGGCGTTTCTGGAGATGCACGCCGTGCGATGATGCTCGGCTCGGCAACGATCTCACGTCCGGCCGATGGGATACGCGTTACGGGGACTATCGGCAGCGGCCGACCTTCGTCGGCTCGCTCAAGTTGATCGTCAATCATATCTGATCCGGCGCGGCACCTTATTGCCGAGCGCTCGGACTCAGCAGGCAGGCCGCAAGCTCGGTGCGGTTGTGCACGCCGAAGCGTCGGCACAGGTTCGCGACGTGCTCCTTCACGGTCTGATCGGAAATCCCCATCTCGCGGGCGATTTCCTTGTTGGTCTGGCCGCGGCAGACCCGGATGGCGACGTCCGCGGACCGTGGCGGAAGCGATGCCGAGAGCGTCGCCACCGGCGTCGTTGCCGGCTCGGGGACCCGGATTGCGGCAGGATGGGCGTCGATCGCGCCCGCGTTCGTCATGTTGGTCAAAGCGAGCGAGCCGGCCCGACACAGCATCTCCATGCGCTGCCGCGACCGCATCGTGTACGGCGCGTCCGTATCAGTCGTCGCCGTAAACAGCACGCCGACGATCTTCTGCCCGCACCACAACGGGCCGCCCATGTTGTATGCAAAGCCCCACTCGTGCAGCATCTCGAAGGACGGACTGTGCCGCCATTGCTGCGGACCGATCACCGTTTCGCCGTCGACCGCGCGGCCTTGGGTCATGATGCAGTCGAGCACGGGGTCGCGCTTCCAGAAGCCGGCCCTGTAATTGTCGAGCAGGCCTTCTGCGACGTGCCGGCTGTAGACCAGTTCCGGTTCGAGCCCGTCGAGCAAATAGAGGCCGACGGTCGGCGATCCCGTCAATTCCGTGATCGCCGAGCAGCAGGCAATGCCAAGGGCGCGCACCGAGCGGCTCTCGGCGATGGACATCAGCCGATCTGCGAGCTGGCGCTCGGGCAGACCATCCAAATGCTCCTGCTCGGCTCTCACCGCCACTCCTCGCGCGAACGCGCGGTGCCCTCGGACACACGCGCGTCATTGCCGATTGTTATAGGCTTAAAATTTCTGCCTCGCCTGACCTTTGGTCAAGCGAAAAGAAGCGGCAAAACACGGCTCTCCCGGCCCAGCTTTGCGGCAGAGCAGCATGGCCAACACCCCCCATGATGGGGGATTGCTGCTTTAGCCGCCTCATCTCTAGCATCCTGGCCATCGGGATCGCGTAACGACGTTCGCGCGGTTCCGAAGGGGACATCTCGACACCAACGCGAGCCCGTCGCGCGCACCAACAGTCGTTGGCGCGTGTGGGCGGAGTCTTGCCCGCGACCGGCGTCTGTTCCGCCCGACCCAGATCTTCGTGACCAGCAGCGTTGCGCGAAGAACCAACAGCCCGACGTGGAGACACCGACCATGAGCCCTTCCGTGCAACTCGCCGTAAAGCCTTCCGCGACCCCGACGGTGGCCGAGTTCCATGCGCGCCTCGACGCGCTGCTACCGCTGGTCGAATCCAGGGCCGCGGAGGCTGAGACACAGGGCTATCTGACTGACGACGTGGTAGCGGCGCTACGCAAGGCCGGCATCTACACCATGCTGTTCCCGAAGGAGGTCGGCGGCGCCGAGCTTCTGCCTTACGACGCCATGACCGTGATCGAGCGGCTCGCTTACGCACACGCCTCCGCCGGCTGGTGCGTCATCGGCAACAACATGGAAGGCACGACGCTCGCCATCTACATCGAGGACGAAGGCATCAAGAAAGTCTTCGCGGGCGGGCCCGACATCACGATTGCCGGCAACGGCGTGCCGCGCGGCTTCGCCCGACCGGTCGATGGCGGTTACATGATCCGTGGCAACTGGGCCTATGGCAGCGGCATTCAGCACGCCGAGTGGGTCCATTCAGGCTGCTTCGTCACCGACGCATCCGGCAAGGACATGGTGTTCGGCCCGAACGGCCAGCCCAAGATCGTCGTCACCCACCATCCGCGCGCGACCATCAAGTTGATGGGCAATTGGGACGTGCTCGGCCTGCGCGCGACGGGAAGTTTCGACTACACTTTGAGCGAGGGCGACGAGCTGTTCGTACCCACGCACATGACCTACGATTTTGACATTGGCGCGCCGCGCCGAGGTGGCGTGCAGGGTGCGCTGGGACTGGCGGGCTACAGCGCCTGGGCGCATTCCGCCTGGGCCGTCGGTGTCGGCCGCCGCATGCTCGACGAACTCGTCAAGGTGATCGTCCAGCGCCAGGATCCATTCGGCAAGTCGCGCGACAGCGCGAGCTTCAAGTTCCAGTTCGCGCAGGCCGAAGCTCGTTTCCGCGCAGCACGTGCGTTGGTCCACGAAACCTGGAAGGACGTCTCGGAGACTTGCGCCGGCGGTGAAAGTCCGTCGCTGGAGCAGATGACGATGATCAAGCTGTCACTGCGCCACGTCCACGACGTTCTGTCGGATGTCGCCACCTTCGCGCATCGCGCCGCGCGCGGCGCCTCGCTGCACAACACGCCGATGCAGCGGTTCTATCGCGACATCCATTCGGGCACGCAGCACATCCTGATGGCCGACCAGATCGTCGAAGAGTGCGGCCGTGCGCTGCTCGGCCTCCCCGGCCCTGGTGCGCAATGGACGGTCTTCGGGGTGACGGGCTGAGCAAGCGACCAGACACGAGGGCGTCGAGGTGAGGACATCCCGCATCGTTGGCTTCTGCGGCAATAGTTGGCGCCCGGCGAAGTCGCGCATGCTGGTGGAAGCCGTCGCCGCCGATCTTCAGGCGCAGCATGGACTGAAGACCACCGTCCTCGACCTTGTCGACGCCGGTTGCGGCATCGCCGGCTTCACCCGGACTGCACTCGATGACAACGCGCGCGCCGTCGTCGAGGCCATCGAACAGGCCGACGGCCTCGTGATCGGATGCCCGGTGTTCCAGGGCTCTTATCCCGGATTGTTCAAGCACGTATTCGACTTGATCGAACCCAGCGTGCTGCGCAACCGCCCGGTGCTGCTGACCGCGGTCGGCGGCGGCCTGCGCCACTCGCTGGTGGTCGAGCACCAGCTCCGCCCGCTGTTCGGCTTCTTCGAAGCCTGCACCGTTTCGACGGCGATCTACGCCAGCAGCGGCGAGATCGTACCAGGCGAGCCGCTCGCACCAATGACGGCCGCGCGGCTCGCCAACGCCGTCGAACAATTCGCCTCACTTCTCAGCGGTCGCCAGGAAGCCGCCGCATGACTCACCAACGCCCGGCTCTGCCGCCTTCAACCGGAGACGACCATGCTTGATACCGTCAAACCCTCACCCGATCTCACCGGCTTCTCCCGCGCAGAACATACGATCAACGGCGTGCGGACCGTCGTTCACAGCATCGGAAGCGGCCCGGTGCTGGTGTTCCTGCACGGCACCGGCACCTTCACCGGCTTCGAGATGGCGCGCGATTGGGCGAAGCGGCACACGGTCATCATCCCCTATCATGCGGGCTTTGGCGATTCCGGCGACGCCGAGACGATCGACACCGTCGAGGATCACGTCCTTCACTACATGGATCTGTTCGACAAGCTTGGCCTTGAGCAGTTCGACCTCGCCGGGTTCTCGCTCGGCGGATGGCTTGCCGCGGAGTTCGCGATCCGTCAGCCGCATCGGGTCCGCAAGCTGGTACTGGTTGCGCCCGCCGGTCTTGTGGTCGGAAGCGCGCCTGCGCCCGGATTGTTCGAGATCGCACCGCAAGAACTGCCAGCCTATCTCGCGCACGATCCGGCCGCGGCACTCCGTTACTTTCCCAAGGCGCCCGATCCGGCCTTCGACGCCCGGCTTGGACGCGAGGTCACGGGCTTTGCCAAGCTGATCCGCAGCGAACCGCAGGGCAATCCCAAGCTCGCGCACTGGCTGCATCGAATCACGATGCCGACGCTGGTGCTCTGGGGGGCCGCAGATCGTTTGCGCCCGACCGCCCAGGCAGATGCCTGGAAAGCAGGGCTCCCCAACGCACGCGTGACGCTGGTGCCGGCGACCGGTCATCTCGTGTTCGAGGAAACGCCGTCTTCTGCACACTACGTCACCGATTTTCTCGCCGATTGATCCGCACACAACAGAGGACACCACCATGATCGAGATGCCTCCGGGCGTGACCCCTGCCAAAGAAGGCTTTGGCAACGTCATCTGGAACATTCTGGGCCAGACCTACACGCTGAAGCAGCATTCCGAGGCGTCGATGGCCTGGCATGCCGTGTTTCCGGATGGCACCTTCGTGCCGCCGCACGTGCATCCGACCCAGGATGAATTCGTCTATGTGCTGAGCGGCCGCTACGACCTCTGGCTCGACGGCAAGGACTTTGTCGCCAAGGCCGGCGACCTCGTCCGCATGCCCAAGGGCATCCCCCACGGCATTTTCAACAAGTCGGGTGAAACCGCCACCAGCCTGTTCTGGGTCGCACCGACGCGTTCGCTGAAAGAGCTGTTCGAGCGCATCCACAATCTCCCCGATCCGCAGGAGGTCGTGCGACGTGCCGCCGAACACGAGGTCAACTTCCTGCCGCCGCCCGCCTGAGGCCACGCCGATTCCGTCGACACGCAAACCGCGAGAACCGATGATGACCATGCTGACAACAACTTGGACGTCCATCTCCGAGAACGACCGCCGTCGGATAGCCCGGTGGCAAAAAGGCATGCTGGCCCTCGCCATCCTCTGCGAGATCTTTCTCGCCGCCGACTGGTATGCCTTCGCGGCCGTACTGCCCTTCGTCTCCGAGAGCCTCAAGCTCAATCCCGCCGAGGCTGGGCTTGCGCAAGGCATCTTTGCGCTGACCTACGGTATCGGCATGGTGGTGTGGTCTCCGGTCAGCCGGTCGATGACGGCGCGCAACATGCTGCTGATCGGGCTTGCGGGCACTGGTATCGGCATGGTGCTCCAGGTGTTCGTACAAAGCTACACACAGCTCTTGATGCTCCGGCTCGTGATCGGCTTCTTCGACGCCGGCATCTTCATCGGCAACATGAAGCTGATCTTCGGCTGGTTTCCGCAAAGTCGGCGTGGCTCGGTGGTAGGCATCATCCTCGCCGCCTACAGCCTCGCCATCACCATGGATTTCGCGCTCGGCATTCCCCTGACGATTGCGACCGGTTGGCGGACCTTCTTCGCCGTGCTGGCAATCGGCACGCTGCTCGTTGCAGCCGTCGACGCACTCGTCGTCCGCAACAATCCGCGCGAGCTCGGCATCGACGGTTTCACCTGGGGCAACGAAACACCGCAGGAGCACCTGCCGCTCGGTGAGATCTTCCGCTCGAAATGGATCGCGGTCGGCGGCTTCGGCATCGTGGCCTGCACCTTCGCGATCGCCGGCACCGCCACCTGGGTGGTGCCGGCCTTCATCACAGTACAGCACATGCCGCCGGAAGCCGGCGCTGTCATTGGCACCGTCATGGGGTTGTCGCAGGTGCTATTCCTGGTGATTGGCGGCTACATGTCCGATCGACTCGGCAAGCCCTTCATGATCAAACTCACCGCATGTCTCGCTTTCCTGACCGCGCTGATGTTCCTGTGGAGCGTGGTCACACCGATGTCGTTCTCGATGCTGGTGCTGTTTGCAGCACTCAGCGGTATCGCGCTTCTCGGCGGCGGCGCTATCTTCGCCCTGCTCAGCGAAAAATACTCCGACGCGCTCGCACCGGCCGCGATTGGATACGCCGAGGTATTTGGCATCTTCTCGGCCTTCGTGGCGCCCTGGATGATGGGCGCCATCATCAACGCCTCGGCCGGCTCGTTCACCGGCGCCTTCATTGCTTTCGCGGTGGTCGAGCTCATCATCGTCGGCCTTTTGATGATCCTCGCCCGCGAGGACGTCAGTCAGGGCGCGGTGGTCGGAAGCCCCGCGGAATAAGATGCAGCGATCAAGGGCACGGGCTGAAGCCCGTGCTCTGGGGACCTCGACGAAGGACCATCTTTTGGGAAATCAGGCGCCCTCACCTTGTCCGCGGCGGGCAAGAGTGGCAATCTCGCATGCAAGTGCCCCAAGAGACCCCGTCATGCCGCGCGCGAGCGCCAAATCGCTTCCCCAGCTCAGTCTGCGCATCGACCTCGATGGCGAGGATCGGATCGGGCCCGGCAAGATCGAGCTTTTGGAGCAGATCCGCGAGCAAGGCTCGATCTCGGCAGCCGGCCGCGCCATGGACATGTCCTACAAGCGTGCCTGGGACCTCGTCGACGAGATCAACCGTATCTGCGGACATCCGGTGGTCGAGCCGCAGGCCGGCGGCAAGAACGGCGGCGGCGCGATGCTGACGCCGTTCGGCGAAAAGCTTGTCGCGCGCTACCGCAAGATCGAACGCGACGCCGCGCGCGCCGTGCACAAGGAGCTGGAAGCGCTCAGGAGTGACATCGGCCGTTCGCGGAAATCGTGAACGGGCGAGCGCATGGACGGATAGCAGCCCGGCCGCTGGCGGCTCGCTATCGCATCCAGCGTGGCAGGGGCAGATTTTTCTTGCGCAGGAATTCCGGGTTGAACAGCTTGGATTGATAACGCTGTCCGCCATCCGCGAGGATGGTCACGATGGTTTTGCCTGGACCGAGGTCGCGCGCAAGTCGCATGGCTCCAACGATATTGATCGCGCTTGAGCCGCCCAACACCAGTCCTTCGTGCTCGATCAGGTCGAACAGGACAGGCAAGGCTTCCTCGTCCGTAATCTGATATGCCGTATCGATGGGCGTGCCTTCGAGGTTCCGGGTGACACGGACTTGCCCGATCCCTTCGGTGATGGAGTCTCCCTCTGTCGTCAGTTCCCCTTTGGTGAACCAATTGTAGAGAGCGGCCCCCATGGGATCGCTGAGCGCAATCTTGATGCCGGGATTTCGCTCCTTGAGGGCCCGCGCGATCCCACCCAAGGTACCGCCGCTCCCGACGGCACATGTGAAGCCGTCGATTCTTCCATCCGTCTGCTGCCAAATCTCCGGACCGGTCGTGCGATAGTGCCCCTCCCGATTGGCGACATTATCGAACTGATTGGCCCAGAAGGCACCGAGCTCCTCGGCGAGCTGGCCGGAATAGCGCGCGTAATGACCTGGATTGGAATAGGGTACGGCCGGCACTAGGCGCAGGTCGGCACCGCACAACCGCAACATGTCCTTTTTCTCCTGACTTTGCGTGTCAGGCATCACGATCACGCTTCGATAGCCGCGTGCATTCGCCACGAGCGCTATGCCGATTCCGACATTGCCGGCTGTTCCTTCGACGATGACGCCTCCTGGCCCAAGCTTGCCGCATCGTTCGGCATCGTTGATCATGGCCAGCGCCGCGCGATCCTTGATCGAGCCGCCGGGATTGAGAAATTCGGCCTTGCCATAGATCTCGCAACCCGTGGCCTCCGACGGCATTCGTAGCCTGATCAATGGCGTGTTGCCGATAGCGTCCAGGAAACCCGTTCGAACATCGCTCATCGCTTGCCACCTCTACCCGCCCGCAACTTTAGGCTGGCGAACAGGCAAAGCGATTCTCTAGTTCAGGCGAGGCGTGCAACATTTCCAGCGCTCGACCGGCCCAATCGGCAATTCCATTCTTAGGCGGTGTTTTGTTTGCGCCTTTGGCCCAAGCCGCTAGTTCGGCCGCACCGACATTTCCGGCATCGGCTGGGTCAGCGCTTCGCCGAGCAGGCTCTGCTCGGCTTTCGGGATCGAGAAGCGCACCTTGAAGCCGTCCTCGGTCTGAAGCGTGATGATGCGCTGGGTCGTGTCGGTCGCCTGCTCAATCGCCCAAGACGCCAGCGGATAGGCGTAGCGCAGGCTCTGGTCGCCGTAGCGGGCCTTCAGCGCCGCCTCGAGCAGCCCGGGCAGCGTCATGATGAGGGCGCCGACCTGGTTGAGCGAGACGCTGACCGCGGCGGGGTTGCCCGCCAGATCCTCGAAGCCCAGCGAGATCGCGCCGCCGTCGGACGCCACCTCGCAGGTCGTGAGCTGCCTCACCTTGATTTCCATCGCCAGTCCCGGAACGCGGTTCGCTATATCCATCACGATATATCGATATGTCCACCCGCGTCCAGCCCTGCTTTTCTGGAATTGATCGAACCGGCCGCCATGGTCGGCCCGGCGAAGCCGTGATATATAGTTCGATATAACGAGGCCCCGAACGGCCTGTTTCTGCAAGGGAGCGCAAAGCCAATGAGTGACTACAATCTTCTCATCGACGGCAAGATGGTGCCCGGCGACCAGACCATGCCGGTTCTCAATCCCGCGACCGAAGAGGTGCTGGCGCAGTGCCCGCGTGCCTCGAAGGCGCAGCTTGATGCCGCCGTCGCCGCGGCGAAGGCCGCCTTCCCGGCCTGGGCCGCGACCCCGATGGTGGAACGCCGCAAGCTCGTGAACGAGATGGCCGACGTGATCGAGGCCAATTCGGGAGAGCTCGCCCACATCCTCACCAGCGAGCAAGGCAAGCCGCTTGGCGACGCCACTGGCGAAGTCCTCGGCATGGCCGCGTTCTTCCGCTACCTCAGCTCGCTCGAATTGCCGATGAAGGTAATCGAGGATTCCGGTGACCGCAAGGTGGAAGCCTATCGCCGCCCGCTCGGCGTCGTCGGCGCCATCATTCCCTGGAACTATCCGCTCCTGATCCTCAGCTTCAAGCTGCCGTCGGCCCTGCTCGCCGGCAACACGCTGGTGGTGAAGCCGGCGCCGACCACACCGCTCGCGACCCTGCGCTTCGCCGAGCTGATCAAGGACGTCTTGCCGAAGGGCGTTCTCAACTTCATCACCGACGCCAACGATCTCGGCGGCGAGATGACCAAGCATCCTGATATCCGCAAGATCTCGTTCACCGGCTCTTCCGCCACGGGGCAGAAGGTGATGGCGAGCGCGGCGCAGACGCTCAAGCGCATCACGCTCGAACTCGGCGGCAACGACGCCGGTATCGTGCTCGACGATGTCGACCCGAAGAAGGTCGCTCCCGGCATCTTCGAGGGCGCGTTCCAGAACTCCGGCCAGGTCTGCCTCGCCATCAAGCGGCTCTACGTCCACGAGTCCGTCTATGACGAGCTCTGCAACGAGCTGGTCGCGATCGCCAAGAGCACGGTGGTCGACGACGGCGCCAAGCAGGGCACCAAGCTCGGGCCGCTGCAGAACAAGATGCAGTACGAGAAGGTGAAGACGTTCCTCGAAGACGCGCGCAAGAACGGCAAGGTGGTCGCCGGCGGTTCGGCGATGGACCGTCCCGGCTATTTCATCGAGCCGACGATCGTGCGCGACATCCAGGAAGGCTCCAAGCTGGTCGACGAGGAGCAGTTCGGCCCCGTGCTGCCGCTGATCAAATATTCCGACAAGAACGATGCGATCCGCCGCGCCAACGCCACCACCTACGGCCTCGGCGCTTCGGTCTGGTCGTCCGACGTCAAGCGCGCGCACGAAGTCGCAACGCAGCTCGAGTCCGGCACGGTCTGGATCAACAAGCACCTCGACATGGCCCCGCACATCCCGTTCGGCGGCGCCAAGCAGTCGGGCATCGGCACAGAGTTCGCCGAGGAAGGCCTCGCCGAATTCACCCAGCTCCAGATCATCAACGGCCCGCCGGCGGCCTGATCCGACATCCGGGGCCGCGGCAAAACCGCCGCGGCCCCGTTCTCTTTGCGACGAAGCAGAGGCCGACCATGTTCGATGCGCAATGCGACCTCGCCGCCCTCGTCTACGAGGCGCATCAGGACCCCGACGCGGTCCTGCGCAACTTCGCGGCGGATCTGAATGCGCGTGGCTGTCGCGTCGTCGGCATGGTTCAGGCCGGGCAATGCGCGGATTCGAGCCTGTCGGCCGTGCTGCTGCACAGCGGCGAGACGCTTCTGCTCGCGCAGGATTTCGATCCGGCCGCGCGCGGCTGCCGCCTCGATCTCGCGCGGCTGCAAAATGCGGGGATGCGGATCGCGGACGCCCTCTCGCATGGCGCAGATCTCGTCATCATCAACCGCTTCGGCAAGCGCGAGCGCGACGGCAAGGGCCTGTCTCATCTGATCGGACGCGCGTTCGACGCCGACATTCCCGTGGTGATCGCGGTTGGCAGAGACCATTTCGCCGACTGGATCAAGTTCGCCGGCGGCATGAGCGTCAGGCTCGGCTGCGAGCGCGACGCGCTGGAGGCGTGGTGGCGCAGCATCTCCATAAGCAACGCGCGGCTTGACGTCGGATCACATCCTACGGTGTGCGAAATTCTGAAGTGAACGATCTGAGCCTGCCGGACTCGCGTACTTGTCCGTGAAGTCCTCACAGCAGCGCGCCGACTTCCCCTGTCGCCGCTGCGCAGGCAGTAGTTTCCCGGAATATGGCCGACGGTCGGGCCTCTGATACGCTCGTGCGGATTCAACCCGCTCACCCCGACATGCCCTGGGTTCCCAAAATGCCGGTCCGTCGGCTAAAGCCATCGCGCGTCCTCGGCGTCGAGCGCTTCTCGGACTTCGACGAATTTCGCGCCAACGAGGTGCTCGGTCTCGGCACCAGCACGCCGCTCCATCCGCGGGAATTCTCGCTGTCTCGCGCCATCCTGCCACTCCGCGACGGGCTCTTCGTGCTCCAGCGCTCCTTTGCACGGCGGTTTGAAGCCGAGATCGGCACGGACAACGGCGTCGGCCTCGTTGTTCCCCTGACCTTTCACTCCATCGCCAATGGCCGCGAGGTCGATAGTTCGATGATCGCCGTCATGCGCGGCAAAGCCCCCGTCAAGGCGATCGAGCATCACCCCAACACTTACCTGATGCTGCGCTTCAACTCGGACATGCGCCATCGCGGCTGGGCGGATTTCGACACAGGCCTCGCCTATGTCCGCACGCAGGACGAGCCGATGACGCGCCTGCGCGCGGCTATCGTGGAGATGTTCTCGCTGGCGTCGGCATGCAACGATCCCCGGCAATTCGAGGCGCTCTACCGCCCGATCCAGGAAACGCTGCTCGCCGGCCTCGACGCCACCCTGCTGCCGGCAGGCGCACGCAGCGCCCGCCCCGGTTCATTCGACAAGCACCGCAAGCTGATCGCGCATCTCGACGACGTCGTTGCGCTGTTCGGCAGCAAGCCGCTCTACAGCGACGACCTCGCCGCCGCGCTCGGCGTGTCCGTGCGCACGCTCCAGGTCGCGACGCACGCGGTGCACGGCGTGAGCCTGCACCACTATCTGCGCCTCAAACGGTTGTGGGCCGTTCGCGTCCAGCTCATGACCGGGGGCGATGGCTTGACCGTCAAGGCCGCCGCGCTCGGCAACGGCTTCTGGCACCTGGGCGACTTCTCAAGAAGCTACAGACTGGCCTTCGGCGAAGCGCCGTCCGAGACGCTGGCACGCGGACGGCGTCCGTTGCATCTGGCCATCGGCGCCTGAGAGCGCGGATCGCCCCTCAGGCGTGACCCTTGCGGTGCCCGCTCTCGCTGATGCGGTCGACCCAGGCGATACCGATTGCGGAAATGATGAAGGTCAGGTGGATCAGCACCTGCCACATCACGCCGGACTCGGTGAAATTGCTGCGCGTGGTGCCGAGATTGCCGGCCTCGATGAAGGTCCTGAGCAGCGAGATCGAGGAAATGCCGATGATCGCCATCGCGAGCTTGATCTTCAGCACGCTGGCATTGACGTGGCTCAGCCATTCCGGCTCGTCCGGATGGCCGTTCAGGTTCAGGCGCGAGACGAAGGTCTCGTAGCCGCCGACGATCACCATGACCAGCAGGTTCGAGATCATGACGACGTCGATCAGTCCGAGCACGACCAGCATGATCTGCTGCTCGCTGGCGTCGAACGAGTGCGCGACCAGGTGCCAGAGCTCCTTCAGGAACAGCAGCACATAGACGCCCTGCGCGACGATGAGGCCGACATAGAGCGGCACTTGCAGCCAGCGCGAGCCGAAGATGAGCTGGGCGAATGGGCCGATTTTCGGTCGCGGCCCGGCGTGCGCCGAAGGTGCTTTGGGTTCAGGCGTCATGGATCACTCCGGATTGCAGGCAGGAATTGTCGCCTCAGAGACTCGCGATGACGGGCGCGAGTTCGAGCGAACCGCGATAGATCATCTCGAAGGCGACGTAAACGATGATGGCGAGACCGACATAGGCGATCCAGCGCTGCTTCTGCAACACCCGGCCGAGCAGATCGGCGGCGACGCCCATCATCGCGACCGACAGCAACAGTCCGAACGCGAGGATGTAGGGATGCTCGCGCGCGGCGCCTGCGACCGCGAGCACGTTGTCGAGCGACATCGAGACGTCGGCGGCGACGATCTGCAACGCCGCCTGCCCGAAGGTCTTGCGCGACGCCGGTGCGCTGCCCGCGCTGCCACCGTGGCTCAACGCGAGCTCGGTGTGCGCGGACTGCTCGCGCAGCTCGCGCCACATCTTCCAGCACACCCATAGCAACAGCACGCCGCCGGCGAGCAGCAGGCCGATCACCTGCAGGAGCTGGGTCGCGACGCCGGCGAAGACGATGCGCAAGGCTGTGGCGGCGACGATGCCGACGATAATGGCGCGGCGGCGCTGCTCGGCCGGCAGGCCGGCGGCGGCAAGGCCGATGACGACGGCGTTGTCGCCGGCCAGCACGAGGTCGATCAGGATGACCTGGAGCAGCGCGGTCAGCGCGTCGGCGGTGATGAATTCAGTCATGATTGATCATTTTTCGATGCGGACGGATCGAGCCATTGCGGCTTCTTCCGCTCGACCCAGTCAAGGACCTTGGAGCGCGAGGCGCGCAACGCGGGGACGTCTTCGGCGAGCAATGCGAGGCCGAGCGGCAGCATCCAGACTCCGAGCACCGGCAGGAAGGAGAGCACGCCGCCAACAATGAGCAGCGCGCCCGACGGGATCCTCACCCAGCGGCTGGACGGTTTCAGCAGATAGGTGACGGTGTCGCCCATGCGCGGCGGCAGGCGGCGGACGAGCTTGTCGAGACGCGGATCGCCACCGGCCATCTGGCCGGTGGTGACCAGGTTTCCTGTCGTACGCTCGTCCGATGCTGTGCTCATGCTCACTCCTGCGCGGCGGCGCGCCGTTCAACGCCTGCGCTGCCCGGCGCCACCGGCTTTGCGCGCGGCAGCACCAGCGTCAGCAGGCGCAACAGCTTGATCGCCTGCACCTCATGGGGATGCACGTCCTCGTCCGCAGCCGCGACGCGCTCCGACAGTTCCATCAAATGGGCCGACAGCGGCAGGTCCGAGACCGGACGCAACGTGTCGATCACCACATTGGCAAAGTCGGGCTCCTCGAGCCGTTCCGCCAGTTCGTCGAATATCGCAAACAGCCGGTCGTCACTCATGTGCGGCGCCAGTCCGCGATCCCTGATGAAGCGGATCACCTCGTCGCGCTCGACCGGCGAAACGCGCCGGTCGGCGACGGCGACGAGCGCGCCGGCGATCACCAACGCGACCGCAGCCTGCTCGTTCAGCCTGGACGGTTCTGTGATCTCGATCTCGGTCGGATTTGAAGTGGCGGCGTCGGACATCGTAGCTCCCTTACGTTGCGAAATGACCGCGCGGGGCTGCGATGGGGACGATTGAGTCGGAGAGAACTCGAGAAGGCCCGACGATCGGCCGATCCATCGCATTCGCGCGGGACAGGTCATCCGACATCGCGAGGTTTTGCCGACATGGTCGGCGTCCTCGCCAGAGGGGCCCGGATTCTTGTTCGCTCCAGACATAAAGATGGGTGGGCCGGAATCAAGGCAACAAGACTGCGACCAGCCGCCGCATCGGGTTCCGTGTTGCTGGATGTGGTTAAGCAATAGTGCGCGTCTCTCCGTGTCCCGGACGCGCTGCAACGCCCTTCGCGTTGTTGCGCAGAGCCGGGACCCAGAAGGCCAAGCATTCCGCCGCAATATGGGCCCCGGTTCAGCAGCGCACCGCCGAAGAGGCGCTACGCTGCGTCCGGGGCACGAGACCGCCGTTTGACGCGCAACCTACCTCACGACCTCGACAAGATGCGCGCGCGACGGTGCGGGATCGAACCTCTCGCCGAAATATTGCGTCTCGTGCGCCACCAGTCCTTCGCGGAATTCCATGATGCTGACGACATAGGACGGCACGCCGTCATAGGTCAGCACGAACTCGCTCACCCAGAGATCGCCGCCGCCGACGATCCGGCGGACCGTGAAGCGCTTCTTGTTGGGCTGCACGAACCGGCTCTCCTGAATCGTCCTGCGGCCGCGGATGCGCTCGCCGGACTGCGGATAGTCGAGCACGGCGTCCTCGCGGTAGATGTCGTGTTCGGCCTCGAAATCATTCGCGTCCGACGCAGCCCAATGGCGCTGAAGGGCCGCCAGTATCGCCTGATCATCCATCGCGATCTCCCGTCTTGCGGTGTCTGCTCCCCAGATCGGGGCGCGGACAGCCGGCGACAAGACTGTCTAGCAACGTCTAACAACGACTAACGGGCCAAAATTCCGACATGGATGCAGATTGGCATTGCCGCGACCTGGAAACCGCCAGAGCCGCGCCCGTCACACCGGGGAACCCCATGGCCCGTTTGCTTTCCGTCAATGTCGGCCTGCCGCGCGACATCGCGTGGCAAGGCAGGACCGTTCATACCGGCGTCTGGAAGACGCCCGTCAGTGGTCCGCGCAGGGTGCGCCGGCTCAACATCGACGGCGATGGCCAGGGCGATACCGCCGGTCATGGCGGCGAGCAGCGCGCCGTCTACGTCTACCAGCAGGAGTCCTATCAATACTGGCAGGAGCACCTCGGTCGATCGAACCTCGTCCAAGGTCAATTCGGCGAGAATTTTACCGTCGAGGGCCTGGCCGACAGGGACGTCTGCATCGGAGACCGTTACAGGATCGGCTCTGCCCTGCTCGAGGTGACGCAGCCACGCGTCACCTGCTACCGGCTGGGGATTCGCATGGAGGAGCCGGACATGGCCGCGCTGCTTGTCAGGCACGGCCGGCCCGGCTTCTATTTTCGTGTGATCGAGGAAGGCGACGTCGAGGCCGGCGACGAGATCACGCAGATCGCTGATGGCCCCGAACGCATGAGCGTGTCCGAGATTAATGCGCTGCTCTACCTGCCGCCCCACCCGCGCGACGGCCTGGAGCGCGCGCTGAAAATTCCGGCGCTGAGCGGCGGCTGGCGTCATTCCTTCGAGGCGCTGCTCGAGCAGCAGCGCAAGGATACGACGGCGGGAAACGCCGGGCTCGGCCCGGCGTCGAGCCCGCCTCCGGCCTGGCGCGGCTTCCGGCCGTTTCGCGTAGCGCGCAAGATCGCCGAAAGCGGCAACGTGACTTCGCTGATCCTCGAACCCACAGACGGACATCCCGTCGCCGCCGCCCTGCCCGGGCAATTCGTCGCCGTACGGCTCGGCACCTCCACTGCACCGGCGATGACGCGCAGCTATTCGCTGTCGAGCCGTTCCGATGCCGCGTCCTGGCGCATCAGCATCAAGCGCGAAGCCCACGGCGCGGCAAGCCAATATGTCGCCGACGAGGTCAAAATTGGCGACGCCGTGCAGATCGGCGCGCCACGCGGAAGTTTCACACTGCGGCAAGATGCACGGCCCGTTGTCTTGCTGAGTGCCGGCATCGGCGTAACGCCGGTGCTTGCGATGCTGCACGCGCTCGCCGCGGAAGCATCGACGCGAGAGGTCTGGTGGCTGCACGGCGCCCGCAACGGTCGCGAACATGCGTTCGCCGCCGAGGTGCGTGGGCTGTTGACTGGGCTGGCCCACCATCACAGCCATGTCTGCTACAGCGCGCCCGACCCGGGCGATCGTCTCGATGTGGATTTCGACTCGATCGGACATCTGGACCTCCGGGTGCTTGAAACCCTCGGCGTCCCCTCAGACGGCGATTTCTATCTGTGCGGGCCGGCACCGTTCATGACCGATCTCTCGCGCGGGCTTGCCGGACTCGGCATCGCAGCGGATCGCGTTCACACCGAGATGTTCGGCGCGGGACCATCCCTGACACCCGGCATAGCGTCCTCCCCGCAGAAGCGGGCGCACTTGCCGGCCGGCGCAACCGGCCCGGGCCCGATGGTCTCGTTCGCCCGCAGCGGCCTCAATGTTTGCTGGGGACCGTCATATGCCAGCCTGCTTGAGCTCGCCGAAGCGTGCGACGTTCCCGTGCGCTGGTCGTGCCGCACCGGGGTCTGCCACAACTGCGAGAGCGGGCTCGTGGCCGGATCCGTCAGCTACGCGCCGGATCCGCTCGACGCACCAGCGGACGGCAATGTCCTGATCTGCTGTTCACGGCCCCAGGGCGACGTCGTGATCGATCTGTGAGTGTCGGCACTCACGCCGGACATGCGAGAGTTCGAAGACATGGGAGAGTTCAATGCGACCTGACATGACGCCGGGAGTAACCTTCCCCGATTACGAGCTCAGCGACCACACCGGTAAGCACCGAAAGCTCTCCGAGCTCCAGGGTGGCGATCCGATGGTGCTCGTTCTCGGCCGCGGCGGCTTCTGTCCGAAGGACCGCCGCCAGGCCGAAGGCCTGCTGCAACTCCATCGCGAGATGGAGGTCGGCTATTGCCGGCTGGCCACGATCACCACCGACAACATCACCCAGACCAACGAATATCGCAGCGGCGTCGGCGCGCACTGGCCTTTCCTGTCGGATTCGCGGCGGATCGTTCAGAAGGATCTCGACATCGCCGAATACACCGATCCCGTCCACAATCCGATGATCCCGCATGTCATCGTGCTGGAGCCCGGCCTGCGCGTTCACAAGATCTATAACGGCTACTGGTTCTTCGGACGCCCGACCGTCGAAGAGCTGCGCCAGGATCTCCGAGCCGTCAGCATGAATTGCCGTCCGGACTGGGACATCACCGCGCCCGGGCTGAAGGCCCTCTGGGATCAGGGCCACAAGGAGCATTTTTATCCCTACGGCAAGGCTTACGTCGAAACTCTCGGCGAACGGGACTAGAAACACATTCCGGCATCGTCCGTTCGGACGAATGCCGAGCCAGGAATGTGGATGATCCAGATGAAGACGACTCCCGGCGATCGCGCCGGCCGCATGGGCGCGCGCCAGATCTACGAAGCCCTGAGGGATCAGATTCTGACGCGGGTCTACGGCATCGACGGCCTGCTGCCGTCGTCGCGGGCGCTTGCCGGCGAGATGGGCGTGGCGCGTTCGACCGTGACCGTCGCCTATGAACAGCTCGCCGCCGAAGGTTTCATCGAGACACGCCATGGCGCGCGGCCGCGCGTTGCCCGCGCCGTCGTCGAACGCGGACGCGCACGCGCCGCATCGCGGCCCTCGGCGCGCAAGCCGCTTCTGTCGGCCTTCGGCGAGCGGCTGCGGTCGGACCCGCCGCGCTGGATCGAGCCGCCGCGCGGGCTCATCGCCAACTTCCGCTATGGCGAGCTCTCGCCGTCGGATTTCCCGGTGCTGGCATGGAAGAAGGCCGTGACGGCGGCGATGGCGCGCAAGCCCGAGCGGCTCGCCTATGACGACCCCTGCGGCGCGCTGCGGCTGCGGACTGCGCTTCAGGGCTATCTGTGGCGATCGCGCAGCGTCCGCTGCGAGGTCGATCAGATCGTTGTCGTGAACGGCTCGCAGCAGGGGCTCGACATCTGTGCGCGCCTCCTGCTCGATGCCGGCGACCGCTTCGTGATGGAGGATCCCGGCTATCAGATGGCGCGGCACACGCTCGCGGCGACGGGCGCCGAGACGGTGCCGATCCCCGTTGACGCCGATGGACTGGAGACAGCGCGGCTCGACGGCATCGAGGCCCGGCTCGCCTATGTGACGCCGTCGCATCAATATCCGCTCGGCGGCGTCATGCCGATCGGACGCCGGCACCAATTGCTCGC
Source organism: Bradyrhizobium sp. 61 (assembly GCF_023073075.1). NCBI lineage: Bacteria > Pseudomonadati > Pseudomonadota > Alphaproteobacteria > Hyphomicrobiales > Nitrobacteraceae > Bradyrhizobium > Bradyrhizobium sp. 61. Next base: position 143,937 of record NZ_JADPIU010000067.1, on the reverse strand, counting down.
CTGGGCACGCAAGCACGACGCCTACGTGATCGAGGACGATTACGACAGCGAGTATCGCTACGACACCAAGCCGATCCCGCCGCTGCATGCGCTGGAGGGCAGCGACAACGTGATCTATCTCGGCACCGTCTCCAAGACGCTCTCCCCGACCTTGCGGATCGGCTACCTGGTCGTGCCCGCCGGGCTGCGATCCCTGTTCGCGGCCGCCAAGCAGATCATGGACCGGCACACGCCGCTGATCGAACAGCACGCTCTCGCTTCGTTGCTCGAAAGCGGCGCCTATGACAGCCACGTCAGGCGCGTGCGCCGGCGTAACGCCGAGCGTCAGCAGGCACTGATCGGCGCGTTGCGCCGCCGGTTCGGAGATCGCGTCCGGATCGAGGGCACGGCGGCGGGCCTGCACGTGGTGGCGTGGCTCGACGATCTGCCGCAGAAGTACGAGGATGCATTGATCCGAGCGGCTCGCGCGAAGGGCGTCGGCATCTATCCCGTCTCTGCGTTGTTGGTCGGCCCAAGCCGGACGCCGAGCCGGACGCGGAAGACCGTCGGTCTCGTCATGGGCTATTCGGCGCTGGAGATCGCGCAGATCGAGAGAGGCTGCAAGCTTCTCGCACAGGCCGCCGCCGAACTGGACTGATTAAATCACGTAAAACTGGCCGTTTCGTATAGGCCAGATTTCGGCTATCTCCGCATCGAGAACGGAGACACGCCATGTACATCCCGCCCGCCTTCAAGGACGACGACATCGAGAGCATCCGCGCGACCATCCGTGGCGCCCGGCTCGCCAGCCTGGTGACGGCCACTGCCGAGGGCCCGGTCGCCACGCCCATGCCGCTCTTCCTCGACGAGAGCGAAGGCGAGCACGGCGTGCTCTATGGGCATGTCGCCAGGGCCAACCCGCAATGGAAGCTGCCGCCGATCGGCGATGCGCTCGCCATCTTCAATGGCCCCGACGCCTATGTGACGCCGTCCTGGTATGCGACCAAGCAAGAGACGGAAAAGGTGGTGCCGACCTGGAATTACGTCGCCGTGCACGCCTATGGTCCGGTGGAATTCTTCCAGGAGCCGGAGCGCCTGCTCGAGGCCGTGACGCGGCTGACCAAAAAGCACGAAGGCGCGCGCGCAAAGCCGTGGGCGGTCAGTGACGCGCCCGCTGACTTCATCGCCGCGCAGCTGCGAGGGATCGTCGGCGTGCGCATCCCCGTGGTGCGGTTCGAAGGTAAGCGCAAGATGAGCCAGAACCGCCCTGAGGCCGATCGGGTCGGCGTCGCGCAGGGTCTCGCCGCAAGCGAGAACCACGGCGATCGCGAGGTCGCAGCGCTGATCCCGCTGCCAACCTGAGTCAGCTTGCGCAGGAATGCGCGACGACGCGCTCGCCCCTCACAACGGCTTCCGCCAGTTTGCGCCCGACGTCACCGAAATCCGATAGGGCAAGATAGCCTTGCGCGTAGGCTTCCTGCGTCAGGCGTTCGAAGCGCTTGTCGTCTCCGGTCGACCATTGCTTGGCGATGTAGTCTGCCCCGGCTTTCCCGAAAATCTTGGGGTAGTGTTCCATGTCGTTCTGACGACGATAATAGTAGTAGTCGATATGGGCGACGAATTGCTTCCGCCCCTCTCCCGCGCAACGCGATCCATAAGGGCGCTCGAACGCCAGAGCGGTCTCGCGGCGCAAGCCTGCGCGACCGTCCACGAAGATCTCCTCGTTGGAGCCATAACCCGGACCATCGACCGGTGCTGCTGGTTGCTGGGTTGTCTTCTGCGGAGCGAATGCCCAGGCGGCGACCTGCCAGATGACAAGCGCCCAGACAATGAACCAGGCGCGGCTCATTTGAAGCTCGCCGACGCCTGCTGCCGTGGCAAGCATACCGGAGACGGATCAAACAACATACCAGGCCCGGTGAACCAGAGAACGACGTCGCGGATATCCTCCGGGAAGTCTTCCTTGACGATGCCCTTTTGTTTGAACGCCTCGGCCAGCTGCGCCTTGACGCGAACATCCAGCGGCGTGGAATACGCGGCGTTCGCCCGATCGCGCTTCTCTTCACTGCAGAACATGCCCATTCTCGGATTTGGGCAGTCGTAGATCTTCACCCAGCCCCGCGCATAGGCCTCCGTAGCCGCCCTCAGGTTCGCCTTCATGGTGTCGTCGCACGGCGACATCGCGTAAGCGGTGCTTGCCTGCAATGCGTCCATCCGCAGTGCGTCTTGCTTCGGGTCCTTGTCGCTTTGCAGGGTGTGCTCCGCTTCCCAATCCTTCCGCTGCTTGGCCTTTGAACGCTCATCGCCGAACGAGGAACTGAGCGTGGGCCTCAATTCACCGACCAGCGAAACGTGCGACACCGGAAATCCGCGCATCGCCCAGGAGACGCCCACGAACGTGGAGACGAACGCCATGCAGGTGAAAAGAACAAATCGGCTCATGATGCGCACTCAAAATTCGCGGCAACCTAACCGTGTCGGCGTTAAGAGATGTATTAATGCGCGGGTTCCCGCAATGCAGGGTAAATGAACGTCTAAAACACGCCGCAGAAATGATCCGGACTTTGCAGAACACATCGCCGGGAACCCAACACAGGCGATCTTGTTGGTGAACCTTACGCCACATCCTGACAGGAAGGCCGCATGTGCCGCTGGATCGCGTACCGGGGCGAGACGACCTCGTTCGAACCTTATGTCACCGAGCCCGAGCATTCGCTGATCGCACAGAGCATCCGCTCGCTGCAGTCGACGGCGGGCTCGAACGGCGACGGCTTTGGTCTCGGCTGGTATGGCGAGCATCCGGAGCCCGGCCTTTACCGCGAGACCCGTCCGGCCTGGTCGGACGAGAACCTGCGCTACCTCTGCCGCCATCTGCGCTCGCATCTGTTCTTCGCCCATGTGCGCGCCGCCACCGGCACGGCGGTGACGCGGCAGAATTGTCATCCGTTCGCCTGCGGCCAGTGGATGTTCATGCACAACGGCTTCGTCGGCAGCTGGAATCGCCTGCGGCGCAAGGTCGAGGCGCTGATCCCCGATGCCTACTACCCCTCGCGGCTGGGCACGACCGATTCGGAGGCCGTGTTCCTCGCCATGATGGGCGCGGGACTCGACGGCGATCCCCTTGGCGCAACTCAAGCCGTGCTGCAATCGCTCGTGAGCCTGGTCAACGAGGGCGAGCTTCGTGAGCGCCTGCGTTTCACCAGCGCGATCGCAAACGGCCGGGATCTCTATGCGTTTCGCGTCGCGGTCAACGATGCCACCAACACGCTCTATTATCGCGAGGCCGGCGGCGGCCAGGTCGTCGTCGTGTCCGAGCCGTTCGACAAGGAAACGGACTGGACGGAAGTGCCGCCGAATCACGCGCTGGTCGCGCGTGCATCCGAAACCGTGAAAATTGTTCCGTTCGACCTTGCAATTTCCGGTGGGTCCGACGCGGAACCGGCCCGTGTCAGGCGGATTATTGCCCGCAGGTAATACCACTGCCGGGTGGCCCTATGACATTTGCTTCAGACGTTTTGAAACTGCTGCGCTTCGATTCCTCCGATGACAGGCAGCACCTCGTCATCCGCTCTGCCGGCGGACGCGGCAAGGCGGCTGAATATTCCTTCGGCATCGAGGAGGAATACTTCCTCGCCGATCGTCGCAGCTTCGAGGTCGCGATCGAAACGCCCAACGCCCTGTTCGAGTCGGTGAACTGGTCCACCGGCGGCCAGGCGATGCGGGAGATGCTGCAATCCCAGCTCGAGGTTGCCACCAACGTTCACGTCGATGTCAATGACGCCCGGGAAGAGCTGCGGTTCCTCCGCCGCGAGGTCGCCAATGTCGCCGCGCAATACGGCTTCGTCATCATGGCCTGCGGCACGCATCCGACCGCGGTCTGGCGCATGTCGCAGCCGAGTCCGAAGCCGCGCTACGAGGAGATGATCGAGGATCTGCGCAGCATCGGCCACCGCAACATGATGTGCGGCATGCATGTGCACGTCCAGCTGCCCGATCCCGAGAAGCGGATGGCGGTGATGCGGGCGATGCTGCCGCATCTGCCGCTGTTCATCGCGCTGTCGGCCTCCTCCCCGTTCTGGAATTCCCACAAGACCGGGCTGAAGGGCTACCGGCTTGCCGCCTATTCCGAGCTGCCGCGCACCGGCTTGCCCGAACTGTTCGAAACCAGGCACGACTACGACGAATATGTCGGCGCGCTGCAACGCTCCGGCGTGATTCCCGACGAGAGCCATATCTGGTGGGCGATGCGGCCGTCCATGAGGCATCCGACCCTCGAGCTTCGCGCGCCCGACACCTGCACTTTCATCGACGACGCCGTTGCCATCGCCTCGCTCTATCGCTGCCTGACGCGCCATCTTTATCTGCGGCCGCATCGATCGAAGGAGGTCACGGTGGTCGAACGCGCGATTGCGGTCGAGAACAAATGGCGGGCGCAGCGCTACGGCACCGATTGCATCTTTGCCTCGAAGGACGGGCCGGTCACCATCTCGGAGCAGCTCGCCCGGATCGTCGACGACGTCGCCGAGGACGCAGCCGCGCTGAACTGCGCCGCCGAGGTCGAGCACTGCCGGACCATCTTGGAGCGTGGCAGCTCGGCGGAATTCCAGCTTCGCGCCTATCGCGAGAATGCGGAGGACATCGGGGCGGTCTCGCGCTGGATCGCAGCCTCGACGATCTCGGGCGCGAGCGCTCCGATCGGAAGCGTTCGTGCGCCGTCATAGCGCCCGCGCAAGCTTGGCGAACGACAATGTCGCTCCTGAATTCGGTGATCCTGGAGGAACGCGTGAATCGCGTCACGTCTTGCGCTGGCTGCGGCCACGGACTTGTACCGCTGCTTTCGGCCAAGGGCCGCGCGGAGCTCAGCTGCCTCTGGTGCGAAGGCATCGACGCGCGAACGGTGGACATGGCGAAGTGGGCGGACAGCCCGATCGGCAAGCCCGAGCGGATCACCCGTCAGCCGTTCGAATGAGCGGTTTCACATGCCCGGCCGCCGGCCTTTGCTGATCGACGCGACCTGCGCGGCTGCACGCCCGCGCCGGGGCTTGCCGACAAATTAGACAAACCGCGCCCCGTCGCCGGGGTTGTGGGCTCGGCGATGAGGCCCAGGCAAGCCAGCCTGACGCGCCGTCTAACCTCAGGTGCGATCTCGATTTTTCATCGCGCCGTGCGGGGCCGCCGAGCCCGCGCATCGTGCTGCATCTCGACTGGCCCAGAATTCGCAAGGCAGCGTCAGGCCTGATTCCCTGCTCCCACGAGTTGGCGCAGCAAGATGCGTGCGCCCGGAGACCGGATGAGCGGCAAAGATCGGAGAGTGCCATGAACGTGCATGCCGCCGGCGATCTCAAATTTACCGGCCTCACCCATCCGAACGGCGCGCCGCTACGCCTCAACGCTCAGGATTTCGTGGCGATCGATCGCGACAGGAATGCCAGGTTCGAGCCGACGTACCGGCCGCAAGCCCTCTACAACCGTGCGAACGAGGGCTTCCACGCCAACAACGAAACTTTCCTCCTGCACGAAGTCGCGACGAACCTGCCGATCTACCGCCCGGACACCGGCCCCACCGATTTCCATCTTCATCTTCCGCCAGGCGGCTTTCAGCTCGTGCTGGTCACCTCGGGCGCCTTCACCTTCGACTACGACGGGCGCTTCTACAATGTCGGCCCCGGCGCGGTGATGCTGCAAAGCGCGATCGTCCACCGCCAGCTGTTCTACACTTGGTCGGGACTGTCGACCGAAGAAAACCTGAAGACGCCGCAGACCGTGGTACCCGATCCGATCTCGATGGGCTACTCCGGCAAATTTCTCGAAGCCTTCGTGACCGATCCGACGACCTTTCCGAATCCGACCATCGTCGGTCCGGACCAGATCAACGAGGCCGAGACGCCGCGCGTGGCCTGGAGCCACCCGCTGCACAACCGGCCGGCCGACGCGGGCTTCTGGCTTCAAGATCCCCTCGCGCTGGATGCGTTGTTCAAGCCACTCGTCGACGGTCCGATCAAATCGGCCTTGCCGGTGTACGTGCGCGACATCGGCATCGAAGTGCCGAGCGGCCATCTCGTCACCGGCCACATCATCGCAACCGACCCACCCGGCCAGTCGCTGCTGCCCAAGAGCACATCGACGACAACAGACGCCAGCTGCTTCGCCAAAGGCGAGGTCGCAATCTACCGCGTCATTCGCGGCACGGCTGAATTCAAGAACAAGGCCGGTGAGGTGTTCGAGCTTGCGGCTGGCGATGTGGTGACGGCGGGCAAGAGCTCGATCAGCCTCGTCGGCCTCGGCGAAAACACGCAAGTCCTCCGGCTCGGCCTTCTTAAGGGCATGAACGAGCTTCGCGGCTGGACGCCGACCCAGCGCGACGAGATCGACGGCCTCGCAGGCCAGATCATCACGCACAAGGACGTCCGCCCCCTGCGCACCGAGGGCAAGCCGGTCGGATATTTGTACGCGTAGCCGCACGAAAAGACGGCCCGCCGAAGCGGGCCGTCGCGATCTCATTGGCGCAATGATCCTTAACGCACCGATCCACCGTAGAGCTGCCGCTCCTTGCGAACTTCGTCCGCACCGTAGGGCTTGCTGGCGGGATCGAACGACTTCCATCCGGTCTTCTGCCAGGCGGCGCTGCGGTCACGCAAATTGACGGACGACTCGTTCAGGACCGCGTCAAGGCGGGATCGATCGGCATCTGCGACCCGCGCCGACACCAGCGTGCCTCCCCGACGCACGCCCTCGGCGTAGGAGTCCGCATCTTCCCGCGAAATGCCGGCCTCAGTCATCGCTCCGACGACACCGCCGGTTGCGGCTCCGGCGGCCGCGCCGACCGCGGTCGCGGCGAGCCAACCGGCCGCAACGACGGGTCCGAGGCCGGGGATTGCGAGGAGGCCAAGACCGGCGAGAAGGCCGGCAGTGCCACCCACGCCCGCACCGATGCCGGCGCCCTTGCCGGCACCTTCGGCGCGATCGTCGACGCCATCGCGGTCACGGTCCACCTTCTTGTCGGTGTTGAACCAGCTGTCCGAATTATTGGCGACGATGCTGATGTCCGAATGCGGCACGCCGGCAGCTTCGAGACGCTGAACCGCCTGCTGCCCAGTGCTGTAGTTGTCGTAAAGACGAGAAATTGTAACGGTCATTGTGTGTCCTTCTTATTTGCTTAATGGCTTACTTGGCCGAATTGACGTTGCCTTGAAAGTCGACGCTGACCGCGGTGGCAGATCCACCCTTGCTGGCATGGCCGCGCCAAACGCCGTTGTCGTCCTTCTTCAGCTCGGTGACGTTGGCGTAGCCGGCATCCTCGATCTTCGACTTGGCTTGTCCTTCGGTGAAGCTGTTGCGACCTGCGACAGGAGCGTCGGAGTTGTTTTGCCCCGCGCTGTTGACCGCGCTGTTGTTCGGTCCGGACTGCGCCGGTGGATTTTGCGCCGAGGCCGGAGTAGCTGCGAAGGCGGTGGCCGCCGCGAATAAAGAAATACAAACGAAGAATGATGGGCGCTTCATGATGGTCTCCAGTGTCTAAGGAGTGAGCCAAGCCCCCATCAGGGCTTTAGTTCCTACGTCTCGCGCTGTGACATCTCCTTCACGCTCAGGTTCTGAAGAATATCATCCACGTCATCACCATGAGGATGACTGCAAGTCAGCGCGCGCTTCACGCCAAACGTCCAATCGGACCCTTGGTGGTTCGTTACTATTGGCAAACGGTGAAAGCTCGGGCTCGAGATCTGCGCTGGCTATCCAGGCAAGCGGCGTCCCGGAGCGGTCAGACAGGAGTTGATATCGGCAGCCATCTTGTTCCGGTGTGCCTTGCTCAGCAGCGCATCCCGCTCTGGGCCGGGTTCAAGGTGCGAGGCCTCTTCACGCAGCCTCAGTGCATCAGCTGCGAGACGCTCGGCAAGTGAATCCGCCTGACGCACGCGGTTGCGCTTCTCATTCATGACGAACGCCCCTGCGTTGGCATCGGAATCAAATCAGCGCTTTGCGGCTGCGGTCGCGAGACCGGCGGCGTCGCGCCATCGAGCCACTCCTGCGTCTCCGCGAGAGCGAGCCAGGCATCGCCCATGCTCCTGAACTGCTTGCGCGCCGCGTCGTTGGCAGCGGTGTCTTCCAGCGTCAGGCAGTGCCCGGCATTCTGCCGAAGATGCTCGGACTGGCTCAATTGGATATCAGTGCTGCTCGTGGCATCGGCAGAGGTCTGCCAGGAGTTCTTGCACACAGGGCACCGCCACTGATTGACGAAGTTCCCGGTGGGCAAGTAGGTCGCATGCAAGGGAGCCGCCACTATTCGCCCGCAGGCGGTACAGCCGTTGGGCCGTTGTGACGGGGATTGCTGTGTCTCGTCCTGAACCGCTTTCGCGCTCCAGCGGCGATCGAACTTGCGGCAGAGATGCAGGGGATAGGAGATAACGTTCAATGCGCGCCTCCGGTTGTGGCGGGAGCGCGGCAGCGTCTCTCTGTCACCGGCGCCTGTCATGTCTGTGCGGGTGATATCCTGGATATGGTGTCGCAAATGACATTCACCAGTGCGCGGTCCCGAGAAACCACGCCTTTGCCTCCGATCTACGTCAATGGCCGACTGCGGGCTGCATCCATTGGATTAGGAACATCTCTCCATCGGATTAGGAACATCTCTCCATCCCTCCTGTTGCGTCTGCACGACATGATCCGTGAATGCGCATGCCGGGACGTCCGGACCAGCACTGTTCCGGGTCCCAAGAAGGCGAAATCGATCCCTGCTCGATGGTGCTGATCCGGTCTCCGAACCGCACCCGCGATGCACGGAAATCTCCTCCGACAAGAAGCCCGCGCCATCGTGGTCGTGATGCGACCAAGGGCGTCAATGCGGAAGCGTCCCTTACCACTCTCCAACAGCTGGCCGCAGTCAGCGAAAGTGTCACATGCGCATACTGAAAAAACGGTCGCCATCTTTGGCGGCCACGGCCCTTCATGCTCTCGCAGAACATCCCTTGGCCTCCACGGTTGCCGCGACGGCCGGCCTGCTCGCAGCGGCCGCGTTCGTCAATCGGCGCCTTGCCGACAAGGCGCAGCGCGATAATCCGCCCCAAGGGCGGTTCATCGACATCGACGGTGTTCGGTTGCACTATGTCGAGCGCGGGTCCGGACGCCCGCTGGTCCTGCTCCATGGCAATGGCAGCATGATCCAGGATTTCGAGTCGAGTGGCCTGATCGATCTTGCGGCCAAGGATTATCGGGTCATCGTGTTCGACCGTCCCGGCTTCGGGCACAGTCTGAGGCCGCGCAACGTGGTGTGGACGCCGGCGGCCCAAGCCGACCTCTTCAAGGACGCGCTTGCGCACCTCGGCGTCGACAAGGCGATCGTGCTCGGGCATTCCTGGGGCGCATCGGTTGCGATCGCCCTGGCAAGCAGACATCCCGCGATGGTCGAAGCCTTGATACTGGCGTCGGGCTATTATTTCCCGACGGCCCGCACCGACGCGATGATGGCGATGGCCGGGCCGGCCGTCCCCGGGTTTGGCGACATCCTCAGCCACACGATCTCACCAATCCTCAGCCGCCTGATGTGGCCGGCGATGCTGCGGCAACTGTTCGGACCCAAATCCGTCCCGCAAAAATTCGACGGCTTCCCCAAATCACTGGCGGTGCGTCCGTCGCAGCTTCGTGCGGGTGCCGCCGAAGCAGCCTTGATGGTCCCTTCTGCGATGCTGTCGGCAAAGACCTACGGCGAACTGGCCATGCCGGTCACCATCCTGGCCGGCGAGGACGACCGCCTCATCGACATCGACGAACAGTCCGGCCGACTGCATGACGAGATCAAGCACAGCAAGATGCGTCGCGTCCCGAATGCGGGTCACATGATCCAGCAATCAGATACGGCTGACCTGATGGCCGCTGTCGACGAAGCCGCGGCGGAAACGCTGCATTGAGCCACCTGATTCTCCCGAGAAGCATCTGGTCGCGGCACGATCCGAGTTAGGAACGTCCAACACAGCGCTCAGTTGGCCCCGGTGTCTCCTGTAGTCAAAGGTCATTCCATGTATCATCACGTCAAAAAGCTCATGTTCACAGTCCGGGTCGACGAGCCCGATCCCCGGTTCGGCAATATGCTGCTGGAGCAATTCGGTGGCGCCAACGGCGAGCTTGCGGCCGCCATGCAGTATTCCATTCAGGGTCTCAATTGCGAGGATCCTGACCGTAAGGATCTCCTCATGGATATTGGAACCGAGGAGTTGAGCCACCTTGAGGTCGTCGGATCGCTCGCGCGCCTGCACTTGAAGCCCATGAAGTTCGATCGCGAAGCGGCGGAAGCCGATCCCTTGATCGCGATTGCCGGAGGCGGCGGCGTCAATCTGTTCAACTCGCAAGGCAGTGCCTGGACGGCGGATTATCTCAAGATCACCGGAGAACTCGACGTCGATCTGCGCAGCAACATCGCCGCAGAAGCTCGGGCCAAGATCGTCTATGAGCGCCTGATCAATTTCTGTGATGACGCCGGCACCAAAGACGCCTTGCAATTCCTGATGACACGGGAAATCACCCACATGAAGGCGTTCTCACGCGCGCTGGAAAGCATGAACAAGCCCACGTTCAGCATCGGCCGCATCGCTCCGACGCCCGGTCTCGTGGACCAGTTCTTCAACGATTCGACAGGATCCGGCGACAATGGAGAAATCGACACCAGAGGTCCCTGGAATGAAGGCGAGGACTGGGTTTTCATGGAATCACCGGCACTCCAGAACGGCGATCCCGGTGCGGCGCCTTCCATCGTTGCCGAGAGCTCGCCATCGGAACCGTCCGTTGGCCTTGACGACCTGCTGATCGATCAGCTGCGGGATCTCCTGCACGCGGAGAAGCAGTTGACCAAGGCATTGCCTCAGATGATCGAGGCTGCCCGCTACGACCAGCTCTCTGAGCTGTTCACAGTTCACCTGGCCGAAACCGAAGCGCAGATCGAGCGTCTCGACGAGTGCTTCGAACTTCTTGGGAAGAAGCCGCGCGCCAAGGCTTGCAAGGGCATGCAGGGGCTTGTCGAGGAAGGCGACGAAGTGATCAAGGAGGGCGCCAGGAAGGACGATGCCGCCGCGGATCTCGCGTTGATCGGTGCGGCACAGCGTGTCGAGCATTACGAGATTGCCGGCTACGCGACCGCCCGCAACCTGGCGCAGCAGTTGCGTCACACCGCCGTCGTCGCGCTGCTTTCCAAGAATCTCGCCGAGGAAGAGAACGCGGATCAGTTGCTCAATCAGGTCGCACGTTCGTTGATGTCGGTTGCGAAGATGCCCGCCGCCATCGAGCAGACCTTCGCCGAGGATGAGCCCGCCGGAGGCTAGGTCGGCCTTGAACCATTGACCACAAGGCAACGCGGCCCCTGCAGGGGCCGCTGCGCCACCACAGCCGGAAAGGATCTAGCATGCCCCCGAAGATCAAAGAACATACCTGCCCGCTGTGCAATGGAACCGGCTTTCCCAAATCCAAGGAGCCAACGCACCCGGGTCGCAAGATCTATCCGGTCAAATGCGAGTCCTGCCAGGGCAAGGGCAAGATATCGGAGATGACGTGACGTGATCTCAGTGCTTTGAGGTCGCGCTGAAGGCCGGTCCTACTCCGCCGCCTGCCGTACATGCCGCGCCGTCGGCGTGCGCATGGTGACGAGCTCTTCGGCCGCGGTCGGATGCAGCGCGATCGTCGCGTCGAAGTCGGCCTTGGTCGCCTTCATCTTCACCGCGATCGCGACCACCTGGGTGACCTCGGCGGCGCAATCGCCGACGATGTGGCAGCCGAGCACGCGGTCGGTCGAGCCATCGACGACGAGCTTCATCAGCACGCGGGTGTCGCGGCCGGACATCGTCGCCTTGATCGGCCGGAACGTCGTCTTGTAGATGTCGACGTGGCTGAATTGCGCACGCGCCTCGGTCTCCGTCAGACCGACCGTGCCGACCTCCGGCTGCGAGAACACCGCGGTCGGGATGTAGGAATGATCGACCTGCACCTCGCGCTTGCCGAACACGGTGTCGGCAAACGCATGCCCCTCGCGGATCGCAACCGGCGTCAGGTTGTGCCGGTGGGTGACGTCGCCGATCGCATAGATGTTGTCGACCGAGCTCTTCGAGAAATGGTCCACCGCGATGCCGCCATTCCCGGGGTTGATGGCGACGCCGGCCTTCTCCAGGCCGAGATTGGCGACCGACGGATGGCGGCCGATCGCGAACATCACCTGGTCGGAAGCAAGGCTCGAGCCGTTCGACAGATGCGAGGTGAATTCCTCGCCGTGCCGATCGACCTTCGCCACCGTGCAGCCGGTGAGAATGGTGATGCCCTGTTTTTCCATCTCGCTGCGGACGTGGGCGCGAACGTCCTCGTCGAAACCGCGCAGGATGTTGTCACCGCGATAGATCACGGTGACGTCGGAGCCGTAGCCGGCGAAGATGCCGGCGAATTCCAGCGCGATATAGCCGCCGCCCTGGATCACGATCCGCTTCGGCAGCTTCTTCAGATGGAACGCCTCGTTGGAGGAGATCACGTGCTCGATGCCGGGGATCGAGGCGCCGTGGTTGGGCGCGCCGCCGGTGGCGATCAGGATGTATTTTGCGGTGATCTTCCGGTCGTTCTCGAGCAGGCGGACGGTGTGCTTGTCCTCGATCACCGCGCGACTCTTGACGACCTGCGCGCCCGACTTCTCGACATTCGTCGTGTAGGCCGCTTCCAGCCGCGCGATCTCCTTGTCCTTGTTGGCGATCAGCGTCGGCCAGTCGAAGGTCGCGGGCGGAACGGTCCAGCCGAAACCGGCGGCATCTTCCAGCTCGTGACGGACATGCGAGCCGATCACGAACAGCTTCTTCGGCACGCAGCCGCGGATCACGCAGGTCCCGCCCATGCGGTACTCTTCCGCGATCATCACGCGCGCACCGTGACCGGCCGCGATGCGGGCGGCACGCACGCCGCCCGAGCCGCCACCGATGACAAAGAGGTCGACGTCGAATTCAGCCATTGTCCACTCCGACCTCTTTTTTCAGCGCATGATCCGGAGACGTGTGCAGCGGTTCTCCGATAGGATCATGCGCAAATAACAGCCTAAAGCGCGATGACGCGCTTCAGGGGTTTCTGATCAGATAGGTACTGTCAGATTTCCTTGCCACGCTTGCGCATCTCGGCACGGAAGGCACCCATCACGGTCTCGGAGAAGTTCTGGGCCCAGGAGTTCATGAAGGCCATGCTGAGGCCGATGGCGCGCGGCTCGGCGTCGATCAGCTTCTTGCCCAGCGGCGACTTGTAGAAGGTGACGAGGTCCTTCAGTTCCTGCTCGGTGAACTCGCTGGCATAGATCTGCGCCATGCCTTCGCCGATCTCGTTCTGGCGGCCGTTGAGCTGCTGGGCCACGATCGGCGCGACCTCGCTGAGCTCCTTCTGGTAGTTGAGATTCTGCTGGATCAGCGTGATCTTGGTCTTCTCGACCATGCCAGGCACGGCGCCCTGATACATCGCGGTGGCGTTCTTGATCTGCAGGATCTCCTTGGCCGCCGCGATCGCCGCAGGCGAGGCCTTCGGCGGGGCGGGCGCGGGAGCAGCCTTCTGGGCCGGCGCGGCCTGCTGCGCGATCGCCGGGACCGCCAAGACGGCCAGTCCAGCAGCAAGCGTCGCGGCCGGCAAGAATCTCAATACGCTCTTCATTCCTAGTCTCCTTTCGGCTTACGCCGTTCAATCACGCGAATTCCCTCGCCGCCCGCCAAAACGGCCGAGCTGGCCAAGCCGATAAACAAGCCATGCTCGACCACGCCGGGGATCGAGCTCAACGCCTTGGCGAGGCCAGGCGGATCCACGATGCGTCCGAGCTGAGCATCGAGAATCCAGTGGCCGCCATCGGTGACGAAAACGTGGCCATCCTTGTCGCCGCCTTTGGCTTTGCGGACCGCCATTTGCCCGGAAACGCCGCATTCGGCAAATGCCTTCTCGATCGCGCGGCGCGTCGCGCCGAGCCCGAACGGGATGACCTCGATCGGCAGCGGAAAGCGGCCGAGCGTCGGCACCCATTTGCTGTCGTCGGCAATCACGATCATGCGATCCGAGGCGGCTGCCACGATCTTCTCGCGCAGCAGCGCGCCGCCGCCGCCCTTGATCAGGTTGAAGTCGGGATCGATCTCGTCGGCGCCGTCGACGGTGAGGTCGAGATGATCGATCTCGTCCAGCGTCGTCAGCTTCACACCGCAGCGCTCGGCATCGAGGCGCGTCGCCTCCGAGGTCGGCACGCCGATCACTTTCAACCCGGCCTGCACGCGCTCGCCGAGCAGCTCGACGAAATGCTTGGCGGTTGAGCCGGTGCCGAGCCCGAGCCGCATGCCGTCACGCACCTCCTCGAGGGCGCGCGCCGCAGCCTGCCGCTTCAACTGGTCCATGTTCACGATGCGCCCGCCCCTGAATTTTAGAGTGTGCCGCCGATAGGTTGCTTGCGGCGGCCTATGTAGCCTCGTTTTTCCTGCCGGAACAGGCCTCCGGGCCGATCTTATAAGGTGAACTTATGGCTTCGGCCCTTGCGCCGATCCGGCCGGCCCGATAGCGCTGGGACCATGACCTCCCCTTACACCCTCGTCTTCGATCTCGACGGCACGCTTGTGGATACGGCGCCCGACCTGATCACCGCGCTGAATTTCGTGCTCGACCGCGAAGGGCTGCCGCCCGTGCCGATGGCCTCGGCCCGCAACATGATCGGCGCCGGCGCCCGCAAGCTGATCGAACGGGGGCTGGAGGCCGAAGGCCGCATGGTCACGCCGGCGGACATGGACCGGATGACGGCGGATTTTATCGCCTATTACGCCGACCACATCGCGGTCGAATCCCGCCCGTTCGAGGGGCTCGAGGCCGCACTCGACCAGTTTGCGGCCCAGGGCCACCGGCTGGCGGTCTGCACCAACAAGCTGGAATGGCTGTCCAAGCGCCTGCTGGACCAGCTTGATCTCACCCGCCGCTTTGCCGCGATCTGCGGCGCGGACACCTTTGGCGTCCAGAAGCCCGATCCGACCATTTTCCGCGAGACTGTGGCGCGCGCCGGCGGAGCGGTCAAAGCCAGTATCATGGTCGGCGATGCCGGAACCGACGTCGGCGTCGCCCGGCGCGCCGGGGTGCCCGTGATCGGGGTCAGCTTCGGCTATACGGACGTGCCGATCGCCGAGCTGAAGCCGGACCGGCTGATCCATCACATGCGCGACCTGCCGGCCGCGGCCCACAGCCTGATGACTGCCTAGGAACCACAAGCCTCTGAGATAACTGCCGTATTCTACGGAACCCTGCGTTAACCATCTATTAACTATGCGCAGCGCGCCGGTTGCTTGCTTGGAACGACGCTCGTAGGTTCGCCCGGGGATGTGGCGGTTCGTCGCAGTTAGAAGTGGGTGGTCATGCGTCGTGTCATCGCGATTGCGCTAGCGGGAGCGAGCCTTGGCGGCTGCTCCTCGATGTCTTGGGACATGTTCAAATCGGCGCCGCCGACCGTCCAGGTTCGGCTCGAATCCAATCCTCCGGGGGCCGACGCCACGACCTCGCTGGGTGCGGGTTGCAAGACCCCCTGCTCCGTCTCGGTTCCCGCCCCCGACGCGCCGTTCACCGTCGCTTTCGCGCTGCCGAAATATCAGCCGGCCAGCGTGCCGGTGAACGTGATCAAGAATCCCGGGGATTTCACCACGCCCGCCTCGGTCACCACCGACCCGAATCCGGTGTTCGCGGAACTCCAGCCGGCAGTGCCGCCCAAGCCTGTGAAGAAGCCGCACCGGCCGAAGAAGCCGAAGCCGGCCGCAGCCGCCGCGGCGCCTGCGGATGCCGCACCCGCTGCGGCCCCTGCGGATGCTGCACCTGCTGCCGTGGCGGCCTCGCCGTTTCCCGATCCGAACGCAGGAAAGCGCTGATCCAGGCGCTGATTACGTATACCACCCGATTGTCCTAGCCGCGTCCGGTGCTTAGATTGCTTCCAGAGCACCACTGAAGCAAAGGTGCGCCCGTCGCCGTAAGTGACAAGGCATTTGGCAAGGCATCTGGTATGAACGGACCTTCCGCGAGCCCTCTCGCAGCAGCGAGCCCCCGCGACGCGCTGTCGAGCGCGATGACCGATCCGTTCGGGCGGACCATCTCGTATTTGCGCGTATCCGTCACCGACCGCTGCGATCTGCGCTGCTTCTATTGCATGTCGGAAGACATGACATTCCTGCCCAAGGCGGACCTGCTGACGCTGGAGGAGCTCGACCGGCTCTGCACGGCCTTCATCGCCAAGGGCGTGAAGAAGCTGCGGCTCACCGGCGGCGAGCCGCTGGTCCGCCGTAACGTGATGACGCTGGTGCGCTCGCTGTCCCGCCACCTTTCGAGCGGTGCCCTGAGCGAGCTGACCCTGACCACCAACGGCACCCAGCTTGCGAAACACGCCCGGGAGCTCGCCGATTGCGGCGTCCGCCGCATCAACGTCTCGCTCGACACGCTCGATCCCAAGAAATTTCGCGAGATCACCCGCTGGGGCGAGATCGACAAGGTGCTGGAGGGCATCGAAGCCGCGCGTGCCGCTGGGCTTGGCGTGAAGATCAACGCGGTGGCGCTGAAGAACCTCAACGAGGACGAGCTTCCCGACCTGATGCGCTGGGCGCACGGCAAGGGCATGGGGCTGACGCTGATCGAGGTCATGCCGATGGGCGAGATCGGCTCGGGCCGTATCGACCAGTACCTGCCGCTGTCGCTGGTGCGCGCGCGTCTCGCCCAGCAATTCACGTTGACCGATCTGGCCGAGAGCACCGGCGGGCCGGCGCGCTATGTCAGCATTGCCGAGACCGGCGGCAAGCTCGGCTTCATCACGCCGATGACCCATAATTTCTGCGAATCCTGCAACCGGGTGCGCATCACCTGCACGGGCACGCTGCACACCTGCCTCGGCCACGAGGATGCTTCAGATTTGCGCAAACCCCTGCGTGCATCTGACGACGACATGCTGCTTGCGGATGCGATCGACCGCGCCATCGGGCTGAAGCCCAAGGGCCACGATTTCATCATCGACCGCCGCCACGACCGCCCCAGCGTCTCCAGGCACATGAGCGTCACGGGCGGCTGAGGGATTCGCGCCCTCCCCGCCATAAGCTTTTGACTCGGCGTCAATTTGCCCATTTTCCGATTGACGGCGCACAAGCCCGCTGGTTTGGTGCAGCCGCCTTTGCTTGCCCGGCAGCAATAAGCCGGCCGCGCCCCTTTGGCGGTCGCGGTCAAGACGGCAAGGCACGAGGGGAGGACTGACGCCGCAATCGCTCCGGAATATTGTCCGTGCGGTCGCGTGCTTTTCGCACGCCGGCCAGGCGATGCGTGCTGAAGCCTCCCGTAAAGTGTTGGGCCGCGACGGCGACGGAGAGAAAGTAAGATGCGTCCATTGCTGGCGGTGAGCAACGCCATCGACGCCCTCAATGAAAAGATTGGGTACGTCTGTAACATCCTGGTGCTGCTGGCGTGCCTGGTCAGCGCGGCCAATGCCATGATCCGCTATGCCTTCAGCAACTCCTCGAACGGCTGGCTGGAGCTGCAATGGTACATGTTCGCCATCCTGGTGATGTTCGGCGCGTCCTACACCTTCAAGCGCAACGAGCATGTCCGCGTCGAGATCTTCTACCTCACGCTCTCGGAACGCGGCCAGCTCTGGCTCGACATGATCGGCACGCTCTGCTTCCTGATCCCCTCCTGCCTCCTGCTCGCCTATCTGTCCTGGCCGTTCTTCATGCAGGCCTATAACGTCGGCGAGATGTCGGGCAATGCCGGCGGCCTGATCCGCTGGCCCATCAAGTTCGTGATCCCCGCCGGCTTCGTGTTGCTGGCGCTCCAGGGTGTTTCCGAAGTCATCAAGCGAATCGCGGCTCTCCAGGGCTATGTGACGATCGACGCCAAGTACGAGAGGCCGACCCAATGATTACGCTGGAAATGATGCCGCCGCTGATGTTCGGCGGCCTGGTTCTGGCGATGCTGATCGGCTTCCCCGTCGCGTTCACGCTCGCGGCGGTCGGCTTATCCTTCGGCTTCCTGTCCATTTATCTCGGATTCTTCGACCTCAACTTCCTCCAGGCGATTCCCGGCCGCGTGTTCGGCAGCGTGCTTTCCAACGAGCTGCTGCTCGCGATCCCGTTCTTCACCTTCATGGGCGCCATATTAGAGAGATGTGGACTAGCCGAAGACATGCTGGACTCGATGGGCCAGCTGTTCGGCCCGGTCCGCGGCGGCCTCGGCTATTCCGTGATCATCGTCGGTTTCATCCTCGGCGCCATCACCGGCACGGTGGCGGCGCAGGTCATCGCCATGGCGCTGATCTCGATGCCGGTGATGATCCGCTACGGCTACAACATGCGCTACATCACCGGCGTGCTCGCGGCCTCCGGCACGATCACGCAGCTGGTGCCGCCCTCGCTGGTGCTGATCGTGCTCGCCGACCAGCTCGGCAAGTCGGTCGGCGACATGTATCTCGGCGCCTGGGGCCCCTCGGTGTTCCAGATCATGCTGTTCGCCGGCTACACCTTCATCCTCGGCCTGATCAAGCCGAGCCACGTGCCGCCGGTGCCGAAGGAAGCGCGCACGCTGACCGGCTGGGCGCTGTGGAAGAAGTGCCTGATGGGCATCATCCCCTCGGCCGTGCTGATCTTCGTCGTGCTCGGCACCATGATGATGGGTCTTGCGACCCCGACGGAAGCCGGCGCGATGGGCGCGGTCGGCGCCATCGTGCTCGCCGCGATCCATCACAAGGACTTCACCTCGAAGGACCGCATGATCCTGATCGGCGGCGTGATCGCCGCCGGCGTCGGCACCATCGTCGCGATGCTGTTCACCGAGAACCTGGTCTTCAGGCTCTCGTTCGCCGTCACCTATCTCGCCGTGGCCTGGATCTGCATCCAGGCGGCACGCATCCCCGAGCTGCGCGACCTCATCAAGCAGGGCTACGAGTCCACCATGCGCCTCACCTGCATGGTCACCTTCATCCTGATCGGCTCGACCTGCTTCTCGGTGGTGTTCCTCGGCGTCTCCGGCGGCGTCTGGCTCGAGCATCTGCTGACCTCGCTGCCCGGCGGCGTGTGGGGCTTCCTGATCTTCATCAACCTCTTCATCTTCTTCCTCGCGTTCTTCCTCGACTTCTTCGAGATCGCCTTCATCATCCTGCCGATGATCGCGCCGATCGCGCAGAAGGTCCTTGCGCCGGTGGTGGGACCGGACGCGGCGCTGATCTGGTTCGGCGTGATGCTGTGCGTGAACATGCAGACCTCGTTCCTGCATCCCCCGTTCGGCTTTGCGCTGTTCTATCTGCGCGGCGTGGCGCCGAAGGAAGTGAAGAGCTCCGACATCTATTGGGGCGCGATCCCCTGGATCGGCCTGCAGCTGATCATGGTGCTGCTCGTGATCATCTTCCCGATCACGGTGACGGGCCTGCTCGACAAGCCGCTCAACGTCGACCTCGACAAGGTCAAGATCGAGGTGCCGCAGATCGACCTGCCGCCGCTGGATCTCGGACCGCCGCAGAAGTAGCGGCCGCGCTTTCTTCCTTCTCCCCTTGCGGGAGAAGGTGGCGCGAAGCGCCGGATGAGGGGTTCTCTCCGCGCACTCGAATGAGCGTTGGACCCTCACCCGTCTCGCCGCTATCGCGGCGAGCCACCCTCTCCCGCAAGGGAAGAGTGTGAAGTGACCCACACGTGACAAGCAACGCAAACACGGGCATACCCGGCCATCCTCCAACTGATGGACCTCCGCGCATGTCCCGATCGCTCCCTGCTCCGTCGCTCGCCCCATTGATCGCATCGCTCTGGCTGGCATGTGCTGCAACGGTTGCGCATGCGGAACCGATGACCGACGTCCATGCGCTGGCGCAAAAAGAGCAACAGGCGCTGCTCGACACGCTGCGCGACCTCGTCAGCATCGAATCCGGCAGCAAGGACATCGACGGCCTGAACCAGATCGCCGAGCGCGTTGCCGGCCAGCTCAAGCAGCTCGGCGGCACGGTGGAGATTTTGCACCCCACCGACGTCTATCGCCTCGACGACACGCCCGAGACAATCGGCCCGGCCGTGCACGCCGTGTTCAAGGGCACCGGCAGCAAGAAGATCATGCTGATCGCCCACATGGACACGGTGTACCTGAAGGGCATGCTGAAGGACCAGCCGTTCCGCGTCGACGGCGACAAGGCCTACGGCCTCGGCATTGCCGACGACAAGCAGGGCGTCGGGCTCATTCTCCATACCGTGGCGATGCTCAAGAAACTCAACTTCAAGGACTACGGCACGCTCACGGTGCTCACCAATGGCGACGAGGAGATCTCCTCGCCCGGCTGGCGCAGCACCATCACCAAATTCGCCGCGGATCAGGACGTGGTGTTCTCGTTCGAGGGCGGCGGCACCGACGGCACGCTGCGCCTTGCCACCAGCGGCATCGGCTCGGCCTATCTCACGGTGCACGGCAAGTCCTCGCACGCGGGCGCTCGGCCCGAGGGCGGTATCAACGCGCTGTACGAGCTCTCGCACCAGGTGCTGCAGATGAAGGACCTGTCCAAGCTCGAGCAGGGCCTGAAGCTGAACTGGACGGTCTCGAAGGCCGGCACCAACCGCAACGTGATCCCGGCCGACGCCTCGGCCCAGGCCGACGCACGTGCGCTCAAGGTCGCCGATTTCGACGAGTTGCAGAAGGCGCTGCAGGAGAAGATCAAGAATCGCCTGCTGCCCGACTCCAGGGTCGAGCTGAAATTCGAGGTGCGTCGTCCGCCGCTGGAGGCCAACGACGCCTCGCGCCGCGTCGCGGCCTACGGCAAGACGATCTATGGTGAGGTCGGACTGTCTCTCAAGGTCGACGAGAAGGCGACCGGCGGCGGCACCGACGCTGCGTTTGCCGCGCTCAAGACCAGCGGCGCCGTGGTGGAAGGCATGGGCCTGTCAGGCTTCGGCGCGCACTCCAACGATGCCGAATATGTGCAGATCAACAGCATCGTGCCGCGGCTTTATCTGGCCACGCGCATGATCATGGACCTGTCCACGGGCAAGCTGAAATAGCGGCGTCTTCTTCCCTTCTCCCCTTGTGGGAGAAGGTGGCGCGAAGCGCCGGATGAGGGGTTCTCTCCGCGCGCATGACTAAGAGTTGGATTCGCGGAGAGGACCCCTCACCCGTCTCGCCGCTTATCGCGGCGAGCCACCCTCTCCCACAAGGGGAGAGGGTGAAGAAGCCGTCTTCTCCGCCAGCCTAAACCGCAGCGTGAACTCCGCGCCGCCGCCTGGAAGATTTTCCACCGCCACCGTCGCGGCATGATCGTCCGCGACCCCGCGCACGATCGAGAGCCCGAGGCCCGCGCCGTCGCTGCGCTGGCGGTCGGCGCGCCAGAAGCGCTGGAAGATCAGCTCGCGCTCGGCCTCCGCAATGCCGGGGCCGCAATCGCGCACGCGCACCGAACCGTCCTCGCGCACCTCGACGTCGACGGCGGTATCCTTCGCCGTGAACTTGATGGCGTTTTCGGCGAGGTTGAAGATCGCGCGCTGGAGCATCTCCGCATTGCCGTGGATCAGCACCGGCGCGTCGGCGCCCTTCAGCGCGATGTCCTTGTGCTGTGCGATCGCGAACGGCGCGATGGAGCCGACCACCTCGGCGCAGACGGCGCGCAGGTCCGCGGTCTCGCCGGGATCGAGCACCAGGGTGTCGAGCTCGGCGATCTCCAGCAGCTGGGCGACGATGCGGCTCATGCCTTCGATGTCGTCGTGCAGCGCCTGCCTTGCGGCGCCATCGCCCAGCGTCTCGATCCGCGTGCGCAGGATCGTGAGCGGCGTGCGCAATTGATGCGCGGCATCCGCCGTGAACTGCCGCTGCACGCGAAATCCGTCCTCGAGCCGGTCGAGCGCCTGGTTGACGGCGGTGACGAGCGGCATGATCTCGCGCGGGATCTGCTCCGTCGGCAGGCGGATGTCGGTGCGCGCCGGCCCGATATTGCTGGCCTCCTCCGAGGCCTTCCACAATGGCGCGATGGCGCGGCGGAAGATGATGATGTCGGCGGCGAGCAGGATCAGCAGGATCGGAATGGTGATCCACCCGACCCGGCGGAAGAAGTTCGAGATGATGTCGTCGATGATGACGTCGCGATGCGCCAGATCCTCGGCCACGCGGATGCGCACGATCTTGCCGTCGATGATGCGGGTGACGCCGGCGCCGGAAATCGTCTCGGAAAGCGTCGGCGGCGCCGACGCGGCCGCTCCCGTTTTGCGGCGGGACGAAAACAGCAAACGGCCGTCGGCATCGCGGATGTCGTAGAGATAGCGGCCGTAGGCTTCCGAATAGAGGCCCCGCAGGCTGTCCGGCAGGTTGAACGTCAGCAGGCCGTCCGGCGCGGCGACAATGCGCTCGGCCAGCACCTCGGCCTGCGCGCGCATGGCTTCGCGGTGCAGCTGGTCGACTTCGGAATTGAGCAGCCAGAACAGCACCAGCGGCAGGAAGATCGCGACCACCGCGACCGCCACGATGTGCATGAACACGATGCGCCAGATCAACGATTTGAATGTCGGCGATCTGCCATAGGCCCCGGCGGCCGCCACGCTATTTCTCCTCGGACATGAGATAGCCGACGCCGCGGATGGTGTGGATCACGACCTTGGCGCCGTGCTCGGTGAGCTGCTTGCGCAGCCGCGAGACGTAGACCTCGACCGCGTTGGAGGCGACCTCGCCTTCGAGCCCGAAGATATGGTCCTCGACGTTCTTCTTCGGCACCACCCGCCCCTGCCGGCGCAGCAAAATCTCCAGCACCGAGGTCTCGCGCGCGGAGATGATCCGCGGCTGGTCGTCGACGAAGATCTGGCGGCTTTCGGTGTCGTAGACGAGATTGGCAAGGCGCAACGAGCGGCCGAGCAGCTGGCCGGGCCGGCGCAGGATCGCCTCCAGCCGCGCCACCAGCTCCTCCATGGCGAACGGCTTCGCGAGATAGTCGTCGGCGCCGCTGCGCAGGCCGCTGACGCGGTCCTGCAGGCCGCCGCGCGCGGTCAGCACCAGCACCGGCAGCGGCTCCATCTGCCGGCGCAGCTCGCGCAGCACCGACAGGCCGTCGCCGTCGGGAAGGCCGAGATCGAGGATCATCGCAGCGTAGCTGACGCTGCTGACCGCCTCGCGTGCCTCGGCCGCGGTGCTCACGATGTCGCTCTGGTAGCCGGCGGCCGACAGCCCGGCGGCAACGAGCCGCGACAGCTCGACATTGTCCTCGACGATCAGAAGGCGCATCGCAGTCCCGCCGGATGTTCCGGTGCAAACACGGCTCGCGCCGCATCTTCGCTCTCTTCCACCATTCCGGCCGCCTCGGCCAGCGAAAAAGCGCGTGGCAGGTTCGCCCGCGCCCCCTGTCAGGTTCGTGTAAGCCGATCTGGGCACGTTCCCATGATGGTTTACTCGATCACCTCATCCGCGCCGGCAATGACTGCTGCGGAGAACGGATGGCCGAGCAGTTTCGCTGCCTTCAAATTGACAACGAGCTCCACCTTCGTGACGAGCTGAACCGGAAGATCGGAAGGCTTCTCGCCCGACAGAATGCGTCCGGCATAGATACCCGCGCGACGGTGCGACTGCACGAAATCTCCTCCGTAGCTCATCAAACCTCCAGCCACGGGAAAGTCCCGGGTCTGCGTGATTGCGGGCAATTGATATTTCATCGCGAGAGCCGCCAGCCGGGCACTGCGAAATGCAAAATAAGGGTCGGAGGTAAACACAACTCCGCCTGGCCCGTCCCTGGCAACGGCCGCGAACACGGATTCAAATTCATCCTCCTTGCTTGCGCTATAGATCTGCAGTTGAACCCGCAGGGTTTCTGCGGCCGCCTGAAGCTTCTGCAATTGTGATGGTGCGGTCGGACTTGTCGGGTTGGCGACCACCGCCAATCTGGTCGCCGTGGGCAACAGGTCGCGCATCAGCTCAAGCCGCTTTGGCGACACATCGACGCTCAGGCTCGATACCCCCGTGATATTTCCGCCCGGCCGCGACAGGCTGTCCACCACGCGTAGCTGAACGGGGTCGCCGCCCATCTCGAACACGATGGTCTTGGTCGTACCCGTACCCTTCGCGGCAAGTGCCACGGGAGCGCCGCCAGGAGCCACGATCAGGTCTACATTTCTGGCGACCAATTCGGCAGCCAGGGCTGGCAATCGAGAATATTGTCCGGCGGCCCACTGAAAGTCGATCGCCACATTGCGCCCCTCGACGAAGCCGGCTTCCTCCAGTCCCTGTCGGAAAGCCTCAAGTCGACTGCCAAAGAGCTCGGGTGACTCCGGGCAAAGATATCCGATGACCGGCATGGAGGGCTTCTGCCCATACGAGACGGTCGTCCACGTCGCGGCGCCTGCCATCCAAAGAAGAAAATCACGCCGTCTGGCGCGTCTGCGTAGCGTTGCTGCTTCAGAGTTGGCGCACCTCATGCCCACGGACCCGCTGCCGTCAGCCGTTTGCCGGAGCATAGTCCCGGATACGCGGACAGTCTCTAGCGGATTGTGCCGGGCATCCCGCGGCCACTCGGCTCGAGAGCCTCGAAGGATATTCCGAAGACTGGAATGGCTTCGTCAAATCCTTTGATCTCGCGGCCCCCGAGATCCTCAACGGGCCGCCTGCCCTTGACGTCGGCGGCGACTTTGGCGTCGATCAGGATTTCCTTGTCTGCGGCAGATGCGCACAGCCGGGCCGCAAGATTCACGACGCTTCCAATGGCGGTGTAGTCGAGCCGGTCCTCGTATCCGATCCGGCCGACAGTCGCCGGCCCGCTGGCAAGGCCGATTCCGAAACCAATGTGGTAGCCACGCGATCGCCAGCCGGCGATGAGGGCTTGTACGTTCGTCTGCATGTCGATGGCGAGATCGATGGCTCTCAATGCAGGCTCTACGACCGGGACAGGTGCGTTCACCAGCACCATCAGTCCGTCTCCGGAGAAATTGATCAGCGTTGCCTCGAATTTCGTGATGACCCTGCCAAGGCTTTCATAATATTCCGACAGTACGCTCATGACGTCCTCGGGCGCGGCGCCTGCTGAAAACGCGGTGAACCCCCTCAAATCGCAGAAGACAACGACGACTTCCGTACGGCGGCCGTCCAGCACGCTGTCATCGCCGGCTCGATCGACGAGATCGGCGACCTGGGGGGCAAGGAACCGCTTGAGCTTGGCGATGCGCTCCTGGTGCTGCTGCGCCAGCGCCAGCTCGGACGCCATTCTGTTGAAACTGTTTGCAAGACGCTGGAACTCGTCCCCGGTGTGGATCGAGATGCGGTGGTCGAAGGACCCGGCACCAATCCTCTCCGTGCCCTCCTCGAGCAGCTTGATCGGCTCCGTCATCCGGTGCGCCAATGCATAGGCAAGTATCCCTGCGAGCATGGTGCTGATTGCGAGGAGCATTGCCGTCCGCCACAGGGCGGAATAGATCGGTGCGTAAGCTTCGGATAGCGGCTGCACGACCACGACTGTCCAGTCGGGGCCCTGTACGGGAGCAGCGCTGGCGGCAACATAGTGTCCTTGCGCATCCCGGCTCGTTGCGAAGCCCGCTTTCGACCCTATCGCGTCCCGCACAGCCCGAAATGGCTTGGAGGTTGCTTCCTCCGCCCCGCGGAGCACGAGGCTGATGTCGGGATGGGCGATCAGGCGACCCGATCGGTCCAGGACGAAGGCGGATCCGGTCTTTCCGACCTTGATCGCCGAGATCACGTCCCAAATCAGCTTGAGGTTCACTTCGGCTATGACTGCGCCGACAGCCGGCCGGTTGCCGGCAATCCCGACCGTCAAGTACGGTTCGGAGCCTCGATTGTAGCTGACGTCGCTGAACCAGATCTGAGCTGCGCGGGCACCAACCAGGGCGGGATCGGCTGATCGGTCCGTGCGGCTCTCGATACGATTGAGGCCGATCCGCGAGATGTAGAGACGCTCCAGGCCATTGCCGTCGAGGAGTGTGAGACTGACGATGGCGGGCGCTTGTCGAAGCAGGCGCAACGCGTCGGTCCGCCGGCGTTCGTCGAACTCGTCACTCCATGGAAGCTGAACCAGCCAGCCAAGCTGACTCGTGATGCCGTGGATGAAATCGTGAATTTCGGCGGCCGCGGATGCGGACTGGAGGCTAAGCCACTGGTCGAGCCTCGCGCGCTGATCGCGATAGCCGAACCACGCTTCAATAACGCCGTTGAATGCAAGTGGGATCGCGACAGCCACGAAAAGCGCGAACAGATATTTATGAAAAAGGCCGCGAAACCGATCCTGAGGAATCATGATCCGGTCTCCTGATAATCACATAAATACAATGAGCCAGAATAACATGTCGCTCCGCCGTCGGGTGGAGTTCATTCGAACCCGAGCGTACCGGTGCACCCTTCGCGCTTTCTAGGGCGGACCAGCCACGCGGTCCGGCGACAAATTGGCGCCATGGCTGAATTGTCCGCCGATGTCAGCCTCCGGCTGACTGGCCTTCGCGCCGCACGCCGGCTTTTGACCGCCCTGAACGGGCGTTGCTGCCGGGCAGACGTAGCATGCGCCGCAGCCACGTTGATCTAGGTCAAGCATCACCCCCGCCTTTGGCCTCACGTCATGTTCAGCCCAATTTCAGGCGGCGACGTCGCCCTTCAGTTCGCCGGCGTCCGGCAACTTCCGGCTCGGCGTCGCATTCTTCCAGTGGCCTCCTCTCCCTCCTGATCCTGCAGCAGGCTTACTGGGGGGTCGTCGACGAGGACCTTGCTCATGATAACAATTCCAGAACTGACGTCCCAGGCGCTCGGTGCGTTCCTCATCTCGGAGACAAAAGGCCGCTTCGGCTCATCGCATGCCAGCTTGCCGGAATTGCTCCCTTACGCGGCGAAGCTGGCCCTGGAATGTATCGGCAACAGCGATGCATTGTATCACAACGTGGAGCACACCCTGTTGGTCACGCTGGTGGGGCACGACATCCTGATCGGCCGCTCACTTCTGAGGCAAACCACGGCCAGCGATTACGCTCACTTTATCCTGGCCTGTCTGATCCACGACATCGGCTACGTTCGGGGCGTCATCTACGGAGACCAGGAGGGCGCCTATGTCGTTGATGGTACCGGCCGAACGGTTGAGTTGCCGGTCGGCTCCTCCGATGCAGCGCTTGCGCCCTATCACGTCGATCGCTCAAAATTGTTCGCGGTGGAGCGCCTCGACGCGGTCGACCAGATCGACGCCGCGCGCGTTGCCCAGGCCATCGAATATACCCGCTTTCCCTATACAGACGCACCAACGAGCGAACTCAAGGATGATCTGGACGAGGAAGAAGGTTTGTTGCTGCGCGCCGCTGATCTGATCGGCCAGCTCGGCGATCCGAACTACATGAAGAAATCAAATGCGCTCTTCTATGAATTCGAAGAGATAGGGCTCAACAAATCGCTCGGATACGCCACACCCGCGGACGTGGTGCACAAATATCCGCAGTTCTACTGGACCAAGGTCGCACCGCAAGTCCCGACGGCGATCCGTTATTTGAACGTAACCTCGAGCGGAAGACAATGGATCAGCAACCTGTATGGCAATGTCTTCCGCGCCGAGCGAGAGGTTAGACTATCTGGTCCGCAGCTGTAGATCGGTATTCGGCTTTTGACTCGGAGCGGACGGCCGGACAATCATTGTGCATCTGGTCGCATTCGTAGGAGACGACCAAAGCCGCCACACCGCCCGAGCAGGTGAGAGAGTCGATCTCCGCGCTTGCTTTCGAGAGCATATGCACGAACTCTCAGATGCTTGCCTCTTGGCGCTTGCGAGGTTCAGTGCGGTTGACAAGACATGCAAGGAGCGGCTCAGCCAAGAGTGCGCGAGCGTTGTACCCGGACAGGGCCGCCTCGAGTCTTGCCATATTGCGAACCACATTGGTAACGCCCGCTGTCCCATTTGCGGCATTCGCGCACAGTTGATGCGCTCAAGAGATAGGGGCAACCTGAGCTTGCATAGTGAAGGAGTGTGCGGTCATGAAGTTAAAGCACAAGATCGTACTGATCACAGGAGCGGGCCGAGGCCTGGGCAAGGGCATCGCGAAAGCCTTCGCCGACCAAGGCGCCAAGGTTGTCGTCAACGAGCGCGAGGAGAAGAACGCGGCCGATACCGTGGCGATGATCAAAGGCGCGGGTGGCGATGCAATCCCCATCGGCGCGGACATCTCGTCCAGCAAGGACGTGGAGAACATGTTCGCCAAAGCCGTAGAGCACTACGGCACGGTCGACATTCTGATCAACAATGCCGCCATCACGCCCTCCAGCGACGCAAGCCGAAAGGCCCGGGCCGCATTCCTCGAGATGATCTCGACGCCTATCGAGAAACATTCCCTTGAGATCACCAAGAACATCGACGACGCCGAGTGGAACCGGATCATCAACGTCAACCTGACCGGCGTCTTCTACTGTACCCGCGAAGCGCTCAAGATCATGGAAGCCAAGAAGTACGGCAAGATCGTCAACATCGCCTCGATCGCGGCTGTCTCCGGCATGTCGTTCCATAGTCCGCACTACTCGGCGTCGAAGGCCGGGGTGGTCGGCTTCACCCGCTCGGTCGCGCTCGAGGTGATCGGCGCCAACGTCAACGTCAACTGCATCGCCTGCGGCGGGATCCTGACAGAGTCCTGGGACGCTGCATTCAAGGCCATGGGCAAGGAAACGCAAGCCCGCCAGTTGCAGATGATTCCAGCCGGACGCATGGGCAAGATCGAGGAATACGCTTCCCTTGCAGTCTATTTGGCCAGCGACGACGCCGCCTACATCGTCGGCCAAACCATCAACATGAACGGAGGCGTCGTGACCTAACCCGGCGCCGTCGATCGACGGATCCGCCCCCAATCAGCGCAGGAGTTCGCCATGGCTCTTTCGACCGCGACGCTGTCTGCCCAGGAGCACGCCATACAGCAAGGGACCAAGGTTCTCCACGGCGCCGCATCGGACCGCGTCGTTCGCATATTCGAAGGCATGCGCGCCTACGGTCCGCCCCGCGTGGCACTTGAGCGCTCCGTGCTGTTCACGGAAACCTTCAAGGCCACCGAATCCCAGCCGCTCGTCCTGCGCTGGGCGAAGGCGCTGAAGCACTACGCCGAGAGATCGACGGTCGCTATCCTCGACGACGAGCTCATCGTCGGGCGGCCGAACACCTGGCTCGGGCGCTGGGCCATCGTGTACGCCGAGCTCGACGGCGCGATCATGCCCGACGGCGTCAAGGAGTTCAAAAAAAACAAAGGAAAAATCGGCGAAGTGGTCGTGATGGAGGACGACGAGCGGATCATCGACGAGGTCCTAACGCCCTACTGGACGGGCCGCGACTACGCCTCGAACTTCCACGACGCGATCCCCGAAGAAACCCGCTTCATGATGTACGGGCCAAACCCCAAGGACATCCTGACCATGACTTGCGTCGTGGTTGCGACTTCGAACCAGCGGCACTCCCAGAACTGGACGCCGGACTGGAACAAGCTCCTCACGCTCGGCTGCAAAGGCATCCGTGAGCAAGCCAAGGCCAGACTAGCGGCGCTCGATCATCCACGCGACGCCATCCACAAAGAGCCGTTCCTCGAGGCCGTCATCATCACCTGCGACGCGATGAAGATCTGGTCGGAGCGCTACGCCGCGGCGGCCAAGGAGAGGGCTGCGACGGAACCCAATCCAAAACGCAAGGCCGAGCTCCTGACCATCGCCGACATCTGCACCCAGGTCCCGGAGAACCCGGCGCGCCTTCCACGAAGCCCTCCAATCCCAGTGGTGGGGCCAGATGTTCAACCGCATCGAGCAGACCAGCTGCGCGATGGGCCAAGGCCGCATGGACCAATATCTGCTCCCCTATTATCAAAAGGATCTCGCAGAAGGCCGGCTGACGAAGGAGGCGGCTCAGGAACTGCTGCAATGCCTGTGGCTGCAGATGTCCCAAGTCACCGAGATCAAGATGAATCCGGTGGCCGCCGCCGGGACCGAAGGCTTCTCGCAGTTTGTCGACGTCTGCCTCGGCGGGCTGACGCCCGACGGGCAGGACGCTACCACCGATCTGTCCTACGCCATCCTGGAATCCGTCCGACCGCTGCAGATTACGGCGCCCGACGTCTGCGTGCGCATCCATGCCAACACGCCGGAGAAGTTTCTGCATGCCGTGGTCGACGCCATCAAGGACGGCAAAGGATATCCGAAGCTGCTCAATGACGAGATGGTCATCCCGTTCTACCTGGCGAATGGCGCCAGCCGAAAGGAAGCCAACGACTGGAACATCTCGGGCTGCTGCGAGAACCGCCTCATCAACCGCGAGACCAACGTCACGGCCAACGGTGGCTTCAACTACGGCTCGGCGGTAGAGACGACTTTCCGCAACGGCAGGCTCAAGGTCTGGAAGGATCTGAAGTTCGGGCTAGAGACTGGCGATCCCCGCGCCTGGACCAGCTTCGATGACGTCTGGAAGGCGTTCGCGGCGCAGGTCGAACATCTCGTCCGGCACGCGCTGACCCAGCAGTATGTCGCGCTGAAAATGGCCGGCAATTATTTCGCTTCGCCGCAGACTTCGATGCTGCACGACCTCGCCATGGAGCACTGCCGCGACCTGCACAGCCACGGCGACTACATCCCCGGAGGGCTCGACCACTCCTGCCTGGATACGGTCGGCAAGGGCACCGCGGTCGACAGCCTGGCTGCCGTCAAGCACCTGATCTTCGACACCAAGCAGTTGACGTGGGACCAGCTTCTGCAAGCGATCGAGAGCAACTGGGAAGGCAACGAGGCGATCCGGCAGATGTGCCTGAACGCGCCGAAATACGGCAACGGGGTCGACTGGGTCGACAGGATCAGCCTGGCGATCGATCACCTCCTCCTAGAATTGTTGAGGAAGTATCCGAAACCGAACGGCCAGTGCTTCATCCTGCGCTGCATCCCCATCACGTTCCACGTCCCGCTCGGCAAGGTTACCTGGGCCACCCCCAACGGCCGCCCAGCCCACGAATATTTGTCGGAAGGCATCTCGGCGTCGCACGGCATGGATCTCAAGGGCCCCACGGTGGCGTTGACGTCCATGGCGCATGGGCGCGACACCAGCTATCGCGAGAAGGGCGGCGAGCTCATCAACATGAAGTTCGCTCCCGGCAACGTCGCCGGCGAGGAAGGCACGCGCCGGCTGATGCAGATCGTCCGCACCTGGTCCAACCTCAAGCTTTGGCACGTCCAGTTCAACATCCTGAATCGCGAGACCCTGCTGGCCGCGCAGAAGGATCCGGAAAAGTACCGCGACCTCGTCGTCCGCATCGCGGGCTATTCCGCGTACTTCGTCGATCTCTCTCCGTCCCAACAGGCAGAGATCATCGCGAGAACCGAAGAGGCCGCCTGAACGCAACGGGTAGCAGATGAGCACCTCCGCGAGGCGAATAGCGATCAATTCCGGCGGGGCTTATGTTCCCGGCTGGAGTGCCGTGGTCGCAGGTGCCGTGGTGGCCGCACACGAACTGGATTGGGAAGTCTTCGCGATCAACAACGGCTACGAAGGGCTGCTGTTCAGCGATCGTTATCCCAACGGGGGGCTGACCAGGCTGACACCCGATTCCGTCGAAGGCCTCCTCAGTGGCGGAGGCGACCTGACGACCTCGCGCGTCAATCCGTTCCAGGTCCGAACGGTCGACGATGACTACGTCGAGGAAATGGACCGATCCGACGACCTCCTGGCCTCGGCAGGACGCGAACGGATCGACGGCGTCATCAGCGTCGTCGGCCGTCGCGCCATGAGCGTCGCCTGGAAGCTGGAGCGGAAGGGGCTCAAGACGATATGCGTTCCGGAATCCGTCGAGAACGACGTCGCGGCGACCGCGTACTCGTTCGGCTTCAATTCCGCGCTGGAATTCACCATTGAACTGCTCGATCGAATCCGCACGGCGGCGCGCGCCGGGCACAAGATCGCGGTGGTCGAGATACTCGGCGAACACGCCGGCTGGCTGGCGCTGCAGGCCGGCATCGCGGCGCTCGCGGACGCGATCCTCATTCCCGAAATTCCCTACGACTTGGATCGCGTTTCGCAGCGCCTGCTCGACCGCGGCCGTCACCCTGCGCTTGTCGTGGTGGCGGAAGGAGCTCGGCCGGCAGAAGACGGCCGATCCGACACTGCCAAGGACGAAGCCATCGAGGCAAGGAGGCGCGCCCTGTCGCCGGGCTCGACGGCGCAGGTCAGCGGCCAAAGAGTGATCAGACGTTCCGGAGCGGCCGCCGAAAGCGTGGCGCCCGAATTGCAGCGGCGCACCAACATCGAGACGTTCTCCTTCGTGCCGGATCAGCTGCTTCGCGGCGGGAAACTCACCGCGGTCGACCGGCAGATCGGCTTGGCCTATGGGGCCGCAGCAGTCCGCGGACTGAACGAGGGCCGCAGCGGGGAGATGGTCGCATTCAAGCCGCCGCATCTGGCCTACGTTCCGCTCGGCCAGGCCGTCAACGGCATCCGGACGGTCCCGCCCGCCAGCGAGTTCATGGTCGCGGCGCGGGCGCTCGGCATCTGTCTCGGCGATCACGGAGCCGCCCGATGACCAACAACGTCGCGTCTGACGGACCGCCCAAGGGCCTGGTGGTCAACATCCAGCACTTCTGCACCGAAGACGGGCCCGGGCTTCGCTGCACCGTGTTCCTGAAGTTCTGCTCGCTCCGCTGCAAGTGGTGCTCCAACCCGGAGACGATCGGCAGGCTGCCGGAGCTCGCCTACAACATGAACAAGTGCATCGGCGCGAAGGCGTGCGGCCGCTGCCTTCACCCGCCGGCGCCGGAAGGCGCCATGTACGTCGTCGACGGCCTGGACGACCGGATCCACGTCAACTGGGACCTCGCCAGCGAATGCGGCGAGGAAACGGCGTCGGTCTGCCCCACCGGCGCGCTTTACCTGTTCGGCCGCGAGATGACCGTGGACGAGGTCCTGAACGAGGTCGAGCAGGACCAGGCGTTCTTCGCGGATTCCGGCGGCGGGATCACGGTGAGCGGCGGCGAGTGCATGCTCTCCCCCGACTTCACCGCGGCGCTCCTCGAGGAAGCCCACAACCGCGGCATCAACACCGCTGTCGAGACTGCGAGCAACGTTCCGTACGCCAACATCGAGAAGGTCGCGCCACACGTCGACTACTACTATCACGACATCAAGAGCATGGACGCCGAGCGTCACAAGAAGTGGTCCGGCGCCAGCAACAAGCGAGTGCTCGACAACCTGAAGCGTCTCTACGAACAGTTTCCCGACAAGAAGTTCATCGCGCGAACCCCGGTCATTCCAGGTGTTAACGACAGCGAGGAGAACATCCGCGCGACGCTGGATTTCATCCGACCTCACCCGAACGTCATCAAATACGAACTGCTGCCGTACCATCGCTTCGGGCAGTCCAAATACGGCTTCCTGGGCCAGAAGTACGAACTGGAAGATTTCCCGTCGTTGCCCGAGGAAACGATCGTCCGCCTGCGCACCATCGTGGACGAGGCGTTCGGCCGGAAAGGATGGTCGGAAGTCAACGACCCGCTGCAACCGCCGGGCAGCGCCACGACAGGATAATCGCTGCTTCGGATGGGAACAGGCCGATGACCGCCACCGAACTACTGACGCCCCTGAGCATAGCTCTGGTGTTCGCCATGGCCATCACGGCAGGCTTGAAGGTCGGTATCGATGAAATCGTGTCCTCGCTCGGACGCACTCGGCTGATCGTGTTGGGGCTCGTGGCGAGCTTCATCTTGGTGCCGCTCATCACGGTCGTCCTGCTCCACCTCTTCCAGGCGCCGCCGCTGGTCTCCGCCGGCTTTCTCATCGTCTCGGTGTGCGCCGGCGCACCGTTCTCGGTGCCGGGTACCACAGTTGCAAAAGGCGATGTGCCCTACGCGGTCGACCTGATGATCATCTCGGCTGCGCTGTCGGCCATTTTGGCGCCGCTCCTGCTGGCGCTGCTGCTCGCCCGGCTTCCCGGCGCCGGCTCACTTACCATCGACTATTTCGGTATCGCCAAGACGCTGCTGATATCGCAGATCATTCCGCTGGCTCTCGCGCTGGCCTTCCATCACTGGAAGCCGGACGTTGCCGCGCGGTTGGCGAAGCCGATGGAGATGGTGCAGAACCTGCTCGTCGTGGCCGTCGTGGTGTGCGGCTTGATAGCGCAATGGAATCAGCTCGCGAAGTTCAGCCTCTGGGCGTTCGGGGGCATGCTGCTGCTGGTTCTGATCGGCACGCTCGTCGGCTGGATCCTCGGCGGGCCGGAAAAGGAAACGCGCAAGGCGCTCGCTTTCAGCACCCCTCAGCGGAACACGGGCATCGCCATGGTGATCGCAAGCGCCAATTTCGCCGGAACGCCCGCCGTCACGGTCACGGTGGTTCTCGCGGTGTTTCTGACGCTCAGCGGGCTCATCATGCAGTTCGTCCTGCGCAGGCTGTAAGGCGGCAGTTGGGAATGGTCATCGTAGCGGTGCTGACGCCAGCATTATCACGTCTGCATTAGGACCATCGCAGACGTGGCGTGCTCGATGCGAATTTCGACTTTTTACGGATAGCGGACCTCTGCAAGCGACAGGGCGACACTGGCTACCGGCCTTAAGCTGACCTCGTACGGTGCTCCTGAAAAGCGGCTCTGAGTTCGGCCAGTTGGTCGCTCGTTGCTCCCAGCTCTGCGTCGGCTCGATCTGTGAGCAAGTCGACGTAGGCAATCGGCTGATCGAACTGGCTCGCTGTGAAGTCGTACCGCCGCCCTTCGATCCGATTGTAGAAATGATCGCCCGCCGGCAGACGCGTCTTCAGCAGCTCGCCGCCGAAGAGTTCGTGAACGAGCAGCGCCGTGACGTTGCACTGCCCTGCCGCGGGATTGTTCGGCGTCCATTGGCTGGAAGTCGACAGCGACCATGCCTTGCGCAGCGCGCTTTGAACTTCATCGGGATCGAAGCTCATCGTCACCTCACGGGGTCGGCACCGAAGATCAATTTCGGATTATACGATGTTAGCTTTTTGCCACTGTTTTGCCCGACGTGTCAAACGGGTTCGTTGCTGGGTCGAGCCCCAACTCCATCCACCCGTCATTGCGAGCGTAGCGACTTGTCCGCCGAAGCCTCGGCGAAGGCGGAAGCAATCCAGAGTCCATCCGCGGTGACAGCCCGGATTGCTTCTTCCCAAGGGCTCTTCACAATGACGATGCGGGAACGGACGCGCGGCAAATGACGATGTCATTCCAGATGCCGCGATCAGGCAAAATCGCCGCGTTGGCCCCGGTTGCGCGACGATTGCCCCTTCCCGCTGATTTGCCCCAACGGTCCAGATGGTTGGCAGCATTTACAGGGCAACCTGCCCTCACCCTGCTTCTACTGTGCATGGGGTTGTTTTTCATATTTTTGTTTGGGCGGCCGCTGGCGGCAAAGAAAAAGCCCGGCCTCGCGAACGAGGCCGGGCTCTGTCGTCTTGCGACGTTTCGAAAGATCAGCCGCGGGTGCGCGAGCGGATCATGAAGCTGTCGTAGGTGTATTCGGCGACCTGCCACCACAGATATTCGTCGGAGCGGTAGGCCTGCATGGCGTCGATCGACTTCTTGAAGTCGGGGTTCTTGGCCGAGATCTCGCCCCACAGCTCGTTGGTCGACTTGAGGCAGGCCTCGAGCACTTCGTTGGTGAAGGGACGAAGCTGGGTGCCGCCGGCGACCAGACGCTTCAGCGCCGCCGGGTTCTGCATGTCGTAGCGCGCGGCCATCCAGCTGTTGGCGTTGGCCATCGCGTTGGTGAGGATCGCCTGGTAGTTCTTCGGCAGCGAATTCCACTTGTCCAGGTTGGTGAAGGCGTGGACGGTCGGACCGCCTTCCCAGAAGCCGGGATAGTAGTAGTACTTGGCGACCTTGGCGAAGCCGAGCTTCTCGTCATCGTAGGGGCCGACCCACTCGGCGGCGTCGATGGTGCCCTTCTCCAGTGCCGGATAGATGTCGCCGCCGGCGAGCTGCTGCGGCACGACGCCGACCTTCTGGAGCACCTGGCCGGCGATGCCGCCGATGCGCATCTTGAGGCCGGAGAGGTCCGCAACGGTCTTGATCTCCTTGCGGAACCAGCCGCCCATCTGGGTGCCGGTGTTGCCGCAGGGCTGACCGATCACGTTCGACTTCTTGAAGAACTCGTTGCCGAGTTGCTCGCCGCCGCCCTGGTACCACCAGGAGTTCTGCTGGCGCGCGTTGAGGCCGAACGGCACCGAGGCGTAGATCGCCCAGGTCGGGTCCTTGCCGACATAGTAGTAGGAGACGGTGTGGCACATCTCGACCGTGCCGTTCGAGGTCGCATCGAGCGCCTGGAGGCCGGGGACGATTTCGCCGGCGGCGAACACCTGGATCTGGAATTTGTTGTCGGTCATCTCGGCGACGTACTTCGCCAGCTGCTCGCCACCGCCATAGATGGTGTCGAGCGACTTCGGGAAGCTCGACGTCAGGCGCCACTTGATCTCGGGCATGGACTGCGCGATCGCCGGCGAGGCCACCGCGGCGGTCGCCGCCGCGCCTGCTGCCGACACTTTCAGGAAATCACGACGCTTCATCTTCAGGTCTCTCCTTGTTGGGGCGTTTCCCCTAAACTTCCTCGTTGTCGCCGCTCGTTCCGGCGACGCGTTTTTGTCGCGTCGAACCGAAGGGGCTTGACTGCCGTGGCCTTTAACACGGAAGCCCCGCTTTCGGAACGCGACAATGGCATGACGGGGCTCTACGAAAGTCGCATGTCCCCAAAAGACCGGCTCAGGCCGCGGCGATAACGCCTTTGAGCTGGTCCCGGACCTGCCCCGCAATGGCGCGATAGATCGCCGCATGAGGACCGTCCGGCTCGCTGTCGACCACGGGATTACCGGCATCCGAGGTGGCGCGAATCGCCATGTGCAGGGGGATCTCGCCCAGGAACGGTACCCCGAGCTTCTCGGCCTCGTGGCGCGCGCCGCCATGGCCGAAAATGTCCGATTTCGTGCCGCAATGCGGGCACTGGAAGTAGCTCATGTTCTCGACGATGCCGAGCACGGGCACGTTGACCTTCCTGAACATCGCAAGCCCCCGCCGTGCATCGATCAGGGACAGGTCCTGCGGGGTCGAGACGATCACGGCGCCCTTGAGCGGTACATTCTGCGCCAGCGTGAGTTGGGCATCGCCGGTGCCCGGCGGCATGTCGACCACGAGCACGTCGAGGCTCCCCCATGCGACGTCGCGCAGCATCTGCGTCACCGCCGACATCACCATCGGACCTCGCCAGATCATCGCGGTCTCTTCCTCCACCAGGAAGCCGATCGACATGATGGCGAGGCCGAAACGCTTGAGCGGAATCATCTTGCGCTCGCCGTCCAGCGCCGGCTTCTCGTGCAGGCCCGTCAGCCGCGGCACCGAGGGGCCGTAGATGTCGGCATCGAGCAGCCCGACCCTGAGGCCGAGGTCGCGCAGGCCCAGCGCCAGGTTGAGCGCTGTGGTCGACTTGCCGACGCCGCCCTTGCCCGAGGCGACCGCGATCACGGCGGCGACACCCGGAATCTCGGACTGGCGCGCCATCGGCGATTGGGCGCCGCCCTGCGGCGGTGGCTTGTGGGCGTGGACCGGCTGCACGCCCGGCGTGCCGCGGCTCGGCGTTGGCGGCGGAGGTGGTGTCGCACCCGGCTTGCGCTCGGCGGTCAGCGCCACCATCACGGTGGTGACGCCGGGAATGGCGCGCACCGCGGCCTCGGCCTCGGCCCGGACGGATTCCCAGGCCCGCGCCTCGGCGGCATCGACGTTGATCGAGAAGAACACCTTGCCGTCGGCCGCGCTGATCGCGCTCAGCACATTGGCATTGGTGAGCGCGACCCCGCGGGGCGACTTGATCCTGGCGAGGCTGTCGAGAACCTGTTGCTGCGTCACGCTCAAAGCGCATCTCCTGAACAGAGCATGATCCGGAAAAGTGTGGAGCGGCTTTCCGATCAGATCACGCTCAAGGCTTGAGGATGCCCCATTAGAGCGGAAACGGCCAAAAGGCTACTGCTTGCCGATATCGTCAGCCATCTCCGCGGGGGCAGCCCCCTGCTCCGCAGCGGCCTCGTAATTGAGCTCGATCATGACCCCGTTGGGGTCGTGGACGAAGATCTGCCAGAGGTCGCCGCCGGGCACCTGGCGGGAGTCGAATTTCATGCCCTTGGACGTCAGCCGCTGCTTCATGCCGTCGAAACCGCGGCTGACGAAGGCGACATGGTGGACAACGCCGGAATCCGGCTTTTGTGGCTCCGAGGTCGGGGAAATATCGACGAGGTGCACCACCGCCTTGCCCTCGCTGTACATCCAGGCCCCCGGGAAGGCGAAATCGGGCCGGGCGCCTTTTTCCAGGCCCAGCACGTCCTCATAGAAGCGGACCGTCTCGGCCAGATTCCGGGTCCGGATGTTGAAATGATCGAGGACACCAACACTCACGCCGCCCATGCTTTCGCTCCCTTTTTTTATGTAGGACCTTAAGTCCCGCCATCCTAGCACAGGCGGCTGCCAAACGAAGCCGTTGCCCTCTGGCCTCAAGGGTTTATGGTGCGCTCCTAATCCGCCCTCATAGCGGAACCAGGCGCCCCCTCGCCCGGCAAAAACCGTAAAACCCAAACTACGGACAAGGTACCACACATGGCTAAAGTCGCTTTCCTCGGTCTCGGCGTGATGGGCTTCCCCATGGCCGGACACCTCGTGAAAAAAGGGGGCCATGAGGTCACCGTCTACAACCGCACCGCGGCCAAGGCGAAGGAATGGGCGGACAAGTTCGGCGGCAAGACGGCTGCGACCCCGAAGGCCGCGGCCGAGGGCCAGGATTTCGTGATGTGCTGCGTCGGCAACGACAACGATCTGCGCGCGGTCACGATCGGCCCCGACGGCGCGTTCGCCGGCATGAAGAAGGGCGCGACCTTCGTCGATCACACCACCGCCTCCGCCGAGGTCGCACGCGAGCTCGATGCGGCCGCCGCGAAGGCCGGGTTCAAGTTCATCGACGCTCCCGTCTCGGGCGGCCAGGCCGGCGCCGAGAACGGCGTGCTGACGGTGATGTGCGGCGGCACGCAGGACGCCTATTCCGGCGCCGAGCCGGTCATCACGGGCGCCTATGCGCGGATGTGCAAGCTGCTCGGGCCCGCCGGCTCCGGCCAGTTGACCAAGATGGTCAACCAGATCTGCATCGCGGGTCTGGTCCAGGGCCTCTCCGAGGGTATCCACTTCGCCAAGAAGAGTGGCCTCGACGTCGCCGCCGTGATCGAGACCATCTCCAAGGGCGCAGCGCAGTCCTGGCAGATGGAGAACCGCTACAAGACCATGAACGAGGACAAGTATGATTTCGGCTTCGCGGTCGAATGGATGCGCAAGGACCTCTCGATCTCGCTGGCCGAAGCCCGCCGCAACGGTGCCAATCTGCCGGTGACCGCGCTGGTCGACCAGTTCTACGCCGAGGTCGAGAAGATGGGCGGCAAGCGCTGGGATACGTCGAGCCTGCTCGCGCGCCTTAACCGCTGACACCTGTCGAACTGATCCCGCCTTGCTGATCGCGATCGCCGTCATCTTCGTTCTGGCCTATGCGGCGATCGCGCTCGAACACCCGCTCCGGATCAGCAAGAGTGCCACGGCGCTGATTGGCGCCGGGCTGCTCTGGGCGATCTACGCGGCCACGATCGGCGACCACGCCATGGTCGGCCGGCAGATCGACGAATCCGTCGTTTCCACCGCGCAGATCGTGTTCTTCCTGATCGGCGCGATGACCATCGTCGAGGTGATCGACGCCCACGACGGTTTCGAGGTCATCACCTCTCGCATCAGCACGACCAGTCAGGTCCGCCTGATGTGGCTGATCGGCTTCGTGACCTTCTTCCTCAGCGCGATCCTGGACAATCTGACCACCACCATCGTGATGGTCTCGCTGATCCAGCGGCTGATCGCCAGGCGCGACGACCGCCTGCTGTTCGCCTCCCTCATCGTCATCGCCGCCAATGCCGGCGGCGCCTGGACCGTGATCGGCGACGTCACCACGACCATGCTGTGGATCGGCGGGCAGATCACGCCGTTGAAGATCATGGGTTCGGTGTTCCTGCCCTCGCTGGTCAATCTGCTCGTGCCGCTCGCCTTCATCAGCCTTCTGGTGAAAGGCAAGACCATCGCGCCACCACCCAAGGACGACGGAGTTCAGCTCGTCGGGTCGTTCGAGCGCAATCTGATGTTCTATCTGGGGCTCGGCGTATTGATCGCCGTGCCGGCCTTCAAGGCGGTCACGCATCTGCCGCCCTTCATGGGCGTGCTGCTCGGGCTCGGCATCGTCTGGCTGGTCGGCGAGGTCGTTCACCGCGACAAGGACGAGCATGTTCGCCGGCCGCTGACGCTCGCGCATGCGCTGACGCGGATCGACATGAGCTCGATCGTGTTCTTCCTCGGCATTCTGCTGGCGGTCGCCTGCCTCGAGCATGCGGGCCTCCTGTCGATGCTGGCGCGCTGGCTGGAGGCGACGATTGGCCGCCAGGACGTCATCGTCGTCGTGCTCGGCCTGCTCAGCGCCGTCATCGACAACGTGCCGCTGGTGGCGGCGACCATGGGCATGTACGACCTCGGCCACTACCCGCCCGACAGCTTCCTCTGGGAATTCATCGCCTATTGCGCCGGCACCGGCGGCTCGATCCTGATCATCGGCTCGGCCGCGGGCGTCGCCGCCATGGGGCTCGAGCGGATCGAGTTCCTCTGGTACGCCCGCCGCATCGCCATCCCCGCGCTCGCGGGCTATCTGGCGGGCGCCGTGGTCTACGTCGCCCAGCATGCGGCGCTGCACTGACCGGCACTACGCGCATTCAAAATTAACGCCGGGTTAACGTAATTCTTTAGCTCCTTAAGTCACCTCTTAAGGATTTCTTGCCAGAGATAGACAATGCAGAAGGCCCGCCTTTGCGCGGGCAGGAATGTTGTTGTTCGATGAGTAAACCCGCTGAAAAGCCAGAGGTCGTGCAGCTTCCGGCCGAGCCGGTGAGCGCGCCATCGGCGAGCAGCCGCCGGGCTGCGTCGCAGCGGGTACGCGAGGCGCGCGACAAGTTAACGTCGACCAGCGGAACCCGACCGGCTTTCGACGCCGAGATGCTGCGCCAATATGCCCAGACGCGGCTGTCGGCCTCCTATGTCGTGATGCTGCTGGTGGTCGCCACCGGCGTGCTGTTCGGGCTGTGGATGCAGCCGATCCCGGCCGCGGCCTGGACCGCCGGCATGCTCTGCATCCACGCCGCGATGATCCGCAGCTGCCACCGTTTTCTGGCAGAGACCTCCTCGCCCGCGGCGACGCGCACATGGCGGACGCACTTCGTCGTGCTCGACCTGCTCTATGGCCTGTGCTGGATGGCGATCCTGATCCATCCCGTGCTCGACATGGTCACGGAAACGCTGATGATGTTCCTGATGCTGCTGGTGATCGCAGTGTCGAGCATGCTGGCCGCCAATCTGCCGATCGCCGCCCTCGCAGCCACGGCGCCGGTCGCGGTCGCGATGGCGCTGAGCTTTGCAATCACCGGCGCGCTCGACAATTACATCCTGGCGGCGCTCGCGCTCGCAGCCGAAGGCTATTTCGTGCTGCTGGCGCACCGCCTGCACTCCTCGACCTTCGCCACGCTCGAGGCACGCGCCGAGAAGGACGCGCTGATCGGCGAGCTCGAACAGGCCAAGGCGATCTCGGACGAAGCGCGCCACCGCGCCGAATCCGCCAACGTCGCAAAATCACGCTTCCTCGCGCAGATGAGCCACGAGCTGCGCACGCCGCTGAACGCGATCCTCGGCTTCTCCGAGGTGATGAAGAGCGAAATCTTTGGTGCACACGCGGTGCCGGTCTACAAGGAATATTCCGCCGACATCCATAATTCCGGCGTGCACCTGCTCAACCTCATCAACGAGATCCTCGATCTGTCGCGGATCGAGGCTGGCCGTTACGAGCTCAACGAGGAAGCGGTGTCGCTGGTCGGCATCGTCGCCGACTGCCATCATTTGATGAAGCTGCGCGCCTCGAGCCGCGGCATCACCATCCACGAGGTGTTCGAGCAGGCCATGCCGCGGCTCTGGGCCGACGAGCGAGCGATCCGCCAGGTCGTGCTCAACCTGCTCTCCAACTCGATCAAGTTCACCCCGCAAGGCGGCGAGATCTGGCTCAAGGCCGGCTGGACCGCTTCGGGCGGGCAATATCTCTCGGTGAAGGATTCCGGCTCCGGCATCCCCGAGGACGAGATCCCGATCGTGCTCGCCTCGTTCGGCCAGGGTTCCAACTCGATCAAGTCGGCCGAACAGGGCGCAGGGCTCGGCCTGCCCATCGCCAAGAACCTGATCGACCTGCATGGCGGCACATTCACGCTGAAATCGAAGCTGCGCATCGGCACCGAGGTGATCGTCACCTTCCCGCCGGAGCGCGTGATGAGTGCGCTGGCGCCGATGTCGGACGATTCTCCGCCGCTCCAGCCGGACAGTTCCGCGGTGCCCGACGAGAAGCGCCGGCCGCGCCACAAGCCGATCATGAGCGCAGGTACGGG
Organism: Bradyrhizobium sp. 61; assembly: GCF_023073075.1. Taxonomy (NCBI): domain Bacteria; kingdom Pseudomonadati; phylum Pseudomonadota; class Alphaproteobacteria; order Hyphomicrobiales; family Nitrobacteraceae; genus Bradyrhizobium; species Bradyrhizobium sp. 61. Next base: position 101,531 of record NZ_JADPIU010000067.1, on the reverse strand, counting down.
CTCTTAACGAGATGCTTGCAGACATGCCCGACGATCCCCCACTATGGCCACATGAGCAAAGAAACGCCGTGCGTCGCCGTCTGCATGATCGATCCCAAGACCAGGCTGTGCTTCGGCTGCGGCCGGACCTTGCCGGAGATCGCGCGCTGGCACGCCATGGAGAGCGCGGAACGGTTCGCGGTGATGGCGCTGTTGCCGGCACGCATGGCGGACGCGGGTTTGCAGCCGATCGCGGGATCGCCGAAACGCGCCTGACCGCCCTGCGTCGCCTCGGAGGCGCGCAATGATCCGCTTCCTGCTCGTTCTCGTCATGCTCGCCGGCACGGCCGGTGCCGTTGTCGCCTATGGCGATCCCGACCGGATCGTGCGCGCGAGCAACAAGGTCTCGCACATGTTTCGCGCGCAGATCGCCCCCCCGGCCCCGGCCGTGCAGATCCAGCGCGGCCAGGGCGGCGAGTTCGCGCTGCGCGCCAAGATCAACGGCGTCGCCGCACCGATGGTGATCGATACCGGTGCGACCTCGGTGGTGCTGACCTGGGAAACCGCGAAAGCGATCGGACTGCCTCTCGAGATGCTCGAATACGACGTCGATCTCGAAACCGCGGGTGGCCACACCAAGGCAGCCCGCCTTACGCTCGACCGTCTCTCCGTCGGCCACCTCGTCGAAAAGTCGGTGCCGGCCCTCGTCGTGCCCCGCGGGCAGATGAAGACCAATCTGCTCGGCATGAGCTTCCTCGACCGCCTGGAGAGCTGGGGTGTGCGCGCCGACAAGCTGATGCTCACCGGCTACCCGGAATTGCCAGATCGCCGCGCGTTGCGATAATGCGCTTCGCTACCCGATCCGTGCGCACGATCCAGGCCCAATCAGCCGGGACTGCCTGAGCCGCACAACGCGATCGGCGCTTGTTAAATCGCCCTTGGCCGCTCTGGCGCCAGTCAAACTGACGGCGCCGCTCCATCCCCGGCACATCCTGCGCCGACGCATTGCGCGGACCAAACAATATCGAGACGCTCACCAGGATCACTATGGCCATGAAAATTGGCATCGCTGGTCCCTCATCAAATCGACCCACATGACGGGTCCGAGCCCAACGTCTCCGACGCGAAAACAACCGCGAACGTCACCGCATGAAATGCTGCGAGGGCCGAAGGATCGTCGGACGAGTAAATAACAGAGCAATAAACAATCTTTGATTGTGGAGCGCATCTTGTCTAACGCTTCATTGTCGCAACCCTCTCGATCCACCCATCATTGCGATGTCGAGTATTGTCGCTTCGTCATCATGACGGACAGCGGCCGATCTGGCGCCTCGTAAGGCCACCTTTGCGCCAGCGCGCTGCGCAGCATCGGCGCGGCTGCCAGCCAACCGCCTAACTCGAGCCCCCGCGAACAATCCATCGATGTGGCATTTCCTCTATTTACAAACCGCCTAGTCGGTTTATAACAATCCCATTCCCGGATCGGGGTTGGACAAGGCTGCTCCGTGAGGTGCGGCCAAGTGGGAGATTGAGAGTCATGACTGCCAGAGCCGCCTTACGCCGCACGATGCGCGCCCTGCCCTTTGCCGCGGTGTTCGCCGCGAGCAGCGCCTGCGCTGCCGACCTGTCGCCGCGCTACGCCGCACCCTCCTCGGCCTACACGGCGCCGCAGCCGGTGTATTCGTGGACGGGTCTCTATGCGGGCTTCAACGCCGGCTACGCAGAGAGCGGCGACGACGCGTTCAATAATCTCGTCGGCATCAGCGGCGGCAAGGTCAAGGGCGCCGTCGGCGGCGTGCAGATTGGTTACAACTACCAGCTCTCGCCGATGTTCGTGGTCGGCATCGAGAATGACTTCGAGGGCGGCGACATCAAGAACCGCGACGCGCTCAACAGCGCCGCGGTGAGCATCCCCTGGTACACGACCGGCCGCGCCCGCGCCGGCATCGCGACGATGGATTCACGGCTGCTGTTCTTCGGGACCGCTGGTCTTGCCACCGGCGAGTTGAAGGACGGGCCGATCAACAAGATGAAGATGGGCTGGACCGCGGGCGGCGGCGTCGAATGGGCGTTCCTGCCGAAATGGTCGGCCAAGGCCGAATATCTCTACACCGAGTTCGAGCACGACGATCTGCCGGACTGGAACGCCGCGAAATTCCACACCTTCCGCGTCGGCGTGAACTATCATTTCGATCTGCTCCGCTGAGACGGATCGACGAGGAGCCGGATTTTCACGATCCGGCTCTTCACCCGTTTGGGCTAGGCCGCGGCCTCCGCCGGAGCGCGCGCACCGACACGTGCGATCGCGTCGCGCAGCACGTCCACACCGGCGCCCGGCTTCACCCCCTGCTCGGCAAGATGGCGGCGGAAGGCGCGCGCACCGGGCACGGCGTGGAACGCCCCGACGAAATGCCGCGTGATCGCATGCAGCCGCGTGCCCCGCGCAAGCTGCTGCTCGATATAGGGCATCATCGCTTCGAGCGCGTCCTGCATCGTCGCATGCGGCGCCGCTTCGCCGAAGATATCTTGATCGACGGAGAGCAGCCGCCATGGCTCCTGATAGGCGGCGCGGCCGAGCATCACGCCGTCGACGTGCTCGAGATGCGCTTTCGCCTCGTCGATACCGGGGATGCCGCCGTTGATGATGATGGGCACATCAGACATCGCGCGCTTGAGGCGATAGACGCGGTCATAGTCGAGCGGCGGGATGTCGCGGTTCTCCTTCGGCGACAGACCGTTGAGCCAGGCCTTGCGGGCATGCACGATCAGCGCATCGCAGCCTGAGGCGACCACTCCACGCGCAAGCGTATCGAGCGCGACCTCCGGATCCTGATCGTCGATGCCGATGCGGCATTTGACGGTGACGGGAATGGAAACCGCGCCCTTCATCGCGTCGACACATCGCGCCACAAGCTCCGGCTCCGCCATGAGGCAGGCTCCAAAGCGGCCATCCTTCACACGATCCGACGGGCAGCCGACATTGAGGTTGATCTCGTCATAGCCGAACTCTTCGCCGATCCGCGCGGCCAGTGCGAGCTCGCGCGGATCCGACCCGCCAAGCTGAAGCGCCACCGGATGCTCGACCGCGTCGAACCCGAGCAGCCGCTCCCGGTCGCCATGAATGATGGCACCGGTCGTCAGCATCTCCGTATAGAGCAGCGCCCGCCGCGTCAGATGGCGATGGAACACCCGGCAATGCCGATCGGTCCAATGCGGAGCTGCCCTTTGTAGCTGCCGTTGTCGTTCTTGGTGACGTATCCGATTGCGGTCATGGTCTTTGTCCTTTGTTCGCGAGGAGCCGATCCCCTCGCGATGGCTGGACCGTGATGGGAAGCGAAACGCCTTCGAACCCGCGTTCACGCGGGGCGTAGCGCATGCGGAGCACCTGAGCCGATGGCTTTTTTGGAGCGAAGCGGCCGCGAGGAGCCGGACTTGTCCGGCGGGGAAAAAAGCTATGCGAGCGAGGGTTTGGCAGGCGGAGCCCTTCCCATAGGTCACTCAGCCACGCGCAGGGAGATCGGACCCGCTAACACAGAAGGACAAAGGCCGACGCACGTCGGAATGTCTCGAGACGATGGCGCTCGAGGGCTACCGCGGTCTCTCATCAGTGCCTCGGCGTCGACATCATCCCCAACCGCGCCAAGGCCGCCGAGACCCGCTCTGACGTTCGTGACATGCCCCGACGTATCGCGATCGCTACAGGTTGGACCTGCTCCGGCGAAACAGCAGCAAAGACCATGTGAACCTCGCCCTGGCAGCGCCAACCTCCGGCCTGCCAGCTCTGCCGCATTCTCGGCCGGGCGGCCGGCGAGGACGACAACAGCGCTCGTCGCCTTGATCTGGAGATCCACCGACTGACGCCAACGGTCTCTTTGCGCCTCGCGGCGCGCTGATCGAGTCCGCAAGCTTCATGCAGCCCGGCATGACCATCGGTATCGGCGCCGAATGGATGTTCGCGCCGAACTGGTCGGTCTTCGCCGAGTATAACTACATGTGGTTCCTCGACGACAGCGCGCGGGCGTTCACACTGGCCGGCGGCGGCGCGGGTGAAGTCATCAACGTCCAGCAGCGTGCCTCGACCGCGCTAGTCGGCGTCAACTACAAACTCCAGTGGGATGCCCCTGTCGTCGCCAAATACTGAAGTCTCTCGGCAAACCTCCACCCCCCTCGAGCCCCGGTACGTCCGGGGCTCCTTTTTGAGCGAGGCTTCGGTTCAGGCCAGCCCTCCAATTGTCCGATCTGTGCAACGCCACCAGGGGAAGTCTCATGGGTTTGCGCTCTTGGCTTCTCATCCTGGTGACGGCCGCCTTCGCGCACGTCATTCTTCATGCCTTGGATCGCCAGATCGACGCCGGCATCCATCGCCTGTCGGAGGCAACGATCAACCATCCTGGTGCAGGCAGCAGTGCGGAGCCCGACCTGAGATCGGTGACGGCACGAAGCGCCTACATGCGCAACGAACGTTGAACGCACCTCAACCTCGTCCCGATCCTATGCCGTTCCTATGAGATAAGCCTGCCTGTCCCCTCGAAATCATACTGGTCGCGAACGATATTGGTCGCGCCATTCAGGGCAAATTCTCGTTCCAGTGCGCCCGCGCACCTACTGTAAGGAGTATCTTCGTGCTCCACCCCGCTCCCTTCACCGATCGCGACCAGGTGGTCGAGACCATGATCTCGCTCACCCATCTGTCGAATCTCAATCGCGCGATCGTCGCGGGCCGTGGTAGCGCCGAACTCTATCAGGCGCTGCGCCAGCGCGGCTTCACCCGAATTGGACTGCCCTCCATCTTCTTGCGTAAGCCGGCCTTTTCCGTCGGCCTCATCACCGTGCAAGACATGTTCAGTGAGTTCGAGATGGCGCTGTCCCAGATCGCACCATCTCTCGGCCCGACCGCTGCAATCGCGGTGCTGATCAAGTCGAACGAGGCGGGCTTCGCGCTCAAGGTCCGCAAGAAGCTCGAACAGCTCGGCTTCCGAATCGAGGCCGGGGTCAGATGCCGTCAGGGCTTCGTGATGTCCGCCTACCGGCAGGATTCTGCCCAGATGAAACGGGCGGCCTGAAACGCGGAGCTGCGGCTGAGTGCGTCTATATGAGTTTCCTATGCGGCGACGCCGCAGGCGCTCTCGCTTTCCTACATCCCGCACGTCATCATGCTGCAGCAGGCACGTTGCGGCGAACGATCGCGATGTATTGGGAGCATCATGACGTCGCCCTACTACCTCGCCATGGCCGCACTGTTGGGCCTGGTGACAACGTCCTCCTCCCTGATCGGCGCCGCGATCGGACTTCACGCCCCCTTTTCAAAGCGCCCCCAGGCGCCGCACCTCAATCTGTGTTGCCAGCCCTGGAAACGACGCCAGCACCCCCTCAATCGCATTGCAGTGCGAGCAGACGAAGAAGCGGGATCTTCAAATCCCGGTTTCAACAGGAACAGGCGATCTCCAGTCATGTCCGTTCTCCCGAAGTCGACGGAAACTTCAATGGCCGAACAGCCGGTAGCTCCGATCCGCATCGCGCAAGTGCCGGCTCTCATTGGTCCAGCCTACTGCACGCCGATAGCTGCCGAGCACTGCGGCTTGCTTCAACGCGGCGACGTCGACCTGTTGCGGCGCGTCGGCGAATGGCGAGACGAACAGCGCGTCCTCGGGGCAGTAGAGCTCGCACAGGAAGCAGGTCTGGCAATCGCTCTGGCGCGCGATCCTGGGAATGTCGTCGGTCTTGTCGAAGACATTGGTCGGGCACACGTTGACGCAGATATCGCAAGCCGTGCAGCGCTCGGCATCGATGACCTCGATCATTCCGCGGCCTCCGCGTACTGAGAGGAACGCAGCGGGCGCGCCGAGGTCCAGACATCGTCGAGCCCTCCGGTCGTCACGTAGTGGCGATAGCGGTCGTCCTGCTCGGGATAGTCGTCGCGGCGATGCATACCCCGGCTCTCCTGACGCGCCAGCGCGCTCCGATACATCCAGCGCGCCGTTGCGAGCATTGCCGTGGCCTCACGTGCGCGAAGCAGATCCTGCTCGTCTGACGCGTCGGCATTCGATGCCTCAGACCAGAAGCCGTCCAGACGCCATAACGCCTCGCTGAGCCGCCCGGCTTCGCGGAAATAGTTCAGCTCGTACGGAAACACTTCGTCCTGAACGCTCCGTGCGAGCGCGCCGCCCTGCAGCGGCCGCCCGTTGCCGGAGCGCAGACCAACTGTGCCGCGTCGGAACCTCTGTCGTCCGCTCGCGGTACCCAGCTGTCGCGCAAACTCGGCGGCGCCCTGACCAGCCCAATACCCCGACGACATTGCCCAGGCCGCATTGTGGCTACCGCCCCCGGTGAAACCACCGCAGATCAGCTCGCGGGTTGCCGCGTCGCCCGCAGCGTAGAGACCGGGAACGGTAGTCGCGCAGCTGTCGTCAACGATCCGCAGCCCACCCGTACCGCGGACGGTCCCCTCGAGGCGAAGCGTGATCGGAAAACGCTGCGTGAACGGATCGAGGCCGGTCCGGTCGAACGGCAGGAAGAAGTTCGGCTGAGATACCCTCATATGCCGCTGGGTCTCGGCGTTGGCCTCGTCGAGCCGGGCGTACACCGGGCCCTTGCGCAACGCCCGAGCAATAATCGACCGGCCGCCCTTGGATGACGCCCCCGGGATTACACTGCCTTCCTCGTCGGTGAAGTTTGCCCAGCTGTAGAACAGGGTCTTGGTCACGGAGCCGAATGCCGGCGAGATAGCATAGGCGTTGGAGAACTCCATGCTGGTGAATTCCGCGCCGGCCTCGGCCGCCAGGAGATAGCCATCGCCGGTCAGAACGTTCGAGCCCAACGTCTTGCTAAGGAACGCGCATCCGCCGGTGGCGATCACCACAGCCTTCGCATTGACCACCCAACGGTCGCCTTTCTGCCGTCGCAGGCCTGCGGCGCCGGCCACCACGCCGTTCCCATCCACCAAAAGCTCGAGCGCCGGCGAGTGATCCAGAATGGTGACGCCGGCTTGCTTCGTTCGCTTGCGCATCAGCCGCATGTATTCCGGACCCTGGAGCGAATTCCGCTGCGGCTTGCCGTCGTCATCCGAAGGATAAGGATAGCCCCAATCGGCGAGCTGGTTGCTCTGGGCGTAGGTCCGGTCCAGCACGCGCGCCATCCAGCGACGGTCCTGGAGGTGGCCACCGAGTTTCTCACGGCTGGCCATCGCGGCCTCGCGGCGCTCCGGAGCGGGGTCGACGTACCAGACACCGGTGCCGGCCGCCGCGGTCGCGCCTGAGGTGCCGCAAAACCCCTTGTCCGCCAGCACGACGCGCGCGCCGCGGCCGGCGGCGCTGATCGCCGCCCATGTGCCCGCGGGACCGCCACCGAGCACCACCACATCGGCATCGAACACGACGGATCCTGCCGAACTCGATAGCTTCTCGGCACGGCCAGGTGGGTTTGTCATCGCTCGTCTCCGGATTGAACCTGTTCAGAACGCGGGTATCTGACCCGGCAGCTTGTCCTTGATGGTCTGGCGGACCGTATCGTTCTGATAGGCGCGCACCAGCTTCGCGACCCAGGGAGCATCCTTGTCCTTCTCGCGAACGGCGATGAAGTTGTTGTAGGGATTGTTGACCGAGGATTCGATTGCGATGGAGTCCTTGCGGGGAATGAGGCCGGCGGGGACGGCGTAATTGGTGTTGATGACCGCAGCATCGACGTCGTCCAGGCCGCGCGGCAGTTGGGCGGCGTCGATTTCACGGATCCTGAGCTTCTTTGGATTTGCGGTCACATCGAGCGCGGTCGGCAGGATCCCCACGCCGTCCTTGAGCTCGATCAGCTTTTCGGCCTGAAGCAGCCGCAGGGCCCGGCCACCGTTCGAAGGATCGTTGGGGATGCCGATCGACGCCCCCTCCTTGATCTCGGCAACCGACTTCGCCTTGCGGGAATAGAGCCCGATCGGTGCGACGATCGTCTCGCCGACGGCGACGATCTTGTATCCCCTGGTCTTGATCTGGTTGTCCAGGAACGGCTTGTGCTGGAAGGCATTCGCATCGAGATCGCCGACATCCAGCGCGGCATTGGGCAACAGATAATCGTTGAAGACGACGACCTGCACATCGAGGCCGTCCTTGGCCGCGATCTCCTTCACCTTCGCCCAGATGATTTCGGCATCGCCGCCCGATATCCCGACCTTGATCTTCTGATCCGCGGAGGCCGGCGCGGTGAATAGTGCAAAGGCGGCCATCACGAGCAACAAGCGACGTCTCATGGTCTACGATCTCCTTATCGAGCGATAATCTGTTCCGACGTCTAGCCGACGCGGGCAACCAGGACGTCCGCCGTGGCATCCGCGAACTCAGACGACATGTCGTTGAAGAGAGCAAGTTCCTGAACCGTCGCAGCACGCGGGCGATGGTTCGAACCCTTGGAGCCTTGAAGGAAGAAGCGATCCACAGCCTGCACAAACCCCGGCGAGCCTGCAATCTCCGATGCGTGCCTCTCACTTCCCGCCACGAAGGCAAAGCTCATCTGATTGACGTCGACGACATAGATCATGGTGCAGTTTCCCAACGGACGGCGCTCTCCTAGCTGCTGAACCCCGCCGGGATGAAGGCCGGGATCTTCTCTTCGATGAACTGCTTCACTTCCGGCGAGTTGAACACCTGGATAAATGCCTTCAGGCGCGGATCGTCCTTCTTGTCGGGCCGGGCCGTGAAGCGCAGCACGAGCCCGTCATCAACGGTGCGGTCGATGATGAGCGCAGATTTTGGATCCCCGCCGGCCGGAATGAGGTAGGTGATGTTGACGAGCGCCAACGTTACGTCGTCGAGCGACCGATAGGTTTGGGCGGGGTCGAGCTCGACGATCTTGAGGTTCTTTGGATTCTCGATGATGTCGAACTTGCTGACCGAGAAGCCCTTACCGGGCGCCAGCTTGATCAGCCCGGCCCGCTCGAGCAGGATCAGCCCGCGTGCGCCGTTGAGCGGCTCGTTCGGAATGGCGACGCTGTCGCCGGACTTGATGTCGTCGAGCTTCTTGATCTTCTTCGAGAACAGACCGACCGGCGCAATGACGCCGACCTTGTCGACCTGCACAAGGTTGAAGCCGCGCTGCCTATTCTGAAGCGCGAGATAGGTTGCATGCTGAAACAGATTGGCGTCGACATCGCCGCTGTTCACGACCTCGTTCAATGCCACCCAGTCCGACAGCTCGACGATCTTGACGTCCTGCCCTTTCTCCTTGGCGAGCTTGGCGGCAAAGGACGCCAATTGCCCAACCGGGCCGGCGCTGGTCGCGATCTTCAGCGGCTCGCCGGCGAAGGCGGCCGCCGTGAGAGCAAGCCAGAGACCTGCGGCCTGGGCGGTGCGACGAAGAATTTTCATGATCTCAAGTCCCATTACGATTCAGATGATGTGCCTCACGCAGCCTTGCGCGCCCCAACGTCGGCCTGTGCGAGCGCCTGACCGAGATCCGCCAAGATGTCGTCGGGATGCTCGATCCCCACCGACAGGCGTACGTAGCCGGGCGTGACCCCGGCGGCGAGCTGCTCGGCTGCGGTCAGTTGCTGATGCGTCGTCGATGCAGGATGAATGGCTAACGACCTGGCATCGCCGATATTGGCGACGTGATAGAACAGCTTGAGCGCGTCGACGAAGCGACGGCCGGCCTCGACGCCCCCTTTCAGCTCGAAGCCGACCAGCCCGCCATAGCCGCCCTTCAGATAGGCGTCCGCCCTGCGCCGGTTCTCTCCGTTTTGCAGACCGGGGAAGATCACGTTCGAGACCGAGGCGTGCTTGGCGAGGAAGTTCGCGACCTTCACCGCATTCTCGTTGTGCTGGCGGATGCGCAGCGGCAGGGTTTCGAGGCCCTGGATGAACTGGAAGGCATTTTGCGGCGCGATCGATGCGCCGAGGTCGCGCAGCAGCTTGACGCGGGCTCGCAAGATGTAGGCGATCGGGCCAAGCGGCTTCGCGGCCTCAGTCCAGATCGCGCCGTGGTAGGCCTCGTCGGGCTTGTTCAGAAGCGGAAAGCGATCGGCATGCGCGGCCCAGTCGAAGTTGCCGCCGTCGACGATGGCGCCACCGATCGCGGTGCCGTGGCCTCCGATATACTTCGTGGTCGAATAGACCACCACCGCAGCGCCATGCTCAAACGGGCGTGCGATCAGCGGCGACGCCGTGTTGTCGAGGATCAGCGGCACGCCAAGCGAGCGGCCAATGTCCGCGACCTCCTTGATCGGGAATACGTGCAGCTTGGGATTCGGAAGCGTCTCGCCGAAATAGGCGCGCGTCTTGGCGTCGGTCACGCGACGGAAGTTTTCGGGATCGGCGGGATCGACAAAGCGCACTTCGATGCCGAACTGCTTCAGGGTCTGCGATAGCAGCGTCCAGGTGCCGCCGTAGAGATCGGTCGAGGACACGATATTGTCGCCGGCCTGGGCAATGTTGAAGATCGCGAAGGCGGAAGCCGTCTGTCCAGAGGCAACTGCGAGGGCGGCCGCCCCGCCCTCGAGTGCAGCAAGCCGATCCTCAAAGGCCTGCTGGGTTGGATTGCCGATACGGGTGTAGATCGGTCCGAGCTGCTCGAGCGCGAACAGGCGCGAGGCGTGATCGGCGTTCTCGAACTGGAACGAGGTGGTCTGATAGATCGGAACCGCGACCGCGCCGGTGGCGGGGTCGGAGCGGTAGGATCCGCCATGCAACGCCAGCGTCTCGAAGTTCCGGGTCTCCAAGGTCATCTGCAATTCCCTTTCGATCTCGAGAGCGCGCCATGCGCGGCAAGCCGTGCTTGTCGACGAAAATGATGCGGTCGGATTCTGCTGCTGTCGAGCGTGTCTGAAAAATAGCGATGCGCGTGCTGCGTCATTGCAGCTTCGCAACGCGTTTGTTCCCGGTCCTTCGCTGAATTGGAAACAAACTCGCTCGCGCAGAATGTTAGAAATGCTCACGCGAAGAGATGTTCTTTGCAATTGACGATTGGGCCCGACCATGACGAGACCGCGCGAGCTGCGCATTAACGCTTTCAACATGACTGCGCCCAGCCACAATTGGGCGGGCCTGTGGTCTCATCCGCGCGATGCGTCCATCGACTACAACACGCTCGATTATTGGGTCGACTACGCCAGGACCGCGGAACGCGGACTGCTCGATGGCATCTTCCTGGCAGATGTGTTCGGCGTTTACGACGTCTATGGCGGCACAGCCGATACCGCCGCCCTGCATGCGGTGCAGCTTCCGAACGCGGATCCGACGCTGCTCGTAGCCGCCATGGCGCTCGTCACCAGCCATCTCGGCTTCGGCATCACATCGAACCTGACCTTCGAGCATCCCTATCAGCTCGCACGTACGTTTTCGACGCTCGACCATCTCACCAAGGGCAGGATCGGTTGGAACATCGTCACGGGCTATCTCGACAGCGGCGCGCGTGGGATGGGCCTTCCGGCTGGTCGCGCCCATGACGAGCGCTATGACGCGGCCGAGGACTTTCTGACCGCGGCTTACAAGCTATGGGAGGGAAGCTGGGAGGACGATGCGGTTCGCCGCGACCGCGGCAGCCGCGTCTTCACGGATCCCGCCAAGCTCCACCGGGTTCTGCATGATGGTCCCTACTTCAAGGTTGACGGCATCCATCTCGCCGAGCCCTCGCCGCAGCGAACGCCGTTGCTGTATCAGGCCGGCACCTCGAAGCGCGGCCGTGCCTTCGCCGCCCGGCACTCGGAAGCGATCTTTCTCAACGGTCAGACCAAGCCAATCCTCGCACGCGCTGTCCGCGAGATTCGAGAAGTGGCCAAGACCTATGGCCGCGATCCCTACGACATCCGCGTGTTTGCCGGCGCGACCGTGATCGTGGCGCCGACGCGGACCGAGGCGAATGATCTGCTCGAGGACTACGCGCGGCATGTCGATCAAACCGGCCAGCTCACTTTGTTGTCGGGCTGGACCGGCATCGACTTCTCGACCTACCGGCCCGACCAGCCGATCGAATATGTCGAGAGCAACGCCATCCAGTCGATGGTCGAGAATTTCACGGTCCGGAGCGACCGGCCGGTCAATGTCGGCGACCTCGCCAGATTGAGCCGCGCCGGCGCCCGCTCGCCCTTCGTGGTCGGCTCGCCGCAGGACGTCGCCGACGAGCTGATCGCTTGGGCTAACGAGACCGACGTCGACGGGTTCAACCTGTTCCGCCTGGTCGCGCCGGAGTCGCTGAACGCCTTCGTCGACCTCGTGGTGCCGGAGCTACAATCGCGCGGCGTCTACAAGACCGCCTATCGCGACGGCACGCTACGCGAAAAGCTGTTCCCGGGACGCGGCCCGCGGTTGCACACGACACATCCCGGCGCGAGCTTCCGGCGTGCGCCTTCCACGACTGCGCTCCAATCCGACGCCGCCGAATAGCAAGGGCGGAGCTCACGCCTGCGTGCGATGCTCGCGGAACGCGGCTGCCAGCGCCCCCAAGGCGGCCCGTGACCGCCGATCGGTCAAGGACGAATGAAGCACGACCTCGGACGGCGGCAGCTTGGGAAGCCCAAGCTTCTCGCCGATGTCGATCGTGCCACTCGGCGCGATCCGATACGACAGCGGCGCGATGGCGAGCCCCGCCACGACGGCGGCGTGAACCGCCGAAGAGCCGCCTCCCAGGAACACCTCGATCCATTTGATGCCGACCGCATCCAGCGCCTGCGTGGCTACGTTGCGCACGCCGCAGGTCGGAGCCAGCGCAGCCAGACGTAAGGGCTCTCCCGGCCTGTGCTCGAACCCCTGCGCCGCAAACCAGCCGAAGCGCTCACGCGCCAGCGTCTCGCCATCACGACGATCGTCCTCGCGCTGGACGATGGCCGCATCGAGCCGTCCCTGGTCGAACAGGTCGAGGAGGTTGCGCGAATTGTCGAGCGGGACCTCGATGGTCAAATTCGGATCGTGCGCGTGGAGACGTGACAGCAGGGCTGGGACTTCCGGCCCGGCGACATGCGCAGCGATACCAAGTCCGAAGTGACGCGGAGACGCATTGAGCCCCGCGATCGCGCGTTCGTGAGCAACGATCAGCTCCCGCGCGCCCTGCAGAAAGGCCGTCCCTTGCGCAGACAGCCGGACCGATCGCGGCGTCCGCTCGAGCAACCGATGCCCGATGCGATCCTCGAGCCGCTTCAGCTTGACGCTGATCGCGCCTTGCGTCGTCCCCAAAGCCTTGGCGGCACGCGTGAAGCTGTGAAGGTCGGCCACCATCACAAAGGCTCTGACGGCATCGACATCGAGCGAGAGCATTCCATCATCCGGCTTTGTTGTCTCTGAAATCTATATCGATCGGATTTTGTTGTGGTCAAGGGCCCCCTATGTTCGCTCAGCCTGACGCGGGCCTAAGCGCACGGGACGCCAATCCCTCCCGGAGCGAGCGATGGCGCATGCGTGCTGGCAATCGACACCATGTTTGGAGGTCACGGCCTTGACGGTCTTATCGTCACGACGAAACACGATCGCCCTGGCCGCAACGTGCCTCGCGTCCCTCATGTTCGGCCTGGAGATATCCAGCGTACCGACGATCCTGCCGACGCTCGAGACGGTGCTGCACGCCAGCTTCCAGCAGCTGCAATGGATCATGAATGCCTACACCATCGCGGTCACGACGGTGCTGATCGCAACCGGCACGCTGGCAGATCGCTATGGCAGAAAGCTTGTATTCGTGGTCAGCATCGCCGTGTTCGGCCTCGCCTCCCTGATCTGCGGTCTGGCGGAAGACGCGCTCCTCCTCATCGTCAGCCGCTTCTTCCAGGGCATGAGCGGTGGTGCGATGCTGATCTGTCAGGTGGCGGTTCTCTCCCATCAATTCCGGGAAGGCCCCGAGCGCGCACGCGCCTTTGCCGCCTGGGGGATCATCTTCGGCATCGGTCTTGGTTTCGGACCGATCATCGGCGCGACGATCGTCGCGGTCTCCGGCTGGCAGTGGGTGTTCCTGATCCACGCATTCATCGCAATCGTCACGATCGCGCTCGCGGTGACCGGCGTGCGCGAGTCGCGCGATCCCGAGGCAAAGCACCTCGACATCGCAGGCATTGCGACGCTCTCGACGTCGGTGTTCTGCGTCGCCTTCTATATCACGGAAGGCCCCGACTTCGGCTTCACTGGACCAACCGGCCTTACGGTCGCCGCGACGGCCGTTCTGAGCTTCATCGCCTTCGTGTTGGCGGAGTTGCATAGCGCCCGCCCGATGTTCGACTTCTCCGTGTTCCGGATACGCGCCTTTTCTGGCGCGCTGCTCGGATCGGCCGGCATGAATTTCAGCTTCTGGCCCTTCATGATCTACCTACCGATCTTCTTTCGCAGCGCCCTCGGTTACGACAACGTCGCAGCTGGCCTTGCGCTTCTCACTTACACGCTTCCGACGCTTGTGATTCCGCCGCTCGGCGAACGGATACTGCTGAGGTTCGGCGGCGGCATCGCCATTCCGGTCGGCCTGTTCGTCATCGGACTTGGCTTCATGCTGATGTGGGCCGGTAGCGGCGTTGAGCATGTTACCTGGTTGACACTGGCGCCAGGATGTCTGCTTGCGGGCGCTGGCCTTGCTCTCACCAACACACCGGTGACCAACGTCACGACGGGAGCGGTGTCGAGCACGCGAGCCGGCATGGCATCGGGCATCGACATGAGCGCCCGCATGATCGCGCTCGCCATCAACATCGCCTTGATGGGCTTCATCCTGATCGCCGGCATTTCCTCCCGGCTGAGCAGCGCGCTTCCCGGTGCGCTCGATGCCAGCCATCTGCAACACCTTGCGGAGCGGATCGCCGGCGGCACCGCAGGCATGTCCGACTTCCCCGAGCTGAGCCTCCTGCCGGCAGCGGAAACTGCCGTGCAAGATGCGCTGATCCACGGCTTCAGGCTGATGATGCTCTATGGCGGACTGTCCGTCTGGATCATGGCGCTGGTAAGCTTCGCGATTTTCGGCGAGAGCTACGCCGCACGGAAGCGCTCCGCGAAGAACAGCGATGAGCCAAGCTGTGTTCCCCGCTCATCGCCCTGATCGGATGCGTCAAGGCAGTGCGCTACGACAACATCTTTTCCACGCCGATAGCTCCATTCTCAATTCCCAGCGCACGAGAGAATGTTCGTTTCCTTCTGCGCCCGACTGCGAAATTGCCACGCGGACCCGTTTGCCGGCAAAGTGAGCCGTCCAGTCTCCCCAAACAGAGGTCGAGACGGCAAGGCAGTTTCGTTGAACAGGATACCCGAAATGCATCATCTCACGTTCCGCCTGCGAGCACTTGCCGCGGTTGCGCTCGGCCTCTTGGCCGTGGCGTCCGTTCAGCCCGCGAGGTCGGAGGAGATCCGCATCGGCTATCAAAAATCCTCGACACTAACGGCGATCCTGAAGACCAACGGGGAGCTGGAGAAGGCGCTCGCGCCGCTCGGCGTCACCATCTCGTGGCACGAGTTCAGCAGCGGCCTGCCGCTGCTGGAAGCCATCAACATCGGCAGCATCGATTTCGGCGCGGACGTCGCCGACACCGTGCCGATCTTCGCGCAGGCCGCGGGCGCCAAGCTCGCCTATATCGCGGAGGAAGCAGCCTCGCCGGCTGCGCAGGCGATCGTCGTTCCACAGTCTTCAACTATCAAGACCATTGCTGAGCTCAAGGGCAAGAAGATCGCCGTCACCAAGGGCGCCGGCAGCCACTATCTGCTGCTTGCGGCGCTGGCGAAATCCGGACTCAACTTCAAGGACATCACGCCCGCTTATCTGACACCCGCCGACGGCCGCGCTGCGTTCGTTAGCAACAACGTCGATGCCTGGGTGGCCTGGGATCCGTTCCTGACCAGCGCCTTGCACCAGACAAAGGGCCGCACCCTGACGGACGGCAGCAACGGTCTCGCGAGCTACAAGCGCTACTATCTCGCTTCGGCCGCGTATGCGGACAAGCACGCCGAGGTGCTCAACGTGATCTTCGCAAAACTCTCCCAGACGGGAAAATGGGTCAAGGCCCAGCCGAAGGACGCGGCCACATTGCTCGCCGGGCTCTGGGGTATCGACGCCGCGACCGTCGAAGAGGCCAACAGCCACCGTTCCTATCAGGTTGGCGCGGTGACCGGCCCGGGCCTGTCCGAGCAGCAGCGCATTGCGGACGCGTTCCACGCCGAGGGCCTGATCCCCGTGAAGATCGATACCACGGCGATCAAAATCTGGGCGCCGAAGGGGTCCTGACTTCCGGCTTAGGCCGCGCTCAAGCCACGCTGGATGTCCGGCACGGATGCCAGCAGGCTACTTGTGTAGGCGTGCTGCGGTTGCCTGAGCACGGCCTCGGCGCCACCCTGCTCGACGATGCGGCCGTTCTGGAAGACCAGCACGCGGTCGCACAGATGCTCGATGACGCCGAGATCATGCGAGATGAACAGCAGCGCCGTTCCGAGCCGCGATTGGAGCTCGGCCAGGAGATCGAGCACCTGGGCCTGGATGCAGATGTCGAGCGCCGAGACCGGCTCATCGCAGACGATGATGGCGGGTTCAGCCGCTAGCGCCCGCGCGATCGACACCCGCTGACGCTGGCCGCCGGACAATGATCGCGGCACGCGGTCGAGATGATCGGCACTCAGGCCGACCAGTTCGAGCAGCGACACGATCCGGTCCAGGCGCGCGATGCGGCTATCGGCGCCCGGAAGATTTTCCGCGATGATGTCCTTCACGCGATAGCGCGGATCGAAGCTGCTGAGGGCGTCCTGCGGAATGTATTGCATCTTGCGACGAAGCCGGCGGCGCCCAGCTTCCGCGACCGAGGACCAGGGCTCTCCGAGCAATGTTACCTCACCGTCATCCGGGTGAAGCAGCCCGAGCACGATCTTGGCACAGGTGGATTTTCCCGAGCCGGATTCGCCGACGATACCGACGACCTCGGCGGCCCTGACATCGAAGCTGATGTCCTGCAGGACCACCGACTTCGCCCGTCCGGCGGCTTTCGGCGCAATGAAACTCTTCGAGATCTCCTTGACTTCGAGCACGACCTCGCCTGCCGCCTGTCGCTGCGGCAAGGGCTCCCGCACGATGGAGACCGCCGTCGCATCGCTCGCACCGGGCTCGAACCTCGCCGACGCGAGCCTGGACCCGCGCGACCGCCCCGACGGAATCGCCGCGATCAACTGCCGCGTATAGGGATGGCGCGGATGGGTAAGGACATCGCGCGTCGGCCCACTGTCGACCACCCTGCCGTCGCGCATCACGATGACACGGTCGGCGATGCCGGCGACCACCGCGAGATCGTGACTGATGAGCAGGAGACCCGCCCCCTCCCGGATTCGATCCGCCAAGACCTGGAGCACCTGCGCCTGGACGGTGACGTCGAGCGAGGTCGTCGGCTCGTCCGCGATAATGAGATCGGGGGCAGCCGCGATCGCCGACGCGATCAGCGCGCGCTGGCGCAGGCCACCGGACAATTGATGCGCATATTGCAGAGCGCGATCAGCGGGGTTGGGAATGCCGACCTTGCCGAGCGTCTGCAGCGTCCGATCCCGGATAGCGCCTGCATCGGTCAGAATGCGATGGCTCGAAATGACCTCGGCAACCTCCTGGCCGATCGTGCGCAAGGGATCGAGCGAGACCAGGGCATCCTGCATGACGAGCCCGGTCACGGTCCCGCGCAGCTTTCGCCAGTCGGCTTCGCCGAAGCTGCGAGCGTCACGTCCCTTGATCTCGAACCGGTGCGCGGCGGTCCTCGCGCCGTCGCCGGCGAGATTGAGCAGGCTTCGCGCGGTGATGCTCTTGCCCGAGCCGGATTCACCGACCAGGGCAACGCATTCGCCGGGCCTGATCGACAGATCGAAATCAACAACGATCGGCTTGCCGCCATTGGCGCCGGCAAAGCCGATGCTCAGTCCCTGCACCTCGACGATCGGCGCTGCCCGATCTATCTGCGAACCTACGCTGCTCATACGAGCCGCCCTTCAAATCTCTGTTGTAGGTGATTGCCGATCACGCCGAAGGCGATCACCGTCGCGGTGATGGCGAGGCCCGGGAAGACTCCAGGCCACCAGGCGACGCGCAGCACATCCCGGCTCTCCGCCAGCATCACGCCCCATTCCGGCGTCGGCGGCTGCGGTCCGAGCCCGAGGAAGCTCAGGCCGGATACGATCAGGATCGTCGAGCCGATATAGACGGTGGCGATGATCGGGATGGCAACAAGGACGTTGGGCAGGACGTGCCGGATGAACACTTGCCAGCGGCTCAATCCGTAGATCGCGGCCTGCGTCACGTAATCGGCATCGCGTATCAGCTGAGTCTGCGCCCGCACCACGCGACCAAATTTCGGGATGCCGGCGATGCCGACCGCGATGGCGATGTTGAGCATGCCTTGGCCGAGGAAGGTCACGATCAGCATGGCGAGCAGCACGCCGGGAAATGACGACAGCATATCGAACAGGCGCGACACGGCCTCATCCAGAATGCGATTGCGCTGGCCCGCGATGATGCCGAGGACAATGCCTGCTCCGAGTCCGACCGCAACACCGCCGAACCCGATCAGGAGCGAGTAGCGCGTGCCGAAGACGGTCCGCGCGAAGACGTCGCGGCCGAGCCGATCGGTCCCGAACAGATGCGCCCAGCCCGGCGGCTTCAGGCCCTCGCTGAAATCGCCGACGAGCGGATCGAAGTGCGTGAACAGCGAAGGCGCGATCGACGCCGCGATCAGGAACGCGACGAAGACGAAGGACAGGACGAGCCCGAACGGCAGACGGCGCCGAACAGCGATTGCAGCCAGAGAATGTGACGCCTCGAAGCCAACGAGGTCTTGTGGGGCCTCGAGCGGTACGGCCGTGTCGAAGGAGCGATGCGACGGCGCGGTCATTGGGCCCTCAATCTCGGGTCGATCAGCACATAGAGGATGTCGAGCAGCGTGGACGCGGCAACGTGGATGAAGGCTGCGAGCAGCACGACGGTGAGCACGACCGGTACGTCGTGGGTCAGCACCGCGCCCAACGTTACCGTGCCGAGGCCTGGCCGGCCGAACACCTTCTCGGTGATGACCGCACCACCGAGCAGGCCGCCGATCAGCCAACCGCCTAACGTCACCGCCGGCAAAAGAGCGTGCCGCAACACGTGACGCCAGCGAATGACGAGTTCGCCGACGCCGCGCGACCGCACGGTCGTCACGAAGGGCTGGTCGAGCGTCTTCTCCATGGCTTCACGCAGAACCTGCGTCAGCAGGCCGGCGGTCGGCAATGCCAGGGTGATCGCCGGCAGCACGAGGGAATTCCACCCCTCCGCGCCCGATACCGGAAACCAGCGCAGATTGAACGAGAATGCCATCAGCAGGAGGATGCCGAGCCAGAAGACGGGCGTCGAGGCGAACACCAGTTCGACGAACGAGGCCAGCTCGCGCGAGAACCGCCCTCGCCCCGCAGTCAGCAGCGCGATGAAGCCGGCAATCACGATCGCAAGCACGCCGGCGGTGAGCGCAAGCTCGACGGTCGGCAGAAGCTGCGATCCGACGACCTCGATCACCGGCTGGCGCAGCACATAGGACGTGCCGAAATCGCCGCGGAGGATGCGCGACAAGAACTCGACGTACTGCTCGGGCAACGAGCGATCGAGGCCCCATTCGGCTGCGATCGCCTCACGGAGGCCGGGATATTCGACGTCACCGGCGAGGATGTCCTGAATGCGGCCCGGCAGCGCATGCAACGCGAGAAACGTTGCTGTCACGCTCGCCCAGGCCACCACCAGGCTGGTGAACAGCCTGGAGACGATGCGGAACCACATGGCCTACTTCTTCGCGATCCAGAAATCGTAGGCGCTGGACGGCGAGTCGAGGCCGGCCTCGAAGCCCAGACCGTTGACGTTGCTCTTCGCCGCCAAGAACCACCTCGGCGCGAACAACGGCACGATGAAGGCCTGGTCCACACCCCGCTTCTGAATCGCGTCGGTGAGCTGCCGCTTGCGGACCGGATCGGTCGTCCGCAACGACTCGTCGATCTGGCTCGTGATCTCCTGGTCTGGATTGGGAATGTTGGAATAGAGGAAGCCCTTCGATCCCAGCATGTCCCAGAGCTCGCGGGCAGGATCGGACGGATTGTCCGTATTGGGATAGATCACCCAGGTGCCGTTGGCGTTGTTCTTGGCGTATTCGCCCGCCGTGATCAGGCGCAGGTTGAGATCGAGGCCGACATTCTTGCGCAACGCCGCCTGGACGCCCTGGATAAGGATGTCGCGATTGTCGCGCACATAGGGCTGCGGATAGCCGACCTCGATCGAGAGGCGCTTGCCGTCCTTGGTGCGGAAGCCTTCGGAATCGCGGCCGGTCCAGCCGGCTTCGTCGAGCAGCTTGTTGGCGCCAGCAATGTCGTTGCCCCAGGAACCGAGCAGTGCCTTGTTATAGGCGGGATTGGCCGGGCCGATGATCGACCAGGCGCGCGGCACGGTGCCGAGATAGACCTGCTTCACGATCGGCTCCAGATCGAAACCGTCGCGCAGCGCGCGGCGCACGCGAACATCGTCCGCCGGCGGGCGCGTGTAGTTGATGTTGAAGGTGAAGGACGTGCTGGCGCCGGACGGGCCGGTCAGCAGCTTGAAGCCCGGCTGCTCCGCGAACAGCGGCGCATCGGTCGGCTGCACGCCCTCGATCAGATCCACCTGCCCCGAGGTCAATGCGCCCGTGCGAACGGCATATTCGGGGAGGAAGCGGAGAGTGACGCGGTCCAGATGAGCAGGTCCGTTATGCGCGGCATTGCCAGGCGCCCAATTATAGGCCGCGTTGCGCGCGAACACCGCGGACTGGCCGCGTGTGTAGCTCTCGAACACGAACGGTCCGGTGCCGGCCAACCCGCGTCCACCTCCGCAGAGATCACCCTTCGCCAGCGATTTCGGCGAGATCAGGCCGAGCTTCACATTCGAGGTCGACTCCAGGAAACTCGAATCCGGCGTCGACAACACCAGTTTGACCACATAGGGCGAGACCACTTCGGCACGATCGTAGGCCTGGAGCAGCGAGACCGCGGTGACCGCGTTCTCGGGCTGCTTGACGAAATCGTAGTTGGCCTTGACCGCTGCAGCGTCGAACTTCTCCCCGTCGTGGAAGACGACGTCTTCCCTCAGCTTGTAGGTGTATTCCTTGCCGTCGGTCGAAATCGACCACTCGGTCGCAAGCCAGGGTGCGAACGTGCCATCCGCCTTCTTCGCGATCAGCGAGTCGATGTAATTGCGGGCCACGAAGAACGCGGCCTGCTGTGACGAATAATGCGGATCGAAGCATGATGGCTCGGTCGTCACGCCCCACCGCAACGCGCCTCCGGAAACCGGCTTGTCTTCGGCATACGCTACATTCGACGCAAGCAAGGCAATCGCCACGCCGCTCACCAGCAAATTATTCTTCTTCATCCGCGTCACTCGCAATCGTTTCTGCTGCTGCCCCTGCAATCGGCGCATCGAACATCATCAATTGAAGGATGACGTTCGTTTGCGCTTCATCCGATCTGCACGAGGCGTTATCTCTTGTTGCATCGCGATGTAATTCGTCGTCGCGCGCAAACGCAACATGCAAACGGTCGCGACCACGGCTGCACATGAAATTTGACAAATTATTCGAGCCCTCGCGCCGACGGTGGATGAAATCGACGACATCGAACGCCAATCCGACAATTCGATGCTGCACGGTCGTTGCGCATCGTGACCCGACAACCAGCTGACCTTTGGAATCCCCATGTCGCCACGCCAATTGCACCTGAACGTCAACCTGCTTCACTCCGGCGTATATCCGTCAGCCTGGCGACTGCCCGACAGCGATCCACGCGCCTTCTTCGATCTCGGTCATTATGTGCGCGTGGCTCAGATTGCCGAGCGCGGCAAGTTTGACGCAATCTTTCTGGCGGACTCGCCAGCCGTGAACGACCGCATCGACTACCGGTCGTTCACGTCGATGGAGCCGACCATCGTGCTGGCAACAGTTGCCGCAACGACCAGGCACATCGGTCTGATTGGGACGGTGTCGACGACCTACAACGAGCCCTACAACATCGCACGCCGTTTCGTGACGCTCGACCACGCCAGCGGCGGCCGCTCGGGATGGAACGCGGTCACCACGGCAGATGCCGCTTCAAGCCGCAATTTCGGTCTGTCGTCGGTGACGGAACACAAGGCACGCTACGAACGCGCCAAGGAGTTCACGGAAGTCGTCCACGCATTGTTCGACAGCTGGGAGGACGACGCCTTTGTGGGCGACAAGGCGAGCGCGCGATTTGTTGATACGTCGAAAGTGCACCCGATCGCGCACCGCGGCCCGCATTACTCGGTGGCAGGACCGTTGAACGTCCCACGCTCACCACAGGGGCGACCGGTCACGGTGCAGGCGGGTGGCTCGAACGACGGGCGCGATTTCGCGGCAGCCTATGCAGAAGCCGTATTCACGCTGGCGCAGAGCATCGAGGAAGGCGTCGCGTATGCGCGCGATCTGCGCGCACGCGCCGCGTCCTATCGTCGTTCCGGCGATTCCATCATCATTCTGCCCGGGCTCGCCACCGTCATCGGCAGCACCGAGGCCGAAGCCAAGCGGCGACAGGACGAGCTCTGGGAACTGGTGCCGATCGAATACAGCCTGGCGCGGTTGGCCGGCACGCTTCAGATCGACCCTACCCTCCTCGAGCTCGACAAGCCCCTGCCGGATCCCCTGCCGCTTCCGGTCAATGCCAACCACACCATGTTCCAAGGCACCGTGAATATCGCACGGCGTGGCAATCTCACAGTCCGACAGCTGATCCGCGCGCTCGGAGGCGGCGTCGGACATCGCATCATCGTCGGCACGCCGGAGCAGATCGCCGACGACATCGAGGCTTGGTTCAAGGCGGGTGCCGCCGACGGTTTCAACCTCATGCCAGACGTACTGCCGTCCGGTCTGGAGACCTTCGTCGATACCGTCGTGCCCATCCTACAGAGTCGCGGGCTGTTCCGCACCGAGTACGCCGGCTCGACGCTGCGCGATCATTTTGGCCTGCAGCGACCAGTGAGCCGATATGCGAAGCGGTCGCCGGAGGTCGCATCAGCCTAGCTGTCCCGACTATCTACCCCAGAGATCGAGCCCGCCCGTCGGCGGGCTTGGCCGATCGCCTGGCCCGCACGCGCGGAATTACCTCGAGTGCAAATCGCCGCATCTCGGCCTCGAACGGCTGGAATTGCAGCATGAAGAGCTCGATGCCGGCCGCATGGAACGCCTCGATGCGCTCCGCCACCTCGTCATAGCTCCCGACCAGCCCCGCGGCGGTACCGCCATTGCTGCCAACGCGCGGCGTCTTCTGCATGGTCTGCATCATCACGACCTTGGGGTCGGTGTTGTGCTTCTGGATCGCCTTCATCGGCGCATCCTTTGCGGCGAGGCTCAGCAACCGCTCGTAAGCGGCCTGCGCCAGCTCCCGGGTTTCGCGTGCGACGACGAAGGCCGACAAGCCGAAACGGAGCGGCGGCGCGGCATCGCGCGGGCGCACTGCGACATCGGCAATCAACCCGGCCACATCCTCCAGCGGCTGGCCATTGATGAACCAGACGTCGCCATGGCCTGCAACGAGGCCGCGCGCCGGCTCGGACTCACCGCCGACATAGATGGCCGGACGCTTGCGATACAGGCTGGTCGGGCGCAGGGCATAGTCCGTGACGTTGAAATGCTCGCCCGCATAATTGAGACGTTCGCCTTCCATGAGGCGCGAGACGACAGATATCCACTCGCGGCCGTAGGCATAGCGAGCGTCATGGTCCGGGAAGCCGATCCCGGCCTTCTCCAGTTCGGGACGGTTCCAGGCATTGACCAGATTGATCGCAAACCGGCCACCGCTGATGTTCTCGATCCCGAGTGCGAGCTTCGCCAGCACGACGGGGTGATAGAGATAGGGCTTGATCGCAGCAATGATCTCGATGCGCTTGGTCAACGCCGCGATCGCTGCCGCGGCACTCCAGGCCTCGAGCTGATCGAGGTCTTCCTGATGCGGGTTGATGGTGTGCTGCGCGATCAGCGTTGAATCATAACCGAGCTCTTCGGCTGCAAGGATGAGATCGCGATTGCGCTCCCATGACGCATCATAAGGCTCTTCGGGATCCTGATGCGCCGCGCGCGGCCCATGCACCAGCGCCCAAATGCCGAAGCGAAGAGGTGCAGTCGCCATCGTGCTCTCCTGTAACTTTCTTTGGCCATGCTATCGATCGGTACCTGTTCTCGCCAACGGCTGATGCGAGATCAAGCACATCCGCCTCAAAAGATTTTCTTTGTCGTGCAGCGGCGCCGCAACGACAGCAGATCACTCCGTATCGAATGACAATTGAAATAGCGCTCTATTTCTGTCGGGCCGATTTCGTGGGACATTTTCCGCGGACGGCAAGTCATTGGCGTCGCACCTCCCGGATCGGATGCAGGAGGTGGAACGAGGTCTCGCGTCTTGAGCAATATCGAACTGAGCCAAATCGACAGTACGGCGATCGGCGCGGCTAACGCGCCGTCAACGCAGGGCAGCGTTCAATCGCCGGCGCGAGCCAGCAAGCTTGGTGCTCGCGGCCTTCAGCTCCTGTCCTGGATCGCGCCCGCGATGCTCGTGATTGTCTGGGAGGCGCTTGCACAGGCGGGATGGCTTTCGCCACAGGTTCTGCCCGCGCCGAGCAAGGTCATCCGGACAGCGTTCAAGCTTGCGACCACCGGGAGTCTGTTGAACGACCTCGGCGTCAGCCTCCTGCGTGCCGCAGCCGGCTTTGCGATCGGTGCCGCTGTTGGCGCCACGCTGGGCGTTCTTGTCGGCTTCTCGCGGGTAGCGGAAGCCGCGATCGACCGCAGCGTGCAGATGATCAGGGCCATCCCCTTCCTCGCCGCGCTCCCCCTCGTCATCGTCTGGCTGGGCGTCGGCGAAGCGGAAAAGATCTTCCTTGTCGCACTTGGCGTCACGTTCCCGATCTACATCAACACCGTGCTCGGCATCCGCCAGGTCGATCCGAAGCTGCTTGAGCTGGGACGGGTCCAAGGCCTAAGCTCGCTCCAACTGATCTGCAGGATCATCCTTCCAGGCGCGCTGCCGTCGATCCTGACCGGTGTTCGTTACGCTCTCGCCACGGCGTGGCTCGCGCTGGTGGTGGCTGAAACCATCGGCGCGCAGTCGGGGATCGGCTTTCTCGCGATGGATGCCCGCGAATTCCTGCGCACCGATGTGATTGTCCTGACGATCGTGATCTACGCGCTGATCGGCGTCGCTGCCGATGCCATTGCGCGCTTTCTCGAACAGCGCCTCCTCGCCTGGCACCCGAACTACGGAGCAGCGAGATGAACGTGCACGTCGCTCCGCAGTCCTCGACGCCATTCAAATCCGGGCCCGCCGTCGTCGTCAGCAACCTCATCCGCAGCTATGGCAGCCGCGTCGTCATCGAGAAGCTGAACCTGCGCATCGATCGCGGCGAGTTCGTCGCCCTGCTCGGCGAAAGTGGCTGTGGCAAGACAACATTGTTGCGGGCGTTGGCCGGGCTGGATCCCATCCAGGGTGGCCGTATCGCGGCGCCCCGCCGGCCGGCCGTGGTGTTTCAGGAGCATCGGCTGCTGCCCTGGGACAATCTCTGGCGCAATGTGGCGCTCGGCTTGCAGGTTCCAGATCCTCGCGAACGCGCCGCCGAAGCGCTCACCGAGGTCGGCCTCGGTGACAGGCTCGACGACTGGCCCCGCAATCTGTCCGGCGGACAAGCCCAGCGCGTGGCGCTCGCCCGCGCGCTGGTGCAGCAGCCCGAGCTTCTGTTGCTCGACGAGCCGTTTGCAGCCCTCGATGCGCTGACTCGTATCCGGATGCACGAGTTGGTCCGCGAACTGGTTGCCAATCATCAGCCCGGCGTCCTGCTCGTCACCCACGATGTCGACGAAGCGATCGCGCTTGCCGATCGGATCCTCGTGATGCGCAACGGCGCGATCGCCTTCGACCATCGCGCCGTGCGTGACGGCTCGACACCCATCTCGCGTGCCGAGCTCCTCGACGAGCTTGGCGTGGTCCCCCATTCTCCCAGCTAATCATCCGGAAGGCCAACATGTCCGACTCTCCATCTGCCAAACCATCCCGGCGCAGCTTCCTCGGCTCCGCAGCTTTTGGCATTGGCGCGCTCGCCGGCATGAATATCAGCGAATTCGCCCAGGCCGCGCCTGGCCGTACCACCGACACGGTCCGCCTGACCTGGGGCCTGAGCGGCCTCAATCTGATCGCCAAGGAGCGCGGCGAGTTCGAGAAGGTGCTGGCCAAGGATGGCATCAAGGTCGAGTGGCTCGGCCCCTTCCCGAATCATGCGCCGACCTTGCAGGCGGTGACGGGCGGCAGCACAGATTTCAGCTTTGGCGGCAGCACCACGCCTGCGCTCGCCGCGATCATCGCCGGCTCGCCGCTAGTGTTCACCCAGTTCGTGGTCTACGAGCCCCGCACCACGGCGATCATCGCCAAGGACGGCTCGGGCATCGACAGGATCGAAGATCTCGTCGGCAAGTCGGTCGCGGTCAATCGCTCAGGCCTCGGCGAATTCCTGCTGGTCGCCGCACTCGAGAAGCACAAGGTCGACCGCTCCGCGGTGAAGTTCGTCTATCTCAATCCGCCCGATGCGGCGCCCGCACTCGCCTCAGGCAAGGTCGACGCCTGGTCGATGTGGAGCCCGGGTGTCGACATCGCCCGGCTCGAATACAAGGCGCACGACATCTTTCTGGAAGGCCGCGATCTCGAATTCCAGATCGACTACACGTCCTATCTGACCACCCGCAAATTCGCGACCGACAATCCCGCCCTCGTCCGCGCGGTGAACGACGCC
Organism: Bradyrhizobium sp. 61; assembly: GCF_023073075.1. Classification (NCBI taxonomy): domain Bacteria; kingdom Pseudomonadati; phylum Pseudomonadota; class Alphaproteobacteria; order Hyphomicrobiales; family Nitrobacteraceae; genus Bradyrhizobium; species Bradyrhizobium sp. 61. The sequence continues at coordinate 74,825 of NZ_JADPIU010000067.1, read as the reverse complement.
TTCCGCGCCGAAGGCAAGTGGATTTCGGAGAACAGCAGGGATGCCGAGCACATCGCGCAGAAGGCTGGGAAATACAGCGATCAGGTCCGCGACCAGTTCATCGCGATGAACCGCAAATACCGCTACTTCGCGGTCAACGACGAGCGCTTCATCAGCGAGCTGCAAAAGGCCGCCGACTGGCTCGCGGCCCGCAAGGTTCTACCCGAGCCGGTCAAGGTGACCGACCATCTCGCCCAGCTCTAATAACAGGCCAACACTATGAACAAGACCGTGTCCGCCCCCTCCCTCGGCACACCCGAACCGCTCAAGACCGGCTCGCCGGAGCTGGAGGCGCTCCTCAACCAGATCGCCGAGGGCGCCAGTGACCGCGAGCGCGACCGTGTCCTGCCGTTCGAGGTCATCGATCTCATTCGCCGGGCCCGCCTTGGCGCGTTGCGGCTGCCGTTGAACGCCGGTGGCGCCGGCAGCACGATCCGCGATCTCTTCGCCTTCGTCATTCGCCTCGGCGAGGCCGACGCCAATGTCGCGCATATCCTGCGCAACCATTTCAGCGTGGTCGAGCGCCTGGTGCGTTCCCCCAAGGACGAGCAGAGCCGGCAATGGCAGAAGGCGGTCGCCGAGGGCGCCATCATCGGACTAGCGACGACCGAGCTCGAAAGCCCGCGCGTCGGTAATGTCACGCCGGGGACGACGTTCACGCCCGACGGGAACGGCGATTATCTGCTGAACGGCACTAAATATTACAGCACCGGCACGCTGTACTCGGACTACGTACTGGTGCGCGCGGCCGATCCGTCCGGTGCGACGGGCGCCACGATCGTGCCGATCAAGCGCGAGGGCATCGAGCTGGTCGATGACTGGGACGGGCTCGGACAACGGCTTACGGCGACCGGCACCACGCACTTCCGCAGCGTCAAGGTCAGGCGCCAGGAAGTGGTGTTCGACACGCCGGACGGCGGTTATGGTGTGCCCTATTCCAACACGTTTGCGCAGCTGTTTCTGACGGCGATCGTCGCGGGTATTGCGCGTGCGACGCTGCGCGATGCGACAGCCCTGGTCCGCTCGCGCAAGCGTACGTTTTACTACGCGCCCACCGAGATCCCGACCGACGATCCGCTCCTGCAACAGACGGTCGGCCAGATCGCCAGCGGCGCTTTTGCGGCCGAGACGGTGGTGCTCGCGGCCGCCGAGGCGCTCGACCGTGCAACCGATGCGTTCGACGCCGGCGCGGCGAACGCTACAGAGGCGGCGCACACCGCCGCGCTGCTCTCGGCAAAGGCCAAGATCATCGCCGATGATTTCGCCATCCGAGGTGGCAGCCTGCTGTTCGATGTCGGCGGCGCATCGGCGACCAAGAAGGTCACCAACTTCGATCGTCACTGGCGCAATGCGCGCACGCTCTCTTCGCACAATCCGACCACCTACAAGGCGCGTTCGATCGGCGAACACGAGATCAACGGCACGCCGTTGCCCGCGAAGGGCTTTTTCTGAGAGCGAACAGGCCGATCCACGGCGTCCGATGCGAGGAGCGACAGATGGGAAAGTCCGACATTCATCTGGTCAGCGGCGATGACGAGGTCGAGCATCAGTTTCGAGCCGTGATGCGGCGCCTGGCCGGCGGCGTCACCATCATCACGGCCGGTCGCGACGAGGACATCACCGGCATGACGGTGACGTCCCTGACATCGCTCAGCGCCAGTCCGCCCCGGCTACTAGTCAGCGTCAACCGGCAGGCCTCGTCCTTTGCTCGAATCGCGCGCTACGGCGTATTCGGCGTCAACATTCTGGGATCGGATCAGCAGGCCCTCGCCGGGCGCTTCAGCGACGGAAGCTTGAAGGGCCACGAGCGCTTCGACGGGATCAGATGGTCCGCGGGGGCGGCCGGCGTGCCGCTGCTTGGCGACACTCTCGCAACCATCGAATGCAAGGTCGAGGAAATCATCGAACGGCACTCGCATGGCATCATCATCGGCAGCCTGTTGAGCTTCGAGCTGTCCCGCGAACTGTCGGGCCTGGTGTATTGGAACGGCCAGTACATCAGGATCACCCATGACTTCGACCTCGACCTCCTCGCCGAGATCAGCATTCCGTTGGCCCATGTCAGATAACCCGCCGGAATCGCCCAGCGGCGGGCGCTGGCAGCTTGACAGGATTGTCGCCGAGCTTCGCCTCTCGCGCGAAGAAACACACAGCATAAGGCGCGACGGAGAGGCGCGACGCGCTCCCTCGCGCGAGGCGCTTCAGGCCATTCTGGATGGCCTCACCGAGGCGCTATTTCCGAGGCATTACGGTCAGTTCGACCTCGACGGCGAGAATATCGACTATTTCGTCGGCAATCGCCTGAGCATCGCCCTCGACGGCCTTTGCGACCAGATCCACCGCGGCGCACGATTCGTCGGTGACGAGCTGATCCCGGGCTACCGGCGCGAGGACGCGGTCGAGCTGACGCGGCAGTTCGGCGAGCGCCTGCCGGTGGTGCGTGGACTCCTGATCTCCGATCTGAGAGCCGCCTTCGTCGGCGATCCCGCAGCCAGGAACTTTCCGGAGATCCTGATCGGATATCCGGGCATGACGGCGATCATCCATCACCGGCTGGCACATATCCTTGATGGGCTCAATGCGCGCTTGATCGCCCGACTTGTCGCGGAGATCGCTCATACGAGAACCGGGATCGACATTCACCCCGGCGCCAGCATCGGATCCGGCTTCTTCATTGATCACGGGACCGGTGTGGTCATCGGGGAGACCGCAATCATCGGCGACAATGTCCGGATCTATCAGGCCGTGACGCTCGGCGCGCGCCACCTTCCAACCGACGACGATGGCCATCTGATCAAGGGCGATGCACGGCATCCGATCGTCGAGGACGACGTCGTGATTTATGCCGGCGCAACCATCCTCGGGCGGATCACGATCGGCCGGGGCGCGACGATCGGCGGCAACGTCTGGGTCACCCAGGACGTGCCGCCGAACAGCATCGTGACGCAGGCCACCGCCCGCAACAAGCAGGGTTAGGCGGCCGGCGCCTTCCAGCGCATCAGGCGGCGTTCCAGCGTCTCGAGGATCGCGTTGAAGACGAGGCCGATCACGGTAATGCCCAGGATGCCAAAATACATCTGGGGGATCAGGAAGCTGTATTGGCTGTTGATGATGAGATAGCCGAGCCCCGATTTCGCGCCGACCATTTCTGACGCCACCAGGACCAGCATCGCGGATGCGCTCGCCAGACGGATGCCGACGAAGATCGTCGGCAATGATGCCGGCAGGATCACCTTCCGGAACAACTGGCTCGGTGTCGCGCCCATCGTCCGCGCTGACTTGACCAGCAGCGGATCGACCTGGCGCACGGCTGCGATCGTATTGAGAAGTAACGGCCAAGCGCAGCTATAAACCACCATGGTGACCTTCGAGAGCTCTCCAATGCCGAGCAGCAGGATGAAAACAGGGAGCAGCGCAAGTGGCGCCGTGTTGCGCGCGATCTCGATGATCTGGTTCAGGAAGTCGCCGAGCCGGGCGTACCATCCCGTCAGCACACCCAACGGCACGAACAGGACAATGGCGATCAGGAAGCCGCTCAGGGCTCGCAGCAGGCTTGCACCGACGTCGTCATAGAGTTCACCGCTCTGCGCGAGCTGCCAGCCCGCGGCGATCACCTCGGAGAACGGCGGCAGGAACGTCACGTCGATCAACCCGAGGCGCGGCGTCGTCTCCCAGACAGCCAGGAACACCAGCAGCAGCAGGGATCGTTGCCCGATTGTGCCGAACCATCGCACTAGGCTGCCCGTCGCGGCGGCAACCGCGCCGGCGCGTGGTCTGACCCGACCCTTCGGACTCCCCTCGGCGAGTTCCAGCAGCGTCAGGATCTCCAGATTAGACATGAGCCAACTCCTTCTTTCCTGCGCGCTCGCCGTCCGGCGCGGGCACCTGGGAGCCCTGCGCCTTCAACACTTCGTCGCGCAGCAAGGACCACACCTCGTGCCTGACCTGCCCGAACTCGGGCAGCGAGCGGACGTCCTCGGTCTCGCTGTGCAGCTCGGCGGGAATATCGACAATCTGCTTGATCCGGCCGGGGCGCGAGGTCATCACGGCCACGCGCTGGCCGAGCACGACGGCCTCGTCGATGCCGTGCGTGATGAACAGGATGGTTTTCCCGGTCCTGCGCCAGATCCGCAGCAGCTCGCCTTGCAGCGTCTCACGCGTCTGTGCGTCGAGCGCGGCAAAGGGCTCGTCCATCAGCAGCACCTCCGGATCGTAGGCAAGGCTTCGCGCGATCGCAACGCGCTGCTTCATACCGCCGGAGAGTTCGTGCGGATAGCGATCGGCAAAGCCGGACAGTCCGACCAGATCGAGATAATGCAGAGCCCGCTCGCGCCGCTCCCTGGCTTTGAGACCCGCAATATCGAGCCCGAACTCGACGTTCTGAGCGGCTGTACGCCAGGGGAACAGCGCGTACTGCTGGAACACAATGCCGCGGTCGCGCGCCGGCCCCTCGATGACCTTTCCATCGAGCAGGATGCGTCCGCTGCTCGGCGCCGTCAGTCCGCCGAGCAGATCCAGCAAGGTCGACTTGCCGCAGCCGCTCGGCCCGACCAGCGTCAGGAATTCGCCGGCACGAACATCCAGCGTGATATCATCGAGCGCGGTGAAGCTCTGCGCCGGCCCGCCATCCTTGCCGCGGACCAGGAACTCCTTGCGGACGTGCTCGAAGCGGATCTTGGCCATGGTCATTTGGCCTCCGCGGTCTTGCCGGGGCGGAAATGGTTGAACTCGTTGGTATAGATGTCCGATGGCTTGAGCTGGTCCTGCTTCAACAGACCGTCCTTGACCAGCCAGTCGATCCACACCTGGAGCTCTGCATCGCCGATCACCCCGCCCCTGGTCGCGACACCCGTGCTCTTCCAGTACTTGATGGGTGTTGCGTCCTCGTTGCGCTTGCGATCGGCAATGATGCGTTCGAAGCGGGCGCGGACCTCCTCGGGCGGCGTCGTCTGCGCCCAGGCGATGGCACGGGACACGCCCTCGATCAGCTTGCGGGACGCGTTGGGATTGTCCTTGATGAACTTGTCCCGCAGCACATAGGACCCGCCGGTGAAGTTTCCGAAGATGTCCGAGTCCGCGAACAGCCTGCGGATGCCGCCGCGCTCCAGCGCCTTGTCGCGCAGCACGCCGTTCAGCGTGCTGACCTCGACCTGCCCCTGCCGCAGCGCCTGCTCACCGGTGACCGGCGGGATCGCAACCAGCGTCACTTGCTTCGCCTCCGCCGGCGTCAGGCCATTGCGGGCCAGATACTCGCGCAGCACGAATTCGAGATGCGCCCCCAGCGTGTTCACCGCGACCCTCTTGCCGATCAGGTCGCGCGCGGTCTTGATCGGACTGTCCTCCTTCACGTAGTAGCCGTTGTAGGTGTTATCGTCCGAGCCGTAATAGCCGACAACAGCCTTGATCGGCGCCCTGGCTGCGATCAGCTTGATGATCGCGCCATAGAACGCGCCGCCGATATCGATGTCGCCGGTGACGACGGTCTGGATGTCCTGCGGACCGCTGATGGTGTTGCCGACCCATTTGAGCTTGAGCGGCGTGAGATAGCCGAGATCGTCGGCCAGTTCGATGAACGTCACCTGCCCGGCCCAGCCCTGGTAACGAATCTCGGTCTTTTCGAGCTGCACCTCGGCCATGGCACTGCTGGCGAGAGCCGTCAGGCCGAGGCCGGCCAGACCGAGTTGCCGCCCTCTTGCCCGCAGGCCGGCAACCAGACGACGCAACGCAGAGATAGCGATCTTCATTGTGTTCACTCCATTGCTCGGTTCAGGCGGCCTTCGCCTGGGGCTTCGCCGCCTTGATACGGGTCACGCTGCTGCGGCCGTCGATGCTGACCGGCACCTCGCCATCGATGGTGGCACGCCGGACCACGCGGTGCTGGTCGCCGTAATCGTTGACCGCGTAGTGCTGGGTCGCGCGATTGTCCCAGATCACCACGTCACCTTGCCGCCAGCTCCAGCGCACGGTGTTCTCGGGTGCGGTGATGTGCGACTGGAACAGGTCGAACAGTTTCTGGCTGTCGTATTTCGACAGGCCGACAAAGCGCTGGACGAAATTGCCGAGCACCAGCGTCCGTTCCCCGGTTTCGGGATGGACGCGAACGACGGGATGCTCGGTCTCGTAGACGGTCGCCGTGAAGACCTCCTCGAATTGCTTCCGGTCAGCCTCGCTCGCACGGGTCTTGACTGCATAGTCGTAGGCATTGCTGTGCACCGCCCACAGCTCGTCCGCGAGCTTGCGCAGCGGAGCCGGCAGATCCAGATAGGACGCCGCCGTGTTCGACCAGATCGTGTCGCCGCCGAACTCGGGGATCACGACGCCGCGCAAGACTGAGATCTTCGGATAAGCGTCGACGAATGTGACGTCGGTGTGCCACTGGTCGGCGCGCCCGCCTCCGCGCGCGGAGTCAAGTTCGAGGATCGAGGCCGTTCCCTTGGTGGAGCCGACCGTGGGATGTGGCACCAGCTTGCCGAGCCGATGGGCAAAACGCTCCTGCTCGGCATCGTCGAGATGATTCTGGTCACGGAAGAAGATGACTTTGTGCTCGAGCAGCACCTGGTTGATCGCCGCAATCGTCCGATCCGGAAGATCGCCCGAAAGCTTGATGTTCCTGATTTCGGCGCCGATACGGGCCGATCGCTTGACGATATCCGAACGCGGAATGACGTTGTCGATGGTGATTCCGTCTGTCATGTCATCTTCCCCGAGACCGCGATCCATTTGGACAAGGCTCCGCCGTTCGCCGATCGCTGCTGCGATGGCGGAGTGAAAGGCAGTGATGTTGCGATCGATCCTCTTGCGAGACCGCCGTCTGCTCTGGCGACAATCGCGTCTGGCGGGATCTTCCCCAGGGGCTGCATCGATGCAGCCCTTGTTCAGTCACAGGATGCTAACTCAAGGACTTCGGAAATAGCTTCCAAAGTTCGAGGCCGTTAAGAAACAGACGCATCCACGATCATGGCGTGTCCAGTTGCGACTTGCACTCTGCTCTATTCTGCCGCGACGATATTCGGCGACCGCCAGACGGCCGACGCGTAAAGGGCCGGCTCGAAGTCGTCGGCGATCGGCCCGTTGATCCGCGCCTCGTGCGCCGGAAGGTCGTCAAGGAACAGATCCCTGCTGATCCGCGCCACGACGCCCGGAATATCGCGCTTGAAGCTCGGCACGTCCCCAATCGGCAGGCCGAAGCTGACGAATGCCGCGGGGTTGAACACGTGGATGTTCCGCAAGTAAGGCGCGCGGCCGGGCTCCTTCTCCAGGAGTTCATGGCCCGCACCGAGATAAGGGTGTGCGCCCAGGGGCTCGTCCTGCTCGTCCGCGGCCGGAGAATAGCGGTCGCGCCATAGCAGGATCTCGTCGGAGAAGGCGGCGAGCTCAGGCCGCTTCGCCAGATCGACCTGGTAGCCCGTACCGGCGATGACGAAATCGAATACGATGTCGCCCTGCGGCGTGGTCGCGAGCAGCCGCCGTCCGAACGGCTTGGCTGACGTCCACGGCGCTGCCAGATGAAGGTGGAAGTTGGGGAACTTGACCGCACGCGCGATTGCATCGGGCGGCGGCGTCGATCCCGCGCGACGGAAGCGAATGGCCTGATGCCAGCGCACCGCGTCCGGGAGCGCCCCGTAATTGTCGTATGCGCCCGGATATCCACGCGTCCTGATCACCGGCTCCGAGGCCACCCTGCCGCGGCGTGCAAAGAGATGCACCTCCCTCGCCCCTGCTTCGAGCGCAACAGCCGCGGCATCGAACGCGGAGGCCGCACTGCCCAGCACCGCGACCGACTTGTCGCGGAGCCTGTCGAAATCGATCGCCTCCAACGTATGCGCGTAAAGTTCCTTTGACAGATTGCGGGAGAGCACGTCGGGGACGGACGGACCGCCGTTGCTTGGGAAACCGCCGGCCAGGATGATCTTGCGGGCCGTTTCCGTCTTCGCTTCGCCCGCTATATCGAGATGAAGCCGCAGGTGGTCCTGCGCCGGTTCGATAAGAACAAGCTTGGTACGATAGCGCACCTCGATGCCGAGCGTGTTGCGGTACCAATCGAGGTAGGCGGCCCAATCCACGCGGGCAATGCGATCGATCGCTTCATACGCGGCCGCGCCGTGGCGGGCCTCATACCAGGACTGGAAGCTCAGTCCGGGTAGGCCGAGCTCGGGTCCGGGCAAGCTCTTCGGCGTGCGCAGCTTGTGCATGCGCGCGCTGCTCAGCCATGGACCGGACGACGCCGCGTCATGTGATGCATCGATCACCGTGACCTTGCCGATGCCGGCACGGCGCAATGCAAAGGCGAAAGCGCTTCCGGATTGCCCGCCCCCGATGATGGCGACGTTGTGCTCGCCCCCGTGACGATCCGGAACCCAGTTCTGCGGATCTGGACCAATCAGACGCAGGGTTTCGCGAGCCGCGTCATCGACATCAGACTGAAACATGTTGCACCCGGATTTGTCTGCATCAGATGCGATCAAATCGTAGAAGCCAACGACACTCAGTCAATGAAATGGAATCGGTTTTGTTTGGCGGCCCGAACAACGAACCCACCGCGAGGGCACAGCGTGTTGAAAGATTTGCGTCGATAGCGCGGAGCAAGCCAGGAAGGGCGACCGGACATTCGCTCGTACGTCGGCTTTAAATTGAGACGATCGGTTCGTGACGTCATCTACTGAATGCGCTCCCGCCACTAGATTCATGCTCGCATCGCACCGAACAACGTAAATCCATTTCATCGACTTTTCTCACCCCGGCAACATAGAGTTCGTCTCGATCAAGCCGTCTCGACGGCTCGTTGGAGATTTTGGAAAGCACGATGTCGACCGCCGGCGTCATCAGCCTTGAACGGGACACGCCCGAGCTTGCACGGACCTACGAGCAAGCCGGCATCCTCCAGTTTCACCATGGCAAATTTCTCATTGGACCGCTGGCTTTGAAGTCAGGGGATCGCGTGCTCGATATCGGCGCCGGCACCGGCCGCCTGACCGAATTCGTCGCGGGACTTGTCGGCCGGACCGGGCGCGTGATCGGCATCGACCCGTTGGAGAACCGGGTCGCCATCGCGCGTCCGCGCGCCTCGGGGACGCTGACCTTCGATGTCGGCCGTGCCGAGGACCTTTCGCGCTTTGGACCCGCGGAATTCGACGCCGTCTACCTCAACAGCGCCTTCCACTGGATCGCGGACAAGCGGCAGGCGCTGCGTGAGATCGAACGCGTCCTCAGGCCGGGCGGCCGGATCGGGCTGAACGTTCAGGATCCGACCAAACCTCACGAGTCGCGAACCCTGCTCCGCCAGGCGATCGAACAGGCCGGCTTCGGCGAGAGAAGCAGCGAGTCGCATCGCGTGCTCGGAGCAACCGACGACGAGCTCAGAGCCCTGTTCGCCGAGGTCGGGTTCGTCGATTACCGAAGCGACCTGCGCTCGCTCGTCGATCTGCACGGCGACGTGACGTCGGTGCTGGGATGGTCCGAGGCCAGCGCCTTCGGCAACTTCCTTGGCGGCTTTTCGCCGGCGGAGCGGGCAGCGATCGACGCGGCCTTTGCAGCGCTAGTCGAGGCGAGGCGTACCCCGGAGGGCCTGCGCCTGGAGCGATATCTGCGTTTCGCCTTCGCGCGAAAGCCGGGGTCACGCACCGTCACTTCCGTCTCGTAGCCGCTCCGCCTCTTCTCGCATTTGGACATTCGAACCATGGGCAACCAACGGCAGCTTGTTCTCAACCTCTTCATCTATCCAGGCGGCCACCACGAAGCCGCGTGGCGCTACAAGGGATCGTCGGCGGAACGCATCCTCGACATCACCTTTTACCAGGAGCTGGCGCAGCGGGCCGAGGCCAGTAAATTCGACGCCATCTTCTTTGCCGACGGTCCGGCCCTCGCCGACAACGTTCGCTATGCCCAGCGCTTTCGCTTCGAGCCGATCACCTGGCTGGCTGCGATTGCCGCAGTGACGAAACGCATCGGCCTCATCGCAACCGCGTCGACCACTTATACCGAGCCTTACAACCTCGCGCGCCTGTTCGCCTCGCTCGACCATCTGAGCCAGGGTCGCGCCGGCTGGAATATCGTGACGACCAGTGCGCCACAAGCAGCGCAGAACTTTGGCCTGCCCGAACACCCCCCGCATCACGAACGCTACGAGCGCGCCCGCGAATATCTCGACGTGATCTCGCGGCTCTGGGACAGCTGGGAGGATGACGCGCTCGTCAACGACCCCATCTCGGGCATTTTTGCCGATACCAGCAAGATCCACACGCTCGACCATGTCGGCAAACACTTTCGCGTGCGCGGCCCGCTCAACATTTCGCGCGTGCCGCAGGGCCGGCCGGTCTATGTCCAGGCCGGCGCCTCCGACGACGGCCGTGCCTTCGCCGCCCACTTTGCGGAGGCGATCTTTACCGCGCATCAAACCGTGGACTCGGCGAAGGCGTTCTATACCGACATCAAGCGCCAGGCCCGCGCCTTCGACCGCGGTCCGGATGAGATCAAGATCCTGCCGGGCATTAGCCCTTTCATCGGCAGCACGCAGGCCGAGGCGGACCGGCTCCAGGACGAATTCAACGCGCTGATCCAACCGGAATATTCCCTGACCCAGCTGCGCCAAATGATCGGCGTCGATCTCACCGGCTATGATCTCGACGGCCCCGTCCCGCGCCATCTCATCGACACCGCGAGCGCGCGCGGCGTTGCCAGCCGCTTCAAGCTGGTGGTCGATATCGTCGATCGTGAGAAACCGACGATCCGGCAGCTGGTGCAGCGCCTCGCCGGCGCCCGCGGCCACTGGGTGATTGCGGGCACGCCGGAAAAGATCGCCGACAACATCCAGACCTGGTTCGAGGGCGGTGCGGCGGATGGATTCAACGTGATGCCGCCCTGGCTGCCCGGCGGCTTCGACGTCTTCGCCGAGCAGGTCGTCCCGATCCTGCGCAAGCGCGGCCTGTTCCGCGAGGACTACACCGGTACGACCCTGCGCGAACATTACGGCCTGGCTCGTCCCGCCAGCATCTACTCCAACGCGGTCAAGGCGATCGCCTGACACCGCTTCCGCACTGACATCCCAACTCGAGACCAGTAAGAAGACATGAAGACAGCGTTGTTTCTCCTCTCCGGCCTTTTGGCTCTTTCCCCTTTCGCCGCCGAAGACGCCTTGGCGCAGCAGCCCGCGAAGCCGGAGCTCCGGGTCGGCTTCGTGCCGGGGCCGTATATCGACGAGTTCAAGGTCGGCGTTGAGCCAGAGCTGAAGAAGAAAGGCTACAAGATCCGCTATGTCGAGTTCTCGACCGGCCTTGAAGCCAACAATGCGGTATTCAAATCCGAGATCGACGCCAATGTGATGCAACACACGATCTTTCTCGATTCCTACAACGAGCGGCAGAAGACCGATCTCGTCGGCATCGTCCACGTCCCCACCCCGCCGATGGGCCTCTATTCGAAGAAGCATCCGCTGGGCACGCCGATCAAGCCGGGCTCGAGTGTCGCCGTGCCGAACGATCCGGTCAATCTCCAGCGCGCCCTGTGGGTGCTGCGCGATCTCGGCCTGATCGATATCCGCGACAGCAAACCGGTCGACGTCACCGAGCTCGACGTCATCAAAAATCCCGGCGGCATCAAGATCGTGCCGCTCGAGGCCGCACAGGCGCCACGGGCTCTCGACGACGTCGACTTCGCCGCCGTACAGGGCAATTTCGCGATCTTCAGCGGGCTGAAGCTGACCAATGCCTTTGCGCTGGAGAAGATGACGACGCCCTACATCAACGTCCTCGCCGTGAAGAAGGCCAACGCCAATGCCGAATGGGCCCAGGACATCGTCGCCGGTTACAAGTCGCCGACGTTCAAGACGGCAATCCGGGCCGACCGGTTCTATGACGGGTTCACTTTGCCCGATTACATGAAGTGAGGGGATCGCATGTTCGATTTCACGCTTGAATGGGCCAGCCGCCGTTCCACCGCCGAGCGCGCGATCGACGCGCGAGCGATGACCAATAAGCTTCGTTTCCAGGAGGCTTTCGTCCTCCCGCTGGTCTTGCTGATCATCTTCCTGTTCGCACTGGGCATCATGACAGGAGCTCATTTGAACGGACGAGCAAACCACGCTTTGCCGTATCTCGTGTCGGGGGGCATGGGTATGCCCATGCTCTATCCCGCATCGGAGTCCTGTCGCAGGCCATCGAACCTCGGTTCCCTGCCGCGGCTCCGGCAGGCTGAAGTGCTTGCGCTACTGACGGCCGACTAGCGGCAAGACTATGCCTTCCATGCTTTCGGCGCGGCGATGGATATCAAAATCATCCATCTCAGCCGAGCATCGTGGAATTTTCCAGCCGCGCTCGCGACAACGCCAGCATGATTCGACCAAACTGATTCCGACGAGTGTGTAGCAATGTTCAATTCCACCCCTGCCGTGATAGCTTTTCCGGGTTCTCGTCCTACACCGTCGTCCGGAGTGAACATGAGCTACGTCATCTCGCTGCATTCAGGCTTCGCTCGTTTGATCGAACAGGCACGTGGATGGTTCCGGCGCTCGCTGCGGCCACGGACAGGCGGCTCGGACAACACGCAGGACGATCTCTACGAGATCTTCCTTTTCTGGCCCCACGGCTGACGCCCGGCAACGCGTCCAACTTTTCATCACACTGAGGTTTATGACATGACCGACGCTGCGTTGCAGCTCGCCGAGACTGGCCGCCGCCTCGACGCCATCGACCGCAAGATCCTGACGGTGCTCCAGGAGGATGCTTCGCTCTCGGTGGCCGAAATCGGCGACCGGGTCGGCCTGTCGTCGACACCATGCTGGAAGCGCATTCAGAGGTTGGAAGCGGACAGCGTGATCCTGAGACGGGTTGCACTAGTCGACCAGAACAAGATCGGGCTTGGCCTTTCGGTATTCGTCTCCGTCGAGAGCTCCGACCACTCGGATGCCTGGCTGAAACGCTTCGCCGAGGCCGTCAGCGCCATGCCCGAAGTGATGGAATTCTACCGGATGGCCGGCGATGTCGACTACATGCTGCGCGTCGTGATCCCCGACATGCAGAGCTACGACGTGTTCTACAAGAAGCTCATCCACGCCGTGCCGCTGAAGAACGTCACCTCACGCTTTGCGATGGAGAAGATCAAGTCGATCACGGCGCTGCCGATTCCAGCGGCTGTGACGGTGGAATAAATGCTGACGAACCGCGAGCCTATGTCACGCGACGAGTTTACCGATAGCGCACCAAAGCATCCCGACTGACGCTACCCCCTTAGACTAGAGTTTTTGGTGAGCCTACCAACGGACAGTTGCCATCGCCTGTCGCCACGCCACATATCCCGCTGCTCTCAGACATCGCGCGGCTTGCTCGAAGCGCGCTTGGTCCACTTTTCAATGTCTGCTCACAGTGGCCTTGATGGGATTTTTCTTGATCTCCCGGTGCACACCAGCGCTCCGCTTTCTGCAGAATGTCTTTTCAATTTGGTGATGCGCCACGCGACATAATGCGCCTGAGAGGACGGTCTCGACGCCGAACTCGGGTTGGCGCGCGAATGAAGCGGCAATCGTTGCGCTGTTCGGTCACGGACAAACCTAGATCGGGCGCGTTCGCAATGAAAACAAAATGACCATCGCGTCCACTGCCCCGCCCCGACGCTTTTGTTGTCTGTCCCAAGTGAAATTTGGAATGGCCAGGTCCCTTTGTTTCGCTTCTCCTACGAGGAAACGCTGATCGTGCCGTAACGCTTTCGCGAAACGGTGACCTGATCGCGCATCAATCATCAGGGGCTCTTCATGACTGCACGTTTCCCAATGTTCTCGCTCTCCCGGCGCCGCCTCCTCGCTGCGGCCTCCGTGATAGCAGCAGCGACCTTGACGGCGATGGCAGGTCTCTCTCCAGCTCGAAGTGCCGGCGCTCCACCGAACGGCGGCGACATCACCTTCCTCATCGACTCGCTCGGCAGCACCTGGATTCCGAACAACAGCGCGATCTCCAGCTTCCAGGGCCACATCTGGGGCCACGTGACCGACAAGCTCGTCTATGTCGATGCTGACGGCAAGGTGAGCCCCTGGATCGCCGAAAGCTGGGAGCAGAACGGCGAGGCCACACAGTTCACCCTGCACCTCAAGAAGGGCGTGACCTTCTCCGACGGAACACCGCTCGACGCGTCAGCCGTGGTCGCCAATCTCGACATCTGGCACGCAGGCCGGCGGAACGAGGGGATCAATCCGATTGGCCTCTTCCCGAAGACTTACGACCACGCCGAGGCGGTCGATGCAGCCACCGTGAAGGTTGTCTTCAAGGCGCCGACGCTCGGGTTTATCCCGACGCTCGGCTATCACGGCTCGATCCTCATCTCCCCGAAAACGATCGCGCAGCCCGCCGCGCAGCAGGCTGATCTGGCCAAGACATCCGGCAGCGGCCCGTATGTGGTCGCTTCCTGGAAAGAGGGCGACTTCGTCAAGCTGGTCAAGCGCAAGGATTACAATTGGGGGCCGGCAGCCGTCGGCCACACCGGTCCGGCCTACCTCAACTCGATCACCTACAAACTCGTGACCGAGCCGTCGCTGCGGGTCGCCGCTGTCCAGTCGGGACAGGCCGATGTCGCCTACAGCCCCTCACCGCAGGAACTGAAATCGCTCAAGGAAGCGGGCTTCACGGTCGCGACCCCGCGCTATCTCGGTTTCGTCAACGGCGTCGCGATCAACACCAAGCTGGAGCCATACAATGACGTGAAAGTGCGCCAGGCTCTTCAAGCCGGCATCAACCGGAAGGAGATCATCGACACCGTCTATACGCCTGACTGGAAGCTGGCGACGTCCTTCATCCAGAGCAACGTGCCGGGTGCGACCGACCATAGCGAGCTCCTGGCCTACAATCCCGGCAAGGCGGAGAAGCTTCTCGACGAAGCCGGCTGGATCAAGGGTGCTGGCGGCATCCGGACCAAGGACGGCAAGCAGCTGTCGCTCACGCTCCACTCCAACCCCTATCTTGCGACGGCAAAGTCGATCGACGAGCTCATCGCCCAGCAACTCGGCAAGCTCGGCTGGAAGGTCACCATTCGCGCCTACGACGTCGTGACGTTCGGCGAGAAGGTCCGGTTCGGCGGGCCGGCCGTGCCGGCCTACGAGGTGACGCGCAGCTTCATCGACGCCGGCACGGTGGCCAGCATCCTCACCGACGCCAACAACGGCGAGAACTGGTTCAACCTCGGCGACAGCGACAAGAGGCTCAATGAACTGCGCGATAAGATCGCCGGCGCTGCCTCTTTCGACATTCGCAATCCGCTGCTCGACGAGTTGCAGACCTACGTTCTCGAGCAGGGCTATTTCATCCCGCGCACGCAGATCGTCCAGCGGATCTACGTACAGTCCCCGAAGCTCAAGGGGGAGGTCTACAACGGCATCGCCTACGCCAGCTATTACACGGCAACGATCGGCGAGTAATCCGCAGTGCAAACAAGCAGCGTAAGGAGGCGACCGGCATGAGAAGCGCCTACCTGTCCTATGCCGCGAAGCGCTTCGCCCAAGCCGTCGTCGTTATCCTGCTGGCTTACGTCTTCACCTTCGTCGTCGTCAGTATTTTGCCTGGCGACCCCATCACCAACGTGCTGCGCGACCCGCAGAATGGATTCAGCGAGGATCAGATCAAGGAGATCATCGCCGCCCAAGGCCTGGACCGGCCAATTCCGATCCAGCTCTGGGCGTCCTTGTCCAACTTCGTGACCGGCGACCTCGGCCTGTCGATGCGATCCAACCGGCCTGTGACAACCCTGATCGCCGAGGTTCTCCCTTCGACACTGATCCTTGCATCCGCAGCTTTCGCCATCGCGCTGCTGCTGGCGGCTACGATCGCCTACGGCACCCAGTTCCTTCCGAAACGGTTCGGCCAGGGCTTGCTGCGCGGCTTCCCATCGTTGTTCCTGTCGGTGCCGAACTTCGTGATCGGCCTGGTGCTGATCCACATTTTCGGCTTCCAGCTCGGGTTCTTTCGCGTAATCGCGCCGGACAGCTTGTGGGCGACCCTCTTCGCCGCGGTCGCGCTCGGCATCCCCATCTCCGCGCGGATCACCGAGGTGCTGATCGCGAACCTCGACAACGAGTCCGAACAGGAATACGCCGCCGTTGCCCGCAGCCGTGGGCTCGGGCAGATGCACCTCTTTGCCAGGCACCTGCTCAAGCCGTCTTCGCTCCCGGTCATCACCGTCATCGCACTCGCCATCGGCGAACTGCTCGGCGGTTCGCTGATCACCGAGACGGTGTTCGGACGCACCGGCATCGGCAGCCTGGTGCAGCGTTCGGTGAGCACGCAGGACCTGCCTGTCCTGCAAGCGGTCGTCTCGCTTGCGGCAGTGGTGTTTGTGCTCGTCAACCTGATCGCCGACCTCGTCTACCCGCTGCTGGACCCGCGCGTGAAGCTGATCGGCGGATGCAAAGTCCGCCCGACCACCGCCGACGAAGGCCCCGCTGGCATGTCCCCGGCGGTGACATCATGACACTCGTCTCCGTTTCCTCCTCGCCACGCATCACGGCGATCAGCCGGCTGACAGCCCTTCGGGTGCCGCCGACCGTCGCGCTCGCCTTCGTGGTCATCGCGATCGTAATCGCCTGGTCGCTCGCGCCGAGCTTGTTCACGAGTCATGATCCCGCCAGCGGCGTCCCCGCTGACAAGCTGCTCGGCCCCAGCGCAGCGCATTGGTTCGGCACCGATCACCTCGGTCGCGACCTCTATACCCGGGTCGTCTATGGCACGGCCTCCTCGGTGACGAGCGCGCTCATCGCGGTCGTCATCGCCGCGGTTGCCGGCGGGCTCATCGGCCTCCTGGCCGGCTTCCTCGGCGGCTGGATGGACATCGTGCTCGCCCGCCTGGTGGATGTGCTGCTGGCGATCCCGAACTTCCTGCTGGCGGTCATCGTCGTCACCGCGATCGGTTTCGACACCACGAACGCTGCGGTTGCGACCGGCGTCTCGGCGGTCGCCGTGTTCGCGCGGGTAATGCGCTCGGAAGTGATCAAGACCCGGCAGGCCGTTTTCGTCGAGGCGTCGTTCCTGATGGGCGGCTCGCGCTGGCACATTCTGTTGCGGCACGTGCTGCCGAATGCATCGCGCTCGGTGCTCCCGCTCGCGGTGCTGCAGTTCGGCCTGTCGATCCTGGTGATCGCCAGCCTTGCTTTCCTCGGCTACGGCGATCCGCCTCCCGCCTCCGACTGGGGCCTGCTGATCTCGATCGGCAAGGACTACCTCAAATGGCCGTGGCTGGTGTACGCCCCCGCCTTCGTCACGATCGCGACCGTCCTCTCCGCAAACAGGATCAGCCGATGGCTCCGCAAGACAGACTGACCGCCACGTTCACCCGCGCCGAGCGCGTCGCGCCGACGCCGCTGCGGTCGATTCCGCAGCTCCGGGTCGACGGCCTGTCGGTCTCCTATGGGCCGCACGAGGTCGTGACCAACGTGAGCTTTGAACTCGGCCGCGGCGAGAGCCTCGCCCTCATCGGGGAGTCCGGCTCCGGCAAGTCGACGATCGCCCGCGCGGTGCTGCGGCTGCTCCCCAGCGGCGGACACGCCACCGGCCGCGTCGCGTTCGACGGCCAGGAGGTGCTGGGGATTTCCGAGCGCGGCTTCCGGCCGCTGCGGGGACGAGCCATCGGGTTCGTCCCGCAGGACCCCGCCAACTCACTCAACCCGGTACGGACAATCGGTGCCCAGGCGCAGGAGGCGGCTGCGCTGCTCGACGAGCCCGACAAGACGATCCGCAAGCAGCTCATCCTGGAGACGTTCGCCCAGGTTGGGCTCGACAACCCCCTGCGTGTCTACGACTCCTACCCGCACCAGCTGTCCGGCGGCATGCTCCAGCGCGTGCTGATCGGCCTTGCGATCCTGCCACGGCCGGCACTGCTGGTCGCGGACGAGCCGACTTCCGCGCTCGACGTCACGATCCAGAAGCGGATCCTCGACCTGCTCACGCGGCTGCAGCACGATCTCAAGATCAGCCTGCTGCTCATCACGCACGACCTAGCGATCGCCGCCGAGCGAGCGGACTCGCTCGTGGTGCTCAAGGACGGCGTCATCCAGGAGGCTGGCCGGACCGCTTCCGTCTTCTCCTCGCCGGCGTCGGTCTACGCAAAGAAGCTGCGCGCGGATGTCCCGGCCCTCAACCCCGACCGTTACGCCGCACTGCGCGACACGGGCTTCCGTTCCCTCAAGACCGGCCAGGCACCGAAGATCGAGGTCAGCGCCGTCACGAAGACCTTCACAGTCGACGGCAAGGCGCTGACGGCCGTCGACGATTTGTCGTTCAGCGTCCCTGCTGGCACCACGCACGCGCTGGTCGGCGAATCGGGCTCGGGAAAGACCACGACGGTCCGGCTGCTGCTTGGACTGGAGGGACCCGACACCGGGAGCATCTCGGTCGCAGGCGAACAAATCACCGGCCGCTCGCCCGAGGCACTGCGGACGGTGTGGCGCCACCTTCAATTGGTCTACCAGAACCCGTTCACCTCGCTCGATCCGACCTGGACGATCGAGCGGCTCGTGCGCGAGCCGCTCGATCGATTCAAGATCGGAACGCGAAAGGAACGGGATGAGCGCGTCCGCGCAGCGTTGGTCGATGTCGGACTTGGCGAGCACCTGCTATCCCGCAAGCCCGGAGCCCTGTCAGGTGGCCAGCGCCAGCGCGTGGCCATCGCCCGGTCGCTGGTCCTCAAGCCCGACGTGATCGTGCTCGACGAACCCACCTCCGCGCTCGACGTCAGCGTCCAGGCCGGCATCGTCGAAGTCCTGCTCTCGCTACAGGCCAATCTGGGCCTGACCTACGTGTTCGTGTCTCATGACCTGGCGCTGGTGCGTCAGCTCGCCCACACCGTCTCCGTGATGCATCGCGGACGCATCGTCGAACACGGGACCGTCGCCGACATCTTCGACAACCCCCTGCAGCCCTATACGAGGTCGCTGCTGGCGTCGATCCCGTCGGGTGGCGACGATGTCGCGCACATGCGCACGCGCGCCTTCGGTTGATCATGACCGCAGATTGAATGAGAGGCCCCTGCCCGCTCAGTTCTCATCATCCAGTGCAAGCACAGCAAAACTCGCGAGCCAGTGCTCTCCCATGTAGTGACCGGCGATATGGGGGAGGCCTGCGGCCAGATGCTCGCGCGCCGCTTCGTGAGCAACGACGCGGCGGGGGTCGCCTGCCGGCAAGGCGTCGCCGAGAGAGCGCCAGCACCAGGCGCGGCTGAGATTGAGTCCGTCGAGATGAGCGATCTTGCCGTCGGTGCGATCGGTGACCGTCGCAGGCTTGAACAGCGTTGCCGGCCGTCGTTCGACCAGCCGCGGCAGAAACCGATCGAACCAGGGCAGGAACGCGTCCGGAGGCAACAGGCGCCGCATGCACTCGGCCTCGATAAGAGCCGAGGACTGGAAATCGTCGCCGCTCGGCTCACCCCAGGCGGGGCAGTCGGTGTCCTCACCATACCAGCGCTGGCCAGTCTCGTGCAGCAACCTGGCGAGCGCTTCATCCTTTTTGATTCCGGCGTAGTCTGCCGCCATCCGCAGGCCAAACGCCGTATTGAAATGGGTGCCGACGCGTACGGGATAGAACGCCAACGGCAGGAAGTCGCGAAAGCGTTGCCCGATGATTTCGGCCAGCGGCGCGAGATTGCGGCTCCAGCGATCGTCAGGGTGGAGCGCCAGTTCAGTCGCGAGCTTCAGGAGCCAGGCCCAGCCATACGGCCGCTTGAAGCCGCGGGCAGTCGGGCGGGCGAAGTAAGCACGCTCGGCGGCGACCTTCTCGGGCACGAATTGCGTATCGAAGAGAGCGCGGATGTCGGAGGCTGCCGCAAGGTCGGGAAACCTGCGCAGCAGTCGCGCCAGCATCCAGTAGCTGTGGACGCAGGAGTGCCAGTCATAACTGCCGTAGAAGATCGGATGCAGCTGGCTCGGCGTGCGGGCATCCGCAGGTTCAGCCAGCGCGTGGTCAACGTTATTGGGATATTCGCGCCCGACATGGCCGAGCGCGATGTTGGCAAAATGCGAGGCATGTTCGCGGGTAAGACGGGGCGTGGTCACGGCTTGGCCTTTCCAGTGTTCCGGCCGATCAATGTCTCGATCAGGCGCGGCAGGAGGTAGATCGGAAATTGCGTCGCCGCGAAGTATAGCGCCATGCGTGGCGAGGCGGCAGCACCCAGCGCCGACCAGACCAGGCCGACATTGCGGTTACCGAGGATGAGCCCGACGGTCAGCCGCTGGCTCAAATTGCCCGGCAGCAGCACGGCACCAGCTGCTTGAAGGGCGATGTTGCAAGCGAAGGCGAGCCCGAGGCAGAGCGTGGCGGCCTGCACATCCGCCGCGATCTGCGCGCGAATGTCAGCCATCGTCGCCACCGCAAAGACGAGGAGCGCCGCGACGATGATCCCGTCGACCATTCCGCCATGGGCCGCCAGCACCGGGGCTGCATGCCGGCGGACCAGGAAGGCCACCCCTTCGGCGCCGCCGATCAACAGCGCCAGACGAAGCGCGAGCTCGAGCGCGCTGATCTCGAGACCGCCGAACCAGCCTGCAAGAAGCGGCACGGTGACCGGAGCCAGCACCATGGACAACACCGTCACCACGAGCGGCACCGCACCGTCGAGCCCGAGCATGCGTGCCACTGCTGCCGTTCCGCTCGATGGCGGCGCCGAGACGGCGAGCACAGCCGCAAGCGCGATCTCCGGACCAAGGTTCAAGGCGTGACCGGCAACACCGATCATGAGTGGACAGGCTACCATGACGACGGCCGGCAAGAGCACGGAAAGCGATGGCCGTCGCAGCGTTGCGACGACGGCCTGACTGTCGATCCGCAACAGCGTTCCCAGCACGATCAGGAAGATCGTGGTTGCCATCAAGGGGCGAGCGAGGTCCGCAAGAGCCGGAAAGGCCAATCCAAGCAGGACGCCAAGCGCCAGCAATGTCGGTCCGCGCGGGATGAAGTGCAGGAGTGAGGATCGCATACGCCGCGCCCAATCATGTCGTCTTCGCCAGGAGACCACACCCCGCATCATTCTTGAAATCGATTGTTACTATATCTATCATCATTCAAATGAATTTAGCTTCCGTCGACCTCAACCTCCTGGTCGCCTTCGAGGCGCTGATGGAGGAACGCCATGTGACCCGCGCCGGCCAACGCATCGGCCTGGCGCAACCGTCCATGAGCAGCACGCTGACGCGGCTGCGTGCGCTGTTTGGCGATGAGCTCTTCGTGCGCTCGGCCTCCGGCATGCAGCCGACGGCCAAGGCGCTGGCGCTGGCGCGGCCGATCAGCGACGCTCTGGGGCAGATCAGGGGCGTGCTCGAACCCACATCAGCCTTCAATCCGGCAACGGCCCGTCATCGCCTGTCTATTGCGGCAACTGACTATGGCGACCTCGTCGTGGTGCCGCGACTGGTCGAGGCGTTGCGGCGGGAGGCGCCTGGTATTGATCTCGTGGTGCGACCCATCATTGATCCGGCCGCGAGTGTCGCGAGCCTGGAACACGGCGATGTCGACGCGCTGATAGGTGGCCATCTTCCCGCTTCCACGCGCATCATCCGATCCACGCTTTTCACAGAGAGATTCGTCTGCATTCGCGACGCCAAGCGCGCCAAACTGAAAGCCCGTCTCACCAAGGACGATTACACGCGGCTTCCGCATGTGCTGTTCTCCTCCGCCGGCGGCGACGGGCTTCCCGGCGCAATCGACACGATGCTGAGCCGGCACGGACGCAAGCGCCGGACCGCGATCACGCTCGCCCATGTCGTCGCGGTGCCATTCGCCGTCGCCGGCACCGATCTCGTGGCAACCATGGCCGAGCGCGTCGCGCGCCGCTTCGCGACAGCCGCCGGCGTGTCTGTCATTCCGATTCCCTACGATGTGGAGCCATTCACCATCGACCTTCTCCACACGCGCCGCGCCATGGCCAATCCGCCGCTGCGCTGGTTCATCGAACTGGTCAATCGCGTCTGCGGGACGCTGTAGCGATCGGCGGGCCGGCAGCAGGCTGCTATTCCCGCTCAATCAGCTGCGCGATCTCCCAGACATGGCCTGAGGGGTCGGCAAAGGACGCAGTTCGTCGCCCCCACGGACGGTCGATCGGGCCATTGAGCAGATCGACGCCAATCTCCCGCAGGGCTGAGCAGACCTGATCGACGTCGACGACCCTGATCGTCAGGAGTGCGCGCGCCGCTACGGAGGACTGCGCGACACGCAGCGGCTCGACAAGTGGCGGTGCCTGAGACGCGTCGAGAAGATTGACCAGGAGCCCACCAAATCGAAGCACGGATGAGACCGCATCTTCCCAGACCGTCTCGGACGCGAAAACCTTGGCGTAAAACGCTTTCGACGACGCAATGTCATCGACGAACAATGTGCTGACTTCAACTTCGCTTGGCAGACCATTGACCATGTCGCCCTGCTCCTCACCGTTGCTGCGGCAGCCTGCACAAGCGTGACAAGCCGCCTGCCGCTATATCTCACGATGTTAGAGCGTGGCGCAATTCGGCTAGCCGGGTCATCGGCCCGGCTCGGAAGCCTCGATCCCTAATTGAATAGATCCGGTTCCGCCCCGGTGATCCAGTCCCACAACGGCTGGAAGCTGAAATAGCCGCCCTTGTGCATTCCGACCTGCCGCGAGGTCAGGCTGGCGATCTCGTGCGGGATTGGCTTTGACCTTCCGGCGGCTTCCGCAAGCAGCTGCGCGCGCGCAGCATTGTCCATGGCGATGTACCACCAGGCGGCAGCCTCGATGGTCGGTCCGACCGTGAGCAGGCCGTGGTTCTGCAAGATGGCCGCCTTCTTCGATCCCAGCGCCTGCGCGATCTTGCGGCCCTCTTCCGCCTCCAGCACGACGCCGGAGAACGGATCGAACAGCACGTGATCCTCGTAGAAGGCGCAGGAATCCTGCGTCAGCGGATCGAGCAGGCGGCCGAGCGCCGACCAGGCCTTGCCATAAGTCGAATGGGTGTGCGCGGCCGCGATCACCTCAGGATGCGCGGCGTGGATCGCGGAGTGAATCACGAAGCCGGCCTGGTTGATCGGCTTGTCACCGATCAGGATGTTGCCATCGTGATCGACGAGCTGAAGATCCGATACCTTGATCTGGCTGAAATGCTTCGACAGTGGATTGATCCAGAACCGTTCGGGAAACTCCGGATCGCGCACGGTGACGTGGCCTGCGAGCCCCTGATCGAAGCCGTAGCGCGAGAACAGGCGGAATGTTGCGGCAAGCCGCTGTTTGCGGTGCAGCCGCTCTTCCCCGAACGTCGCGGCCGGCGTGCGCTCGACCAGAGAGTATTTCTTGGGCTTCTCGACGACCTTGTTCATTGTTGTCTTTCCTTTTTTAGTATTCGAGATTCTTGTCGAAGACGTCGGCCAGCGCCACGCCATGGGCGTGGGCGTCGAGGTTGACCAGCGTCTTGTCGGCCAGCCGCTTGGCATCCTCGCCACCCGTCCATGACACATGCGGGGTTAGGACGACCTTGGGATGGCGATAGATCGGATCGCCCTCCGGCGGCGGCTCGGGATCGGTGACGTCGAGCGTCGCGCCGGCAATCCGCCCCTCGTCGAGCGCCTGCAACAGCGCACTCTGATCGACGATCCGCCCACGCGCGACATTGATTAGGTGCAGCGACGTCTTGGCCCGCGCCAGCACATCGGCGTTGATCAGACGCGCGGTCTTGGTCGTCGCCGGCAGAGCAAGGACGAGATGATCGGAAACCGCGACCAGTTCTTCGATGCTATCAACCGGCTGGATGCCCGGAAGGACATATGGCCAGGCCGAGCGCCTGAGAACCCTGATGTTGACACCGAACGGCTTGGCCCGCTCGGCGACTGCGCGGCCGATCGCGCCGAAGCCGGCAATCCCGATCGTCTTGCCGGTGAGCGAGCCCAGCGGGCTGATCTTCCACTGCTCGCGATTGCGCGGCCGGATGTCATGGATACGCTTCTCGAAGCCGAGAATCGCCGCAAGGACATATTCCGCGATCGGATCAGCCGAGATGCCGCGGCCGACCGTGACCACCGGACCGTCGAGCAGCCATGCCGGAAAGAAATCGACGCCCGTCGAAGCGGTCTGGATCCAGCGCAGGCCGAACGGCCAGCCGGCCGGCTTCTCCGCAGGCGCCTTGTGCCAGCCCACTAGCGGCCGCGTCAGCAGCACGTCGGCTTCGGGAGCAACCTCCCAGGGCGCGCGATCGGCGGGATGATCGATGATCAGCGGACGCGACCAGTGATCGACCAGCGCGGCACGAATGTCCGGGCCAAGCTGATTGACGATGATCGGCGATCGCACCCTGGTGGAGGCGCGCTGGCTTTCAATTCGGGGAGTGTTCATGTCACGCAGTCACGTTGGCAACGATCCGGATATGCTAGGCGTTTGCTGCAAGATAGTCCTTTCAAAGATGACGGGTGTCTTGCAACAAGAGGACGACGCGCTTCGGCAAGACATAAGAATTTGTCTCCGGAGCCTTGGCGCTTCTGCGGGGGCCGCGCCCGACGCGACCAAGTGCTCGAACCTGGGACCCACTGATTAAGAGCCAGTTGGTCCCATCCCAAGAAGTCGCGTCATTGATCGAATAGGTCGTAGTTAGCTGCGAGAGTGCAAAGAAGCTGCGCTTTCCGGGACCAATCCGCCTGCTTCAAAACGTGAACCGCTCGATGCCGCAGTCGGTCGTCGCGGCGCTTCCTGTTCAGGAGTCGAATCCAATGGAGTGACCTCGTGGAACTCGAATACCTAACGCAGGAGGGCGTTTCCGCGCTGGCGCAGCACAAAGCTTAATTTAGCGACAGCAGGGCATCACTGATCTTCTCGGCCGTCATGATCACGGGGATGTTGGTATTGGCCGTCGGCAGCCGCGGCATGATCGAGGCATCCGCCACAAAAATGTTCTCACTGCCGATCACTCGGCCCCCGGGATCGACCACCGCCATCCGGTCGGCGGGATCGCCCACGCGGCATGTCCCCACTGGATGCCAGACTCCGAACACGCTTTGCCGTACGAAGGCTTCGAGGGCACGGTCGTCGGCAAGCGTCGCTTGGAAGGCCGTGCCGTTGAGCAGCACGAGCCGGATCACAAGCGCCCTGAGGCCCGCAGGTATGTCGAGCATTGGCCCGAGGATGGACGCAACAATGCGATTGCCGGTGCCGTACCGGCTCAGCCGCTTGATCCGCGGAGAAAAGGAGGCCGGGAAGAAATCGCCCGCCTCGGGGTTGAGCGCGGGATGAACGACAAGCCTCGCGAGCAGCCGGACGGCCGCGACCATCCGTTCGAGATCGCGTCGGTCGGACAGCAGGTTGAAATCGACAACTGGATAGGTTTTCGGGTCGCGGCTCGCCAGCGTGAGCGAGCCGCTCGAATACGGCCGGTTGCACCAGAGAAAGTAGAGACCAAGCCGCGTGCCCAGCGCATGCCACCCGCCGCGCGCCGAGGCCGTGATGTACATGTCGGAGGCGTCGCAGCCGGGATGTTCGGACGAGAAGCGCATCGCCGCGAAATTGGGACGCCGCCGGGCAAGCGGCAACCGCAACCGCCGCGGCAAATATTGACAGAAGGTCAGCGCGGGATGATCGCGCAGATTGCTGCCGACGCCTGGCAGATCGATCGCCACGGGAATGCCGAGCGCTTGCAGCGCCGCACCCGGGCCGATGCCCGCCCGCATAAGGATCGCCGGCGATTGCAGCGCACCTGCGGTCAGGATCACGCGGCCGGCGGCGACGGCGAGCTTCTGCCCGCCCCGCGCGACCACGACGCCCGTCGCGCGGCGGCCATCGAGCTGGAGTTGTTCGACCTCGCTGTCCGCCCAGATGGTCAGGTTCGGCCGCGCGCGCGTTGCTGCGTCAAGATATCCGGCTGCGGTCGAGACGCGCCGGTCGTTGCGATTGGAGAAGGCCGGCGGAAAGATGCCGTCCTCGAACTCGCCGTTCTGGTCCTTTCGGAACGGCAGGCCGGTCGCCGACAACGCTTCGCCGACGGCGTGGCCAAACGGCGGCATCGCCTCGCGCGCGATGCGGCGGATCGGGATCGGGCCGTGCTTGCCATGCAGCGGGCCGTGGAAATCCAGGTCCGTTTCGAGCTTGAGGAAGTACGGCAGCACATCCGCCCAGCCCCAGCCGCGCGCGCCGAGATCGCGCCATTCGTCATAATCACGCGGCAGGCCGCGATTGGCCGATTGCACGTTTATGCTGGAACCGCCGCCCATCACCCGCCCCTGTTCGTAGGCGCGAACGACCGGCTTGCCCTCGGCATTGCGACCGCCGGCCGCTGACAGGCCCGGCCAGATGTATTTGTCGCCGAAGAACAGCGTCATCGGATAGCTGTCGAGGATTTCCGGCGGCGTCGCCTCGGGCGGCGTGTCCATCCCGGCTTCGATCAGCAGCACGCGGCGGCTTCCGTCTGCGGAAAGCCGGTTGGCGAGCACGCAGCCCGCCGACCCGCCACCGACGATCACGTCGTCGAAATGCAGCCCATCCATTCCCGTCTCATCGCGCAACTCGATGGATCGGCGCGGCCACGAATGCGGCCGCGCCGATTTGGCTCAGCGGAAGTTACCCTTGGTCTCGGGGATCACGACCGCACCAATCAGGTAGATCACGAACACGCCGACTGCGAAGTAGGCCAGCGACATCGGGATCTCCGCAGGGCTGCCGCTCACCAGCGAGACGAAGGTCGGCATCATGCCGCCCAGCGCAAAGCCGATGTTCCACGACAGACCCGTGCCGCTCGCGCGCAACGCGGTCGGAAAACGCTCGTTGAGGAAGATCAGCACCGGCGCATAGCCGGCATTGCCGATGAAGGCGATGGCGAGCGCATAGAGCGTGATTTGGGTCGTGTCCTTGGTCGCCGCGAGATTGAGGTAGCACAGCGGCAGCAGCACCGCGGCCAGGACGCCGATGATGAGGAACGTCTTCTTGCGGCCAATGCGGTCGCTCAGCGCGCCGACCAGCACGGCCGAGAAGAACGCCGACACGCTCGCGCCCATCAGGATCAACGACGAGGTCTGGTTCGGGACCGCATTGATGACTTTCAGGAAGCTCGGCAGGTAGCCCGAGGTCAGGTAATAGCCGGCGCCGCCACCGAAGGTGATGAGAAGGTTGACCAGCAGCACGCCGCGATATTCGCCGGAGAACACGTCCCTGACCGGCGCCTTCGAGACCTTCGCCTGCTTGTTACCCTGCTGGCGCTTGAGCTCCTTGAAGTAAGGCGACTCCTCGAGGTTGCGGAAGATGAACCAGCCGAGCAGCGAGCTCAGCAGCCCCGAGAAGAACATGAAGCGCCAGCCCCATACCGCGAAGGCATCGCCGGGGAAGATCGACGACGTGATCAGGAAGATGAAGGACGCGAGCAGCGCACCGATGCCGGCGCCACCGCCGCCGACCAGGCCCGACATCGCGCCGCGCCATTGCGCCGGCACCGACTCGGTGCCGATGGTGTGCGTGGAGGCCACGACGCCGCCGACGAAGATGCCCTGCACCAGACGCAGGATCAGGAAGAGGATCGGCGCGATCACGCCGACCTGGGCGATGGTCGGCAGCAGGCCGAACGCCGCCGTGCTAATGCCGACGCCGATGATGGCGATCAGCATGGCCTGCTTGCGGCCGTGCACGTCGGCATAATGCCCGAACACCGCCGAGCCCAGCGGCCGCATCAGGAGCGTCACGGCGAAAGAGCCGTAGACCGCAGCCAGCGACAGCGCTGGGTTGCTCGACGGAAAGAACAGCGCGCCGACGACCGGCGCCACGTAGAGCAAAATGAACAAATCGAACAGATCCAGCGCCCATCCGAGCACCGATGCGATGATCGCATTGACCATCTGCTTGTTATCCGCCGACGCTTGCGCGCCGGCGACCGGCATATCCATCTCAGCCATGTTGTTTTACCTCCCCCGTTTTGATAGAGCCGCGGTTCGCGTCATTGCGAACCGCGGCAGTTTTGTCGCGCATCAGCGCCCGGTGAACTTCGGCGGACGCTTGGCGTTGAAGGCTTCGACGCCTTCCTTGAAGTCTTCGGACTGGCGAAGGCGGCTGTAGCAATGGCCTTCGAGCTCGATCGCGATGGCGAGCGTCGAATCCTCGGTGTCGTTGAGGAGCTTCTTCGCCGTGCGCTGCGCCAGCGGCGAGAAGGTGCGGAGCTCGTCGACCAGCTTGTCGGTCGCCTTCTCCAGCTCGGCATCCGGCACGCATTCGGTGGCGATGCCCCACTCGTAGGCCTGCTTCGCCGAGATACGCTTGGAGCGCATCACGATGTCCTTGGTGCGAGTGATGCCGACCATCTTCTGGAGCCGGGCCGAGCCGCCCGAGCCCGGAATCTGGCCGAGCTTCTGCTCCGGCAGCGCGTATTGCGTGGTCTCCGAGGCGATGCGGAAGTCGCAAGCGAGTGACAATTCGAAGCCCACGCCGAAGCAATAGCCGCGGTTGGCAACGATCACGGGCTTGGCGCAACGCGCAGGCGCGGCGATGTTCCAGGCGAGC
Source organism: Bradyrhizobium sp. 61 (assembly GCF_023073075.1). Lineage (NCBI taxonomy): Bacteria > Pseudomonadati > Pseudomonadota > Alphaproteobacteria > Hyphomicrobiales > Nitrobacteraceae > Bradyrhizobium > Bradyrhizobium sp. 61. Next base: position 46,361 of record NZ_JADPIU010000067.1, on the reverse strand, counting down.
TTGGAGACGTGCTCGGGGCTCGCCTCCATGAAGCCGCCGATATTGCCGCCGCTGGAGAAATGCTCGCCCTCGCCGCGCACCACGATCACGCGGACGCGCGGATCCTCGTCCAGCGTCTCGAAGGTCAGGCGCAGCTGGTCACGCTGCGGCATCGCCACGACGTTGTAGGGCGGCCGGCCCAGGATGATATCGGCCCGCTCATGCGCCTCATCGATCTCGACCTTGAACCCGTCGAGATTTGCGAGTCGAGGATCGGTAACATTGTAGGCTGACGGCATGTTGGTTTCCTTCTGTTGATTGTTGATGAGTGATGATCAGGCGGCGTCTGATGGCGGCAGGCGCTCGGCTTCGTACTCACCGGCGACGAGCAGTCGCCGCAGCAGTTTGCCGACCGGCGATTTGGGAATGGCGTCGACGAAGACGTAGCGGCGCGGCCGCTTGAAATTGGCAAGGCCCGTGGTCCGGCAGAACTGCTCCAGCTCGACGTCCGACACGGGGCGATTGCGCTTGACGAAGGCGGCGACGACCTTGCCCCATTTCTCGTCGGCAACGCCGACCACCGCGACCTCGTCGACCGCGGGATGCAGCGACAGGCAGCTCTCGATCTCGACCGGCGAGACGTTCTCACCGCCGGTGATGATCATGTCATCGACGCGGCCGGTGACGAACAGATCGCCGTCGGGATCAACGAAGCCGGTATCTCCCGTAAAGTACCAGCCCTCGCGGAGCGACTTGGCGTCGGCTTCAGGGCGGCGCCAGTAACCCTCGAAGGCCTCGTCGCCGGCCAGCGTCGCGATAATCTCGCCCTCCTCACCGACCGCGGCAAGCTCCGCGACCGACTTCGCTCCGATGCGCACGACCTTGACGTGCTGGTTCAGCCCCGCCTTGCCGGCTGAGCCGGGCTTTGCGGCGGCGTTCTGGTCGATCGTAAAGGTGTAGATCTCCGAGCTGCCGTAGTGATTGACGAACAACTCTGGCTTGAACGCCTCGTTCAGCTTCTTGAGAAGGCCGTCGGTCATCGAGGCGCCGGCAAAGCCGAGCTTGCGGACGCTGGAGACATCGGTTTTGGAGAAGGCCTCGTGATGAACGAGGTCGTGATAGAGCGTGGGGACCAGATAGAGGTTGGTGATCTCCTGCTTCTCGATCAGCGCCAGCGCCTGACGGCTGTCATAGCGCGGCAGGCAGATGAAAGTGCCGCCGATCAGCGACATCGCCAGCAGCGAGCGGACGCCCATGGTGTGGTAGAGCGGCATCACGCCGAGCGTGCGCTCGCCGCGGCCGTAGAGATTTTGCGCGACATGGGCGATCGCCGCGGCGCGTTCGGCGCGATGCCGCCGCGGCACGCCCTTCGGCCGCGAGGTCGTGCCCGACGTGTAGAGCATGATCGACCAGGCATCGGTGCCGACACGCGGCTCGGCGTCCGGCGCGCTGTCCTTGATCAGATCGGCAAAGCTGGTGGCCTCCCCCGTCCCGGGATCGACGGAAACACGCAGCAGCTTGCCTGCCAACCCCGAGCCCTGCACCGCCTCGGCAGAGATATCCTGATAGACAATCGCGCAGGCTTCGGCATTCTCGATGCAGTAATCGAGCTCGTCGGCCTTGGCGCGCCAGTTGATCGGCGTGATCACGAGGCCTGCGAACTGGCAGGCCCAGTGCAGCGTCGCCGCCTCCCAGCGGTTTTGCAGCAGCGTGACGACGTGATCGCCGGGCTTGAGGCCAAGGCGGTCGAACGATGCCACGAGCGCGGAGATCTTGCCGTACCATTGCCGGTAGGTCAGGCGCAGATCACCGTCGACAAGCGCAATCGCATGGGGATCGCGCGCGGCGCTGGCGATGAAGCTGCTGGCGAGATCAAGCATCGGACGTCTCTTTTTTGGATGAAGCGAGTTCGGCGGCGGCTTCGAGCGCCGCCTGGATGATCGGTGTGTAGCCGGTGCAGCGGCAGATATGCCCGCTGAGGAGGTCGCGGATCTCGGCCTCGGTCGGCGCCGGGTTCCTGGCGAGATAGTGGTCGAGCGACATCAAAATGCCGGCGGTGCAGAAGCCGCACTGGAGCGCGTGGTTGCGGCGGAACGCCTGCTGCAGCACGCCGAGCCGATCCGCCGACGGCGCGAGCCCTTCGACGGTCCTGAGTTCGCAACCATCGACCTGCGCCGCGAGCGTCAGGCAGGACCGCGTCAGCATGCCATCGACGACAACAGTGCAGGCGCCGCAGACGCCGTGCTCGCAGCCGACATGGGTGCCGGTCGCTCCCAGCTGGTGGCGCAGGAAATCGGAGAGCAGCATGCGCGGCTCCGCCTCGCCCTCGACCGGCTTGCCGTTGAGCGAGAAACGGACGGCATGGCGCTGATCTGCCTTGAGACGGGTCATTGCAGCACCTCGCCGATCAGATCGCGACCGATCATGCGCACGAGGTCGCGCCGGTAGCGCGCGGTTGCGTGGACGTCGTCGCGGGCACCAAGTTCGTAGGCAAAGGCATTGAGGGCATCGTCGAGCGCGCTGCCCTCCAGCCGCGGCCAGTCGCGCACGGTCGGAACGTCGGCGACGCCGCCAACGGCGATACGCACGCCCGTCGGTGTCTTCATCGCCGCGCAGGCGACAATGGCGAAATCGCCATGGCGTCGCGCGACCTCGCGGAAGGCGAAGCGCGATCCCTTGACGGCGGGCAGCGAGATTCCTTCGATCAGTTCGTCATCGGCGCGAGCGGTCAGCATCATGCCGGCGAAGAAGTCCTTGGCGGCAACGCGCCGCCGCCGCTTGGCGCTGCGCAGCAACACCTCGCCGCCGAGCGCAACCAGCGTCAGCGGCATCTCGGCGCTGGGATCGGCGTGCGCGAGCGAGCCGCAGATGGTGCCTCGGCTGCGGGTCTGCAAGTGCCCGACCCAAGGCAGCGCCAGCGCGACAAGCGGCAGCGCCTCGGCAAGGTCAGGCCATGCCAGGAGGTCGGCCTGGCGCACGCCGGCGCCGATGATGACGGCATCGGTCTTCCGCTCGATCTGGCGCAGCTCCCTGATGCGCATGATGTCGATCAGCAGTTTTGGCTTGGCGAGGCGCATGTTGAGCATCGCCATCAGCGACTGCCCGCCCGCGAGCACGCGCGCATCGCCACCCTGCTGCGCGAGGCCTTCGAGGACCTCGCCGACGGTTTCGGCGCGGAGATAGTCGAATGCGGGCGGCTTCATCGGCGCCCCCCGAACAGGCTCGCCACCTTTGCCAGCAGCGCGAACAGCGAGAAGCCGCCACCCTCCGCACCACCACCGCCAGCCTTGCGGGCCAGTGCGGTGAAGAACTGGCCGATGATGACGCGCGTGGCGCCGTCGAGCAGGCGACCGCCGATGCTCGCGACCTTGCCGCCGATCGCGGCGTCGTAGCTGTAGACCAGCTTTGTGCCGCCATTGCCGTCGGGCGCGAGCGTGATCCGCCCCTCGGCGTTGCCGAAGCCGAGTGCGCCGGTCGCACCGCCACGCAGTGTGACCGCGCGTGGCGGATCGAGATCGAACAGCTCGACATCCGCGCGATAACGCCCGCTGACCGGGCCGATGCCGAGCGTGACGTCGGCGCGGAAATGCGTGTCGGTGATCTTGTCGACGCGCTGGCAGCCAGGAATGACCGATTGCAGGGTGGCGGGATCGAGCAGCATCGCCCAGACCTGCTCGGGCGGCCCCTTTACCGAGGCCTGTCCCTCACCGCGCAGCCGCCGGTCGCCCTCGCGCACAGGCGCAGCAGTCGCGCCGCCCGCGGGAGGCGGCGGTTCGGCACCGCGCACCAGCTCCGCAAGCCGCGCCGGCACCAGCGGCAAGGTGATGTCGGCAACGCCCAGCGCGTCCGCGACTGCATTGGCGAGGCAGACGGGTGTGGACATGCAATTGCCCTCACCGACGCCTTTTGCGCCGAGCGGCGTGAACGGCGACGGCGTCTCCATGTGGATGATCTGCGGCTCCGGCACCTCGGTGGTGGTCGGCAGCAGATAGTCGGCGAGCGTTCCCGTCAGGAAACTGCCGTCCTCAGCGTAGGCATATTCCTCGTAGAGCGCAGCGCCGAGCGCCTGGGTAAAGCCGCCGCGGATCTGGCCGTTGACCATGCCGGGATGCAGGATGGTGCCGCAGTCGTGCATGGTGACGTAGCGATCGATTCGCGTCTCCAGCGTCGTCGGATCGATCTCGACGCCGCAGAAATCGAAGATGAAGCCGTGGCAGAGCGAGGAGTTGATGCGGTCGTCCTCGTCGGGCGGCGTCAGCTCCGGCGGCGTCCAGAACACGGTCTCGCGGATGGTCTGGCCGGCATCATCAGGCAGCGAGCCCGGCGACCAATGGCTGAGCGCCGCGACGCGCGGGAACGCGATCCGGTTCTCCGGATTGTGCCTGGAGGCAACGAAGCCTTTCGCAAACACGATGTCGGCGGCTTCGACGTTCAACTGGCTTGCGGCGATGCGGGCGAGCCTGCCGGCGACGCGTTCCGCGGCGATCTTCGCCGTGCCGGCCACGGCTGCTGCGAAGCGGCTGGCGTAATTGCCCGAAGCGATCGACCATGCGTCCTTGGCCGTGTCGATCTCGGTGTTGACCCGGATATCCCTAGGCTGGAGGCCGAAGACGTCGGCGACGACCTGCGACAGCACGGTGCGATGGCCCTGCCCCTGCGGCACGGAGGCGACGTGAACCGTGACGCTGCCGACCGGATCGAGCCCGACGGTCGCGGTTGCCTGCGCGCCGTTCTTGGGACCTGCCTTGCGGCGCTCGGCCGCCGTCAGCACCGTCGTGATGTAGCCCATGTTGGAGACGCTGGGCTCGACCACCGCGGTGAAGCCGATCCCGTAGAGCCGCCCCTGCGCTCGCGCCTCGTCCCGCTTCGCCTTGAGCTCAGCGAGCCTGCCCTGTTCGACTGCGAGCGCAACGGCTTCCTGGTAGTTGCCGGAGTCGAGCAAGGCACCGGTCGCCGTGCGATAGGGAAACGCGCCGGCGTCGATCAGATTGCGCTTGATGACATCGAGCGGATCGAGGCCGAGGCCGATCGCGATCCTCTGAACCAGGCGCTCCAGTGCGAAATAGACCTGCGGGCCGCCAAAGCCGCGGTTGAGACCGGTCGGTGTCTTGTTGGTGACGACGACGCGGTTGCGGATCTTGACGTGGCGGATGTCGTAGGCGCCGGTCAGATTGCCGTGCATGCGGTAGAGCGTAGCAGGCTCAGGCGCGCGCAGATGCGCGCCGCAATCCTCGACCTGGTCCCAGTCCAGCGCGAGGATCTTTCCGTCGGCTGCGACCGCCGCCGACAACGTCGTCGCGCGGTTGGTCGCCGACACCGACGCGGTAAGATGCTCGAGCCGGTCCTCGATCCACTTCACCGGCCGTCCCGTGACGCGCGCGGCCGCCGCGATCAGCACGATGTAGGGAAACACGCCTTGCTTGACGCCAAAGCTGCCGCCGGAATCCGGCGGCGTGCGCAGCCGGAGCCGATTCCCCGGCACTTTTAGCGCGCGCGCAATCACCGTGTGGATGCTGAACGGGCCCTGGAAATTGGCGAGCACCTCATAGGCATCCTCGCCGGCATCGTGCGAGGCGACGACCCCGTAGGTCTCGATCGGCGTGCAGGAATTGCGGGGATAGCGGATGTCGATCGAGAAGCGATGCGGCGCCTCCGCGAAGGCCTTTTCAGGATCGCCGTAGCGGAAATGGCGGTCACTGGCGAGATTGCCGGGAAAGCCATCGTGGAGCACGGGCGCGCCCGGTGCGAGCGTCCCGAGCGGATCGATGACGGCAGCCCGCGGGCGATATTCGACATTGATCAGCTCGGCCGCATCCTCGGCGCGCGCACGGTCAGTTGCGACGACCAAAGCGACCGGTTCGCCGACATAGCGCACGCGGTCCATCGCGATCGGCCAACACTCCACCGGCGCCTTCACGCCCACGACGAGGCTCGTGGTGACGGCCTTGACGTCGCTGCCGGTCAGAACGGCTGCAACGCCCGGCAGACGCTTCGCGGCTTCAACATCGATGGAGAGAATATCGGCATGCGCATGCGGCGAGCGCAGGATCGTCGCGTGTAGCGTGCCGGGCTGGACACCGAGATCGTCGACGAAGCGGCCGCGGCCAGAGAGCAGCGCGGCGTCTTCGACGCGCTCGATCGAACGCCCGACCCACGGCTCATCGCCACTTCCCGGATTTGCGGATTTGACCGCCTGCAACATGTCCCGGCATACCTCCCGACGCGTTCTTTGACGCGACGATGACGTTTGTCAGGACTGGGGGTGCGGGAGCCATACCGCCCGCTCTCACGACTTACCAAATCGTCTCATTCGAGAGCGTGCAGCGCAATATCAGCCCGCAAGACTCAACCCGCGAGACGCGAGACATTGCGAAACTCGCGCGGGCTGACGCCGGCGTGATCGCGGAAGAAACGCGTGAAATGCGCCGGCTCCGGAAACCCAAAGCGCTCGCTGAGCTCGCCGAGCGGTGTGTCCTCGCGCATGACAGCATCGAGCGCGCGCTCCATGCGGACGACGTTGAGATAGAGCTTTGGCGAGACTCCAAGCGAGGTCTCGAACAGGCGGAAGAACTGCGCGCGCGAAAGACCGGCGCCCTTCACGAACTGATCGACGTTGGCATAGGAATCGTGCACGCGCATCGCGTCCATCGCGCGGCGGATGCGCCAATCGCAGCTCACCGCGCTCATGCCGCGGATCGAGGTCGGGAAGCTGCGCCAGGGCGTGAAGCGCTCGATCACCGCGATCATGAGATCCGAGAGCGTCTGCTCGTGGGTCCGCACCGCATCCGGATTCGCCATCATTTCGGCCGCCAGATGCAGCGTGAGCTGACGGATGCGCGGCGACACCTCGCCCGACGGCCGCTCGAAAAAGCCCGGCGCACCGCTGGCCGCCCAGCCGGGACGGAACTCCTTCAGCCATTCCGGCTCGATATAGAGCGCCATGATCAGCGTGCGCGGACGGTTGGCGTCGTGCACATAGGCATGCGGCTTCCAGCCGTCGACGAGCACGGCGGCGGTGTCCGTCAGCGGCGTGACCTGGTCGCCCACAAGAAACTGCGTGTCGGAGCCCTCGACCTTGAGCAGGACGTGGCAGTGATGATGAGCGTGGCGGACCAGCGAACGGTCCATGTCGAGCAGAGCGACCCTGCCGAAAGCGCCATGAGCGATGCGCAGGGCCGTCGACATCAGTTCCTTCCTCCCGGCAGCGTTGCGCTGCAAAATGATTGCTTCATCGGCGCGGCACTATAAGCAGCACCCGCTTCATATTCCAACGGCGCAAACCGACGCAAGTTGCTTCCGAGCGGTAATCCGCTCATGCGCGCGTCTCCGAAAGAAACCGCGCGAGCGCAGCGCTCGGGTCGGCCTGCAAGGCAGTGGCGAGATCAACGTCCTCCTCACCCTTGACGCGAATGCGCTTGAAAGCGAGCTCGGGCGCGTTGACCGGCGCGGTCGCATCGAGACCCATCTTGGCGCTGATGCCGTTGTCGGTGGTCGGATCGAGCTTCGAGCCGAGCGCGCCGGCGACGACCATGAGGTCGCGGTCGGCCTGGAAGCGCGTCGCCACCGCCCATTCGATTTCCTCGGACGAGGAGATGTCGACGTCCTTGTCCACCACGATCACCTGCTTGATGTCGTAATGGGCGCCGAAGGCGCACATCATGATGTTCTTCGGCTCGCCGTCGTTCGCCTTGTCGATCTTGATCGCGAGGTGGTAGCGGCAGGTGCCGCCGCGCGTCAGGCGAACGTCGATCACGCCAGGAAAACTGCGCCGCAGATGCTGGAGCAGCGTCGCTTCGCGCGGCACGCCGCCAAGGATCAGGTGCTCAAAACCGCCGCCCACGATGGTATGGAAGATCGGTTTCGCACGATGCGTGATCGCGTCGACCTCGATCACCTCGCGATTGGCGCGCGGACCATAATATTGGGGGAATTCGCCGAACGGACCTTCCGGTTCGCGCACGCCCTGAAGAATGCGTCCCTCGATGACGATCTCTGCATGAGCGGGCACGCGGACCGAATTGGTGCGGCACTTCACGACGTCGACGGGCGCTCCGAGCAGCGCCCCCGCAATCGCCATCTCGTCCTCGTCAAGCGCGGCGATCGCCTGCGAGGCCAACATCAAGGCCGGATGCGCGCCGATCACGATCGCGATCTCCAGCGCCTGGCCCAGCTCCTCCGCGAGGCGGTAGTAGGAGAAGGTGTGCCGGGGCAGCAGCAGCACGCCGATGCGGTTCTTGCCAGAGATCTGGCAGCGGTGGATCGAGACGTTCTGTATACCGGTCTTCGGGTTGCGCGCGATCAGCAGACCGGCCGTGATGTAGGGGCCGCTGTCGCGCTCATTGTGCTTGGGCACCGGAAGCTGACGGAGCAGATCGACGTCCTCGTGGACGACGTCCTGAACCGGTCCGCTCGCGACCTCATGCGTCGGCAGCGGATGGTTTGCGGCAGCCAGGAACCGTGGCAGCAACTGGTCCTCGGTCACGCCGATGGAATCGGCGACCCAGTCGCGGCCCGCGAAGAGATTGGCGACGACGGGAATTTCATGCCCATCGGGGCGCGGGAAGAGCACCGCGCTGTCGCGCTCCAGCCGCTTGGCGACGGCGGCGAGCTCGTCAGCCAGCCCAATGCCCTCGCGGGCGATCGCGAGCTTGCCGCGCTCGGCGAGAAACGCGAGCCAGGCGCGCAGATCGGCGGGCGCGTTCGCGCCTCTCCTCGCAACATTTTCCATTCGCATACGGGTCATTCCTCAGGTCTTCAGGTCAAGGCGCGATCTTGCGCAGCGGCGGCGAGCGGCGCTTGAGCGCCTCGTCCTCGCCCCAGCGGCGCACAACGCCGATATCGATGTCGAACAGGTCGAGCACACGTCCGACGGTGTGCTCGACCATGTCGTCGAGGTTCTCGGGTTTTGCGTAGAAGGCCGGCACGGGCGGGGCGATGATCGCGCCCATCTCCGACAGGGCCGTCATCGTCCTGAGATGCCCGGTGTGCAGCGGCGTCTCGCGCACCATCAGCACCAGCCGCCGGCGCTCCTTGAGCACGACGTCGGCAGCGCGGGTCAAAAGCGTCGTGGTCACGCCGGAAGCGATCTCGGACATCGAGCGCATCGAGCACGGCGCCACGATCATGCCGGCGGTGCGGAACGAGCCGCTGGAGATCGCCGAGGCCATGTCGTCGATCGCATGGCAGACATTGGCGAGCTCCCTCACCTCCGCGATCTTCAAATCGGTCTCGTAGGCAAAGGTCAGCTCAGCGGTCTTCGACATCACCAGATGCGTCTCGACGCCGGCATTGCGCAGGAGCTGCAGCAGGCGCACGCCATAGGTGACGCCGGAGGCGCCGGAAATGCCGATGATCATCCGCTTGGGTGTGGCGTCCTGCATATTTCTGATTTCGCTCCCAGACGGCGCGGCCCTCGAGGCCTCGCGGTCCGCCACGAGACTAGGCAATCCCACCCATCACTACAAATAATGATTGATTATATCATCTATCATCTGTGATGATGGCCGCGCGCAAGCAACAGCGAACAAAGGACAGCTCCGTGGAAATCAGGCAGATGCAATATTTCCTTTGCCTGGCGGAGGAAAAGAACGTCACCCGCGCCGCGCGCCAGCTCAACATCGTGCAGCCCGCGCTGAGCATGCAGATCGCCAAGCTCGAGGCCGAACTCGGCCAAAAACTGTTCGACCGCAGCGTCCAGGGCATGAATCTGACCAGCGCCGGCGAGGCGCTTGTGCGGCTGACCGCGCCGATCGTGCGCGATGCCGAATATGCGCGGCAGGAGATGGCGCAGCTCGGCGGGCGCATTTCGGGGCGGGTCTCGGTCGGCCTCATCACGTCGGTGGCGCAGAGCACTATGGCCAGTTCGTCGGCGACGGTCGCCAGTCGTTATCCCGAGATCACGCTGTCCGCCTGCGAGGGCTATACCGAGACGCTGGTCGACTGGGTCAACACCGGCCAGCTCGATTTCGCGCTGATCAACGTGCCGCGCCGGAAGACGCCGCTGGCCGCGCATCACATCATGGACGAGGAGATGGTGTTCGCCTGCCGCAAGGACAGCCCGGTCAGGCCACCGGCAAAGCTGCGGTTCGACCACATCGCGAATTTCGACCTCGTGCTGCCGTCCAAGCGCCACGGCCTGCGGCTGATCCTGGATGAGCACGCCGCCGCCGTCGGCATCGACCTGCGGCCGCGGCTCGAGCTCGACACCCTCCCCGCGCTCTGCGACGTGATCGCGACCACCGATTTTGCCACAGTGCTGCCGACCATCGCGCTCCGGCAATCGCTCGCGAGCGGCGCCATCCGGGCGCATCGCTTCGACCAGCAACGGATCGTGCGCTCGATTGCCTGGGTGCATCACCCGCGGCGAGCGGTGTCGGTCGCGGCAAAGGCCGTGCTCGATGTCATCAGCCACGATCTTGCGCAAGCGGCCGCCGTGGCGAGAGAGTTTGTGGAGCTTTTCATTGGCAGCACGACCTCATCGCCCCACAAGGCGCGCAGCAAGACGCGGCGGAAAGCGATCTCTTGAGTGCAGAATTTCTGCTCGGACAAGATGTCGCGCCCACTGCAAAATGAGACGGGTTGGTAAGTTTTGAGACGTGCAGGCATGACGGTCGTAGCGGCCTGCTAACTACGGTCCAGGCGCAGAAAAACGCGACCTGGCGCTCATCCCCGACGACTCCCGTCCCGGATGCTCCCTGGGCTCGCAGAACAAGACACAGTCGGGAGATTCAGTCCGAGATGGCACGGTTCGGTCGCAGCAAGATCACAGATGGCGCCCACCAGCAGAGCGAGGGATTTCGTCCTGACCGGAGGTCGCTGCTCTCGCTCGGTGGTGGCGCCCTGCTCGCAGCAACGGGAATGCGGCATGCAAACGCGCAAGACTATCCGACCCGCCCGGTCCAGGTGCTTGTGCCCTTCGCCGGCGGCAGCGCCAGCGACGTCATCACCCGCATCCTGCTCAACCGCATGTCCACGTCACTCGGGCAGGCCTTCGTGGTCGACAATCGTCCCGGCGCCGGCGGCAATATCGGCACCGCGGCTGCGGCGCATGCCGCACCCGACGGCTACACGCTGCTTATGAGCACCTCCGGTCCGCTGGCCGCGAACAAGTCGCTGTACAAGGAGCTGCCCTATGATCCGCAGAAGGATCTCGTCCCGATCGGCCTGTTCGCGACGTTACCGAATGTCATCGTGATCAATTCGAGGCTGCCACCGAGATCACTGAACGAGCTGATCGACTATGCCAAGGCGCATCCGCGGGAGCTGAACTACGGAACGGTCGGCGTCGGCTCGTCGCAGCATCTGGCGGCCGCCTATTTCGAGCAGCTCACGGGCACCGAGATCACGCACGTTCCCTATCGCAATATCGCCGCCTACACGCCGGACTTCATCGCGGGCCAGGTCCCGCTTGGCTTCCAGCTCTTGCCGAACGTCATCAGCCTGATCAAGAGCGGCGATGCACGCCCGCTCGCGGTGGCCAGCGACAAGCGCATGACGGCGCTGCCGGATGTGCCGACCGCGACGGAGGCCGGCCTCAAGAATTACGAGAGCGCCGCTTGGCTTGCTCTGCTCGCGCCCGCGAGCACAGGCAAGGCCGTGCTCGACAGGCTCTATGCGGCAATGGCGGAAGCCGTGAACGATCCGAAGGTGCGCACCCTCTTCGTCGAGCAAGGCGCCGAGCCCATGGTGATGGACCCACAAGGCCTGAAGGATTTCATGACATCGGAAACGACGAAATGGGCCGCGGTCATCAAGAAGATAGGCATCGAGCCGATGTAACCCCAAGCTTTTGTGCAATTATCAGCATCGTCCGGATGATCCATCCGCGATAGCTCGCCAAAAAAGCGCCTCCAACTTACGCTGCCGTGAAGGGCCGCAGATCCATGTGCCGGTTGACATCCTTATAGAGTAGATAACGGAACCGACCTGGGCCCCCAGCGTAGCACGCCTGCGGACAGAACGCCCGCAGCCACATAAAATCTCCTGCCTCGACCTCGACCCAGTCCTGGTTGAGCCGGTAGACGGCCTTGCCCTCCAGAACGTAAAGACCGTGCTCCATGACATGGGTCTCTGTGAAGGGAATAGATGCGCCCGGCTCGAACGTGACAATATTGATGTGCATGTCATATCGGATATCGGCCGGATCGATGAAGCGCGTGGTCCTCCATCTCCCATCCGTATCTGGCATTAGCGTCGGTGCGACCGAGTCCTCGTTGGTCACGATGACGTCGGGGTGAGCAAGCCCCGGTACGCCCTGATACAGCTTGCGGATCCAATGAAAATGCGCGGGGCTTAAGCTGCGATTGCGAATGCTCCAGCCGCGGCCGGGCGGAAGATAGGCAAAGCCCCCGGGCCGCAGCTCCCGCTCCTTGTCCGCCACCTCGAGGCTCAATTTGCCACCCGCGACGAACAGCGCGCCTTCGGCATCCTTGTCCGGCTCCGGCAGCTCACTTCCCCCACCCGGTGCCACCTCCATAAGATAATGGGAAAATGTCTCGGCGAATCCGGAGAGCGGTCGCGCCAGCACCCAGACACGCGTGTTATCCCAATGCGGCAGATGGCTGACGACGATATCGCGCTGCACACCGCCGGGTATGACCGCATATGCGTTCGTGAAGACCGCCCGGCCGCTCAAGAGCTCCGTCTGGGCCGGATGGCCGCCCTGCGGCACGTGATAGGTTTGCGATCGCATGGTCGTGGCCTCCGATAGGTTTCCCGTGTGGTATGTCATTGCGCGGCTCTGCTTGCCGCGCGTCATTTTCCGAGAATGCTGTCCGTCGCAAGATCGAGCTGCATCATCTCTTCCAGCCAATATTCCTCAAGATTGTCGCCCCCGCCCTTCCGGTCGACGACGAAGAACGGACTGGAGTCTTCCAGAACAAGCAGCGGATGGTGCCAGCAGTTGCGGGCATAGTTTACGCCCTGGTGTCCCGTTGCAGCGAAGGCCCGATAGGTCGAGGCGATATGCGGGTCCGTGCAGACGACGATCAGCCAGTCCTTGCGGTTCAAGGGCATGAACAATTGACTTCCAAGCGGATGGCGCTCCATCAGCCGGATCGCGATCGGCGCAGGCCGGGTGGAGGCGACAAACCAACTGATGTTGATCTGTCCGCCTTCCGCGGTGACGTCGATCGTGGCGAGATCGTTGAAGCGCCGGGCATAGCCTTCGTTGATCGGCAGGGGCGTCAACCCATCCGTATCGACGACATCGCCAAACGGCGCAAATGCCTTCCTCGTTAGAGGCTCAATCGAAAGCGTCAGCATCGCCATATTCCAACCAACACTCGCGTTTCACGCCGTCTGTGCACTCGGGACGGGCTCATCTCCGCCGACGGCATCGACCAGCCCCTCACTTGAGGGATCAATCTCGCCGTTCAGGATACGATGCGCCTTTGCCCTGTCGATGTCGCCTTCCCAGGACGCGACGACGACGGTGGCAACGCAGTTTCCGACATAATTGCCGAGGGCGCGGGCAATGCCGATGAACCAGTCGACCGACAGGATGAGCACAAGGCCAATCGCCGGAATAGCCGGGATAGCGGCAAGCGTCGCGGCGAGCACGACGATGGCCGATCCCGGAACGCCGTGCGCGCCCTTCGAGGTGAGCAACGCGATGCCAAGGATGGCCAGGAGATCGCCTGTCGCAAGCGGCGTGTTGGTCGCCTGTGCGATGAAGACTGCGGCCAGGGTCAAGTAGATGGAGAACGCGTCCAGATTGAACGAGTATCCGGTCGGTATCACCAGACCAACCGTCGACCGCTTGATGCCGAGCGGCTCGAGCTTTCGCATGGTTTGCGGCAGAACGCTGTCACCTGCGGCGGTGCCGAGAACGATCATCAGCTCTTCGCGCAAGTAGGCGAGCAACTTGAACAGGCTGAAGCCGGACAGTCGCATGATTGCGCCGAGCACCACGATCACAAACAGGACCACGGCCAGATAGAACAGGCCGACGAGCCCGCCGAGTTGCTTGAGCGAACCAACACCGTACTTCCCGACCGTGAAGGCGATGGCACCGAAGACGCCGATCGGCGCGAGCCGGACGACGAAATTCATCATCTTGAAGATGATCTCGTTCACGCGCTCGATGAACTCGACGACCGGCTTCGCTCGCTCGCCGCACAAGGACACGGCGCAGCCGAACATGATCGAGACGATCAGCACCTGCAGGACGTCGCCGGAGCCGAAGGCCCCCACAATCGTCGAGGGGATGAGCTTCATCAGGAATTCGGAGACGCCGCCTCCCGCGACCTGAGCCGCGGTCTGGCTGAACCCGCTAAGGGCCTTGGCGTCGAGCGTCTTCGGGTCGATGTTCATTCCTGCGCCCGGCTCGAAATAGTAGGCAAGCCCAATGCCGAACACCAGTGCGACGGTGGTGACGATCTCGAAATACAGGAGAGAGCGGATGCCGACCCTTCCAACCTTCGACAGGTCTCCCGCCGCGGCGATACCGTGCACGACGACGCAGAACACGATCACAGGCACCAGCATCTTAATCAGCTTGATGAAGCCGTCGCCGAGCGGCTTCATCTGAAGGGCGAGGTCGGGATTAGCCATGCCGAGGGCGATGCCAAGCATGAGCGCAATGACGACCTGGAAGAAGAGTGACTTGAAGATCTTGGGCACGGCTTTTCCTCGCTTGGCTGGTCTTCGACTGACGCGGCTTGGTGGGCCTTCGGGCCTCCGCCTATCTTGTTGTTTGGTGGTGACGTGTCGTCGTACGCACAAAGGAGCGCGCTTGCCGTGATCGCGGACCGCGCCCGGCCCGCAGAGGGCTCCGTCGGGCATTCGTTGACCATCGCGGATCTCAAGTCCAATATATAGAACGACACGATTGATAGGTTTTCCAAATGGATCTCCGCCAGCTCCGATATTTCATCGCCGTCGCCGAAGAGCGCAGCTTCACCCTCGCCGCTCGGCGACTGAACCTTTCCCAACCACCGCTGAGCCAGCACATCCAGACGCTGGAGGCCGAGCTCAAGACGCAGCTTCTCCACAGGACCAGCCGCAGGGTCGAACTGACTAAGGCCGGTGAATCCCTGCTGGGCCGAGGTCGCGCCATTCTCCAGCAAATCAAGCTCGCGGAAGACGAAGTTCAGTCGATCGGCGCCGGCCTTATCGGCACGCTTGACGTTGGTGCAACCGGCTCCATTCTGCGCGGTCGGCTGGCGGAACTGCTTGCCGCCTACCGAAAGGTTGCTCCGTCGGTGAAAACCACGGTGCATGAGCAGGCGCCTGCGTTGCAGATCGCAGCACTCCTCAACCGCACGACCAACATTTGTCTCATTCGCAGCGTTCCGACCGAACACGGCCTGACCAGCAAGCTTGCTTGGCGTGAAGAGGTGGTCCTCGCACTGCCGCACGCGCACCCGTTGGCCGGGCGCAAGCGGGTTGCGCTTAGCGAACTAGCATCGGAGGATCACATCGTCCTCGACCCCAATAGCTCGGAGTTCGCACGCTATATCCAGAAATGCTGTGTCGATGCCGGCTTTTTGCCGCGGGTATCCCAGCAGGTCGTCGACGCCCAGTCGATTCCAAGCCTGATCGTGGCGGGCTTCGGCGTGGCACTGGTGCCCCAGTCCATTGCGCGCTTCACGACAGCCGACATTGTATTCCGGCCCATCAGACCCTCGCCACCCTCGGCCGATGTGTTCTTGGTGTTCCGAGAGGATGAGACGTCGATGGTCGTGCGCAATTTCATCAAATTGGCCGTTCGGTACCTAGGCCACCGCAAAAGCCCGAGGCAAGCCTCCTGAAACAGCACGACGGTCGTTGTCGCCGCGGCGGTCGCGTCTGGGTGGCTTCCGGACATCCCGGCGTTGAACGCTCGACGGATTGTCGACTGCTGCATCGCGACCCACGCGGGCCCTGATGGCGTTCGTCGCGTCGAACTATGGTTAAGAGGCTCGCAGTGCGTTCGTTAGTGCAGACAGCGCAGCCGGCTGATGCTGACGACTGGGGTAATACATGAAGAATCCGGGAATTGGCGGCGTCCAATCTTCCAGCACACGAACAAGGCGACGTTTCGCAACATGCTCCGCGACCTGCTCTTCGAATGCGAGTCCCAGGCCGGCGCCAGCGAGTGCGGCCTGAATCACCAGGTGGGTATCATCGATGATGAGCGGGCCATTCACGCCGACCGTGACCGCCTTTCGTCCTTTCTCGAATTCCCACCTGTATGGGCCGCCCGGAAGACGCAGGTTTATGCATCGATGGTCATTTAGATCCTTGGGTCTCCGGGGGATGCTTCTTGATGAAAAATAACTGGGCGATCCGACCACTGCCAATCGCAACTCCTGGGTGACCCGCACCGCGATCATGTCTTTCTGAATATACTCGCCAAGTTGAATACCGGCGTCGAACTCACCCGCAACGAGGTCGACGGGGCCAGTGACGGTAACGACGTCAAGAACGATATCGGGGTAGGCTTCCGCGAATGCCGTGAGCCGCGGCAACAATACCATCACGGCAGCCGACCGGGACATTACAATCCGAAGGCGCCCTGCAGGCCGGTGCCGAACGTTTCGGGCTTCGTTGATGGCACGAGAAATCTGCTCGAGTGCCGGAGACAATTCCTTCAAGAGAGCTGCCCCTGCAGCGGTTGGTGCGACGCTCTTGGTCGTTCGAGCAAGAAGCTGCAGCTCGAGACGTTGCTCAAGTCCCCGGATCGTGTGGCTCAGGGCAGACTGAGACACACCGATCTTTGCCGCAGCCCGCGTAAAGCTCCGTTCTCTGGCGACGATTGCAAACGTAGCGAGTTCGTTCAGTTCGTTTCTCATGATTTATGAATTTTCCTCATAACCCCATGTCGTTCAACATGCCTATCCTCATAAGCTACTTTGTCCTAGGTTCGGTCAGCAAGGAAGACTTGAGGCAACATTCTGCAGGTTTCGGCCGGAGACCAGGCTTTCCAGCCACGCGCAGTTTCTTCCCATTCCCAAGCTGATGGACAACAGGCCTATGGATACCGATGCTCGTGCCTTGCGCTCCCTGGCGCATACCTATTTCGACAGTGCCTATGAAATGGATGCTGACAAATTCGCGTCTATATTTCATCCCTCGAGTTCCGTGACCAAGGTCGGCGACGACGGCAACGTGAGCGTGACGCCAATTGCGACGTGGCTGGCAGCTGTCCGCAATTTGAAGGCTCCGAAACAGCAGGACCTGGAGCGCCAAGATCAGATCCTCTCAATTGACGTTGAGGGAGAGCTCGCGCTTTTGAAGCTGAAATTGCAAATTCCGCCGCGCTACTTCACCGACATGTTGTCGTGCTTGAAGGTCGACGGAACCTGGAAGATCGCTCAGAAAGTGATGACTTCGAAAACCTGACGGCTTCATTGTCGTTTTGAGAGAATGCATCAAACGCTTGTCAGGTTGTCCGTGAAAGCTCTGTCACAAAGCGCCAACACCTTGGGCTGCGCTTCGGGATCATGGAGGATTTGGTCACTCTCTGATGGATATGTCGACCTGCCCGCCGAATCCCTCAAATATCCAAACGACAAAGTAGGCAGGCAGACCGAACCGCCTCAGCGGGAGGCTTCGCTGGTTCGATTATCGGTCAACTGCTTTCTATTCGATCGCTCTGGCATGGATCGCGTCTTGATCGATTGTGGAGCCGGCGCGAGCTGGGACCCGTCCATGGGACATCTCGCGGAGGCGATGGCGGAGGCAGGCATCGACACGTCATCGATCACGATGATCGCCCTCACTCATGCTCATGGCGACCACATCAATGGTCTCCTGATGCCTGACGGTCGACGTGCGTTTAACGGCCTGAGGAAGATCGTGATAGGGGAAGACGCCGTCGGGGAGTTTCTTGCCGAGCCGGTGCTGGAGCAGTTTCGTTCGCTCCTTGTCCCCATTAACGGGGGAGATCGGCTGGCCGATCATTTACTGGCGGTGGATATACCTGGGCACGCTCGGGGCCATATGGGTTATCTCCTCAACACTGACGAGGACGATGTCTTGTTCTGCGGCGACCTTATCCACGTTCCCGCCGCACAGTTTGCCCGTCCCGAGCTTACCTGGGCCTATGACGATGACGAAGCCGTGGCGAGGGCTACCCGGATCGGGTTGCTCCGGGACGCAGCCAATGCGCAGACGTGGCTGGCCGGCGCTCATTTAGGTCGACCAGGCATCGGCAGAGTGGTCGAAGAAGGGCAAGGATATGCGTTCATTCCGGTCGCGTAGCGGCCCATGAGCCCGCGCGACGGGCGTCAGCACCTTCGCGCACGCCCTCGTCAGCGCGGGACGACGGCAGTCGCTTCGATCTCGACGCGCGCGGATGGCTCGACGAGGCGCACCACCTGCACGAGCGCCATGCTGGGGTAGTGGGTGCCAACCACCTCGCGATAGGCCTTGCCGAGCGCCTTCAGATTCGTGGTGTATTCATCCATGTCGACGACATACCAGGTCAGGCGCACGAGATGGTCCGGCCGGGCGCCGCCTTCCGCCAGGATCGCAACGATGTTTTCGAGCGTCTGCCGAACCTGCGCGACAAACCCGTCGGCGAACCGACCTGCGATATCCCAGCCGACGACACCACCCGTCGCAACGAGACGTCCATCGGCCATGATGCCGTTGGCATATCCCTTCGGCTGCGGCCAGCCGCTGGGCTGAAGCACTTGCAGACCGCTGGTCGCGGGGGCCTCTGGCTTTTTCATCGTACTCATGCGGAGTTCTCGATCCTCTCAGCGCGGCTTCAGGAGATCGCGCGCGACAATCAGTTTCTGGACCTCGGTCGCGCCCTCGTAGATGCGCAGCGCGCGGATTTCGCGGTAGAGGCTTTCGACGATCTCACCCTTGCGCACGCCGCGGCCGCCGAACATCTGGACGGCGCGGTCGATGACGCGCTGCGCGGTCTCGGTTGCCGTCAACTTCGCCATGGCGGCTTCGCGCGTCGTCGGAAGCTTCTGGACGTCGCGGCGCCAGGCCGCGCGATAGGTCAGCAGCGCGGCGGCATCAGTCTCCGTCGCCATGTCGCCGAGCGCGGCCTGGGTCAGCTGGAGATCCCCCAGCGTCGCACCGAACATGTGCCGGTTGCGCGCATGCGACAGCGCTTCGTCCAGTGCGCGCCGCGCAAAGCCGAGGGCTGCGGCGGCGACCGATGCACGGAAGATATCGAGGGTCTGCATCGCGAGCTTGAACCCGCCGCCCGGCGCGCCGAGGCGACGGCTCGCGGGGATCCGGCAATTGGTGAAGCGCAACGTCGCCAGCGGATGCGGCGCGATGACATCGATACGGTCGGCGATGCCGAAGCCGGGATCATCCGGGAAGACGACAAAGGCCGAGATGCCGCGGGCGCCCGGGGCCTCGCCCGTTCGCGCAAACAGCGTGTAGACATCGGCAATACCGCCGTTGGAGATCCAGGTCTTCTCGCCGTCGATGACGTAGTCGTTGCCGTCGGCCCGCGCCGTGCAGGACATCGCCGCGACGTCCGATCCCGCCTCCTTCTCGGACAGCGCGAAGGCCGCCAGCCACTCGCCGGCGCGAACTTTCGGCAGCACGGCCTTGCGCAGGTCCGCCGAGCCGCCGAGCGCGATCGCGCCGGAGCCGAGCCCCTGCATGGCGAAGGCGAAATCGGCGAGGCCATCGGCATAGGCCAGCGACTCCCGCGACAGGCAGATCGAGCGTGAATCGATCGTCGTCGCATCGCCGTCGGGCGCCGCTACGGCGCAATCGAGCACCCCCGCCTCGCCCATCGCGCGCACCAGCTTGCGGCAGGCGCCATCGACATCAGTGTGATCGATTGTGTCGAGAGCTCCCGACTGCACGAAGCGGTCGAGCGCCTCACCGACCGCATGATGACGCGGCTCGAAAAACGGCCAGTCGAGCCATTCGCGTCGGATCACTTTCGCCGTGGAGCTCATCTGATCCCTCCTCCGCTCATTGCGCGCTAGCTGCCGCGGCGCGCGCCAGATTGGTTTCGTATTGTCCCTTGGCGGACAGATACTGCTTCGGCCACTCGACCTTTGTGATGCCGATGCGCGCGGCTTCGTGCAGCGTCCAGGCCGGGTCGGCAAGATGCGGCCGCGCGATGGCGCAGAGATCCGCGCGGCCGGCCGCGAGAATCGAATTGGCGTGATCGGCCTCGGAGATCGCACCGACTGCGATGGTCTCAATGCCGACCTCGTTGCGGATCAGGTCGGCGAACGGCGTCTGGAACAGGCGTCCATAGATCGGCCGCTCGTCCTTCCAGACCTGCCCCGACGAACAATCGATCAGGTCCGCCCCGGCCTCCTTGAACATCGCCGCGAAGACCGCCGCATCGGCCGGAATGTTACCGCCGTCGGTCCAATCATGGCAGGACAGGCGCACCGACATCGGCCGCTCGGACGGCCACACCGCGCGCATCGCCTTGAACACCTCCAGCGGAAAGCGCGCGCGGTTTTCATGGCTGCCGCCGTATTCGTCCGTGCGCCGGTTGGTCAGCGGCGACAGAAAGCTCGACAGCAGATAACCGTGCGCGCAATGGAGCTCGAGCCACTCGACGCCGGCGGCAGCGGCACGATGTGTCGCCGCGACAAAATCGTCACGCACGCGGTTCATGTCGCTGCGGTCCATCGCCCGCGGCATCTGGCTGTGCGGCAAATACGGCAAGGCCGACGCGGAGATCAGCGGCCACTCTCCAGATTCAAGGGGTTGATCGATTCCGTCCCAGGGAACCCGGGTCGCGCCCTTCCGTCCGGCATGGCCGAGCTGAATTCCGACCTTGGCGTGTCCGACACTGTGAACGAGATCGACCAGCCGGCGCCACTGCGCCGCCTGTGCATCGTTCCAGAGCCCGAGGCAGCCCGGCGTGATCCGCGCATCCGGGGAGACGCATGTCATCTCGGCGAAGACCAGCCCGGCGCCGCCCATGGCGCGCGCGCCGAGATGAGCGACGTGGAAGTCGTCGATGAGCCCGTCCTGCGCCGAATACATCGCCATCGGCGAGACCATGATCCGGTTCGCAAGCGTCAGTCCCCGCACACGGTGCGGTGTCAACATCGGCGGCGGCACCCGCTCGCCATCCTTGACCGCAATGCCCGACCGCGCGGCGAACCAGCGCTCAAAACCTTCCAGCCAGGTGCGATCACGCAGGCGAAGGTTTTCGTGGCTGATGCGCTGTGAGCGCGTCAGCATCGAATAGAAGAATTGCGGCGGCTCGAGCGTATCGGCATAGCGGTGGCCGACCACCTCGAACCATTCCATGGCGTTGCGCGCCGCATTTTGGATGCGCGCCACGTCGACGCGGCGCACCTCCTCGTACGCGTCCAGCACGGTTTCGATGCCGGCGCGACCGTGACCATGGCGATCGAACTGGTTGGCAAGCTCGATGGCGTCGTCGAGCGCGAGCTTGGTGCCCGAGCCGATCGCGAAATGCGCGGTATGCGCGGCGTCCCCCATCAGCACGACATGAGACTTGCCGTTGAACACGCTCCATTTGCCGCAGATCAGGCGGCTGAAATTGAGCCAGGCCGAGCCGCGCAGATGGCGCGCATTGGTCAGGAGCTTCGCGCCATCGAGCGTCTCGGCGAAGATTTTTTCGCAGAACTCGATCGAGGCCTGCTGATCGAGCTCGCCAAGCCCGTGGGCGTTGTAGGCTTCTTCCGTGGTCTCGACGATGAAGGTCGAGGTCTCCGCATCAAACTTGTAGATGTGCGCCTGGAACCAGCCGTGCTCGGTCTTCTGAAAATCAAATGTAAAGGCGTCGAACGCCTTCTTGGTGCCGAGCCAGATGAAGCGGTTGGGCCGGATCACCATGTCGGGCTGGAATTGCTCGGCATAGCGAGCGCGGATCCTGGAATTGACGCCGTCACAGGCGACGATCAGGTCGGCGTCGGGGTATTCGAGATCGGATTCGACCTCGCGCTCGAAGACGAGCTCGACACCCAGCGCTTCACAGCGCCGCTGAAGAATATTGAGCAGATGCTTGCGCCCGATACCGATGAAGCCATGGCCCGTCGTGCGCTGGCGCGTCCCCTTGAAGACGAGCTCGATGTCGTCCCAGTGATTGAAGGCGTCCTCGATCTCGGCCGCGCTCTCGGGGTCGGCAAGGCGCATCGCGGACATCATGGCATCCGAGAACACGACGCCCCAGCCGAACGTATCGTAGGGCTTGTTGCGCTCGACGACCGTGATGACATGCTCCGGGTGCCGGCGCTTCATCAGCAGGCCCAGATAGAGACCGGCCGGGCCGCCGCCGATACAGACTATGCGCATGATCCCTCGCTTTCGCGCGTCGCGCCGTGTGCCGAGCTTTCACCCAAATTATTTTAAGCATAAAATATTTCCTCGGCGCGCGTCTTGTCAAGGCGGTTCTGCAAAGACCCGGCCCGCGGGCTGGTCTCCGCGGCGTCGATCTGGAGATTCAGTGTAAATTGGACACACGGCAGCGCCGATTCCGAGCCGCTCGGGCGCAGCCTTGAATTTACTTTTGGCACGAACTATCTTGCCAATGACCACGATAGCTGCGCCGGCTTTCGTCAGGCCACCAAGCCCGGGAGATTCGATTGGCACTCGCGAAGGAGTCCACGCCTGTTTCAAAGAATGGGGCGGATCAGGACGCCGAGTACAGGGCTCAAACACGGGTCTGGCTCCGGCTGCTCGCCTGCACGACCCTGATCGAAGGCGAGTTGCGGCGCCGGTTTCGCGAAGAGTTCGATTTCACGATGCCCCGCTTTGATGTTCTGGCCCAGCTCGACCGCGAACCGAGCGGACTTGTGCTGGGAGAATTGCCCAAGCGCCTGATGGTCTCGGCCGGGAACCTCACGCCGATCGTGGACCGCCTGGTCGAGGACGGATACATCACGCGCACGCCCTCGAACCTCGACCGCCGCGTGCAGATTGTCTGCATGACGGTCGAGGGCCGCAAGACCTTCAGGCGGATGGCCAAGAGCCACGGCGCGTGGCTTGCCGAGCTGCTGGCGGATTTCCCGGCGGACCGGTTCGACGGATTGATCGGCGAGCTCGACGACCTCAAGGGTGCCGTCAGGGACGCCCTGCAAAAACCCTGAGCGGACCGACAGTCAGCGCCGCACCTTCACTCCGGCCGCCTCGCGATCCCAGGTATCCGTGGTGATGCCCGCCTCGCGCAGCACGCCCTTCTTGATCTTGCCGTTCTCAGTCAACGGCATCTGGCTCAGAATGCGCACATAGCGCGGGATGGCGAAATAGGCGATCTGCCCTTCGCAATGCCTGACGATGTCGACGGGCTCCAGCGATTGGCCCGGTTCGAGCAGGATCGCAGCCGCAACCTCGTCCTCGCCCAGCTCCGACGGCAGCGGGTAGATCGCACAGGCGGCGACCGCGGGATGGGACTGGATGGTCTGCTCGACCTCCCATGAGGATACGTTCTCGCCGCGCCTGCGGATCGAGTCCTTCATGCGGTCGATGAAGCGATAATGTCCGTCAGCATCTCGAACGACCCGATCGCCCGAGTGAAACCACAGATTTCGCCAGGCCTCGACCGTCTTCTCCGGCATGCCGAAATAGCCGGTGGCGAAAGCAAAGGGTTCTCCGGCGCGAAGCACGAGCTCCCCGGCCTGTCCGTCAGGAAGCGCTGAATCGTTTTCATCGACGATCCGCGCCTCAATGCCTTCGGCCAGATAGCCCATCGTTCCCGGACGATCGGACGGGATCGTACCCGCGAACACGAAATTGGTCTCGGTCGACCCGTAGCCGTCAACCAGCGGCACGCCAAACCGCT
Source organism: Bradyrhizobium sp. 61 (assembly GCF_023073075.1). Classification (NCBI taxonomy): domain Bacteria; kingdom Pseudomonadati; phylum Pseudomonadota; class Alphaproteobacteria; order Hyphomicrobiales; family Nitrobacteraceae; genus Bradyrhizobium; species Bradyrhizobium sp. 61. The sequence continues at coordinate 22,696 of NZ_JADPIU010000067.1, read as the reverse complement.
GAAGGAACGGACCGTGGATTTGCGGCGGCACGCCGCCTCCAAGCGCAACGCGAAGACGATGCGCCTTATCGTTCGCATTCGTCGGCTGCGCCAGCAGCATCGACGCCATCGCGCCGAGCAGATAGCCGACCGTCGCATTGTGCCGTTGCGCGGCCGCCCAGAATCCGGACGCGGAGAATTTCGGCTCCAGCACGTAGGTGCAGCCGTTCAGGAGCGCCTGATAGAACGCATTGAGCGCGTTGGTGTGAAACAGCGGCAGTGTCGTGAACAGCACATCGCCCTCGCAGATGCCAAGCGCCTGCGCCGAATAAATGCCCCACCAGAACAGCTGCGCCTGCGGACAGCACACACCCTTCGCTGGCCCCGTCGTGCCCGACGTGTAGAGGATCGCAACGGTATCGCCGGGACGCACGGCACCCGCCGGGGCCGCGGCTCCGAGCGCCGGCAACGGTACCGCGGAACGCCGGGCGTCGATTGCACCAGCGGCAGCTCCGATGATCCAGGTTCGGGGCGGCAGCTCGACACCCGCCTCGACGCTATCGATCGCGGCAACGAACTGAGCCTCAACGACAAGGAGCGCGGGACGCGAGTTGCGGAAGACGTGGGAGAGCTGGAAGCCGCGCAGCGCGGTATTGATCGGGACCGCGATGGCGCCAAGCCACGCGCAGCCGAGATAGACCTGCAGGAACTCCGGACGGTTCGAACACATCAGCGCAACCCGATCGCCCGGCTTGATCCCGGCATCGACAAGCGCCTGAGCCGACGCGGCCGCGATCGCGGCGGTCTGCGCAAAGCTCCAGCGCGTCTCCCCCGCGACAAGCAGGACACGATCGCCATGGCGCTCGGCCTGCCGCGTGAGGATCGTTGAGAGGATGCGGTCCGACGGCGGAAACGACGTCACTGCACACGCCCAGGCCGGCGTCACGTTCTCCCGGCCGACCGCGTCGCTGACGTTCACCGGCGCGTTCTCCGTCACGATCATGCTCCCGTCTCAGGGCAACAGCTTGTATTTGCCGTTCTCGATCTGGACCAGGACGCGCGAGCGATCGTCGACGCCGTGCCGATCCGCCGGCGTGTAGGTGTAGACGCCCTGCGTCCCGACGACCTCCTTGGTCGTGAACAGCGCCTGACGAAGAGCTACACGGAATTCCGGCGAACCGGGCTTGGCACCGGTTGCCATCGCGCGCTTGGCGGCATCGGCGAACACGAGCCAGCCGTCGAAGGAATAGGACGAGAATGAATCCGTCGGCGCCTCGCCGTTCGCCTTCTCGAAGGCAGTGCGGAAATCCAGGGCCACCTTCTGGATCGGATTGCTCGACGGAAGCTGCTCCGCCGCGGTCACGGGTCCAGTCGGGCAGATGATGCCGTTGGCGGCCTTGCCGGCGAGACGCAGGAAATCGGCGCTGATCAGCCCATGATTGCCGTATAGCGGCCCTTTATATCCGCGCTCGGACAAGGCGATGACCGGCAACGCGCCGGGCGTTCCAGTGCCGCCGAGCATGATCGCGTCGGGACGTGCGGCGAGTGCACGCAGCACCTGAGCCGTCACCGAAGAATCCGATCTGGCGTAGCGTTCGTTGGCAATGATCTTGATGTCGGTCGTCTTCACACTCTGCTCGAGCGAGTTGTACATGAGGTCGCCGAACGCATCGGAGAAGCCGATGAACGCGACGGTCTTCAGGCCCTTCGCCTTCATGTGATCGACGATGCCTTGCACCAGAAGCGGCGTCGGCTGGGGCGTCTGGACGACCCAGGGGCCGCCGTCGCCCGGCGGCACCGGCGCGATCGGAGACACCGCGATCATCGGCACTTTCATCTCGATCGCGGCGGTCGCCATCGCTAGGGTCTGCGGCGCGCCCGACGTTCCGATCAGGATATCGACCTTCTCCTGCTCGACGAGCTTGCGCGCGTTGCGCGCCGAGGCGGTGGCATCGGAAGCGTCGTCGAGTTGGATGACGCGGACCTTCTCGCCGCCGATCTCACCGACATAGGCCTCTCCCGCGGCGATGCCCTTCGCATTCGGGATGCCGATCGAGGATACCGGCCCGCTGAGACCGGTGACGAAGCCGACGAGGATCTCGGCCTGCGCAAGTTGCGGGACGGCGAGAAGCAATGCAGTGGAAGCCAGCAGGCTCTTGATCAAGTTCATGGCACCTGTCTTTCGTGAGGATGTCTGTTCCGATTGGCAAGCGCCATGGATTGGATTCAGGCTGACGCAACCAGCGCGATGACGCGAAGCGGACTGCCAGAGCCGTTCTGGATCTTCAGCGGCGAGGCCACGATGACCGCCCCGGTGGGTGGAAGCTGATCCAGGTTGCACAGGCATTGCAGGCCGTAGCGGCCGGCGCCGTGCAGGAAATGATGCGCCGGATAAGGCGGCTCGAAATGCCCGGCCTGCCCCGCATCCGTACCGATGGTCTCGGTGCCGAACCCGATGACGCCGCGCTCCTCCACCAGCCACTTCATGACGGCCGCGTTGGGGCCGGGCGTGTGTGCGCCGTCATCCCTGAGATTGGAATAGTCGCGCCAGCCCTTCTTCGACCAGTCGGTCCTGAGCAGCACCCAGTTCCGCTCGGGGATCCGGCCGTGCTTTGCTTCCCAGGCCTCGACGAGCGGGACGGTCAGCAGGAAATCGGGATCCTGCGCCGCCTGCGCGGAGCAGTCGATCACGCAGGTCGGCGCGATCATGTCCTTGGTCGGCATCGTGTCGACGGCATTGTTCGGCAGGTTCTTGCCGGTGAACCAGTGAATCGGCGCGTCGAAATGCGTGCCGGTGTGCTCACCGAACGTGACGTTGTTCCAGTACCAGGCCGGGCCGCGACCGTCGTATCGTGAGATCTCCTGGATGCGGACCGGCGCGGCCTGGCCGAACTCGGGCGGCAGCACGATGACCGGAAAATCCGGACTGAGCGTAAATGTCAGGTCGACGACGCGCACCGCGCCGGAAGAAACCGCACCCGCCAGCTCCAGGAGATTGTTGCTCTGCATCGTCACGTCCTCCGGCTTGGTTGAAATCCCGATGTCACCTGTCGAGCTCGCGCTCGAGCGCTTTCGGATTGGCCGCGAGACGTTGCCGGATCTCTTCGGCGACATCTCCGACATACATCTCCTCGAGCCCGCCTCTCAGCCCCGACACGATTGCCTGCGCGATTGCGCGCGGCGCGACCTTCGGCGGCGGTACGGCCTGGAACCATTCGGTATCGACGGGCCCGGTGAACAGATTCATCACCTTGACGCCGCCGGGCCTGAGCTCGGCGCGGAGGCAGTGCGAGAGCGACAGGCACGCCGCTTGCGAGGCCGAGTAGGCGCCAAAGGCAGGCCAGTTCGCCAGCGCATGGACCGAGAGAATGTTGACCCACGCGGCACTGTTGTTGATGCCATCGGCACCCCGCATCCGCATCGCGGGGCCGAAGGCCTGTGCGAGGTTGATGAAGCCGAGATAGGCCTGGTCGATCTCGTCGCGCGCGATGCTCGTGCCCCTGCGGTCGAGCAGGCCGCCCGGCCGCACATATTCCGTCGTGTTGACGAGGATATCGACCTTGCCGCCGATGTCGGCCGCGAGATCGGCCGCAGATTTCTCGTCGGCGGCGTCAAGGGTCACGATCTCGATTCCGTCCTGGCCGCGCAGCAGCTGCTCGCCGGCGAAAGGCCGCCACGGTTCGGCAATGCCGACGAACACCGTCTTGGCGCCTGCGGCCTTCAAGGCGGCGACGGCCTCCTGACCGATCACGCTCCGACCGTTGGTGACCAGCACGCGCCGGAATTTCGGATCGGCCGTCATTTCCCGCCATTGCTTGTCGTCTGCCATGTTGGGAGTCTCCCCCTCGGGATGGGCAAAGGCCACTGCCTGGCCGCTCTTGTCGAGTTGAAACGACATGCGGACCGGTGCCCCCTCCACGCAGTCGGCATGGAGGTGCGTCACAATCGTCGGACCGCAATCCATCTTCACGAGGCCGATGCGCCAGGGCGCCCGCTCGCGGAAATAGACATCGCTCGGCACGCGCGCGGTGGTCTCGCAAAGAAGCATGCCCCGGCGCGGCGCGTCGACGAATGCGAGGCCGGCCGACAGGCAAGACGGACAGGCCTCCCGCGCCGGATACGCAAAAGAACCGCAAGCGTCACAGCGTTGCAGCATGAAGCGGCCCTCGGCGGCTGCCCGCGTAAACCCATGCGACGTCCTGCTGCGCGGTCGCGGCGGCGAAGCAGGCAACCGCGTCCGCAACAGCGGGTTCTTGCGCCGGGGCGGCTTGATCGGCTCTATCATCGCGACGGCCCTGCAAAGATCGCGGCGCCCGAGGCGAGACCACGGTCATAGTTGATCATACCGAACCCCGAGGCCAAGGCGAGGCTCGCGTTCTCGACCTGGGTGGGGCCTGCAGTCCCCAGAACCTGCCGAAGTCCCTCGACGAGACCGAGATAGGCGCCGGCGGCGCCGGCCTGCCCAGCCGAGAGCTGTCCGCCCGAAGTATTGTGCGGAAAGTCGCCGTCGATGGTGAGATCGTGCTGGCGCACGAACTCGGCGCCCTCCCCCTTGTTGCAGAAGCCGAGATCCTCGAACTGCATCATCGTGATGACGGGGTAATCGTCATAGGTCTGCACGACATCGAGATCGTCGGGCTTCACGCCGGCCATCGCATAGAGCTCGCCGACGTCCATTGCCCAGCCGCCGCGAACCTGCATCGGATCGTCGGCAAAGGCATTGTGCCGCTCGATCGTCGAAAGCAGCCGTGCTGCTGTCAGCCCGAGCGAAGCCGCGGTCTCGTCTCGCATCACCAGGAAGGCCTCGGCGCCGGCGCATGGCATCACGCAATCGAAGAGATGGATGGGATCGGAGATCGGCCGGGCCGCCAGATATTGCTCCATCGTCAGCGGCGTCTTCATCAGCGCATGCGGGTTGCGGAGGGCATTGGCGCGCTGGGCGACGGCGATCCTGCCGACATCCTCACGCGTGACGCCGAAGGTCCGCATGTAGTTGCGGGCAATCAGCGCGAAGCTCGCATTGGCGCCGCCCGCACCGTAGGGATAGACGGCGTCCTGGTTGAACCGCGAAAAGTTCTCCAGCGTCAGCCGGAAGGAATCGACGTGGTTGGTATCGCCGGCGATGCACGCCACGATGTCGGCGTCGCGCGCCTGTACCGCGCGCGCCGCTTTTCGCAAGCCTGCGATGGCGCTGGCGCCACCGAGCGGAATCGTATCCAGCCAACGCACGCAGAGCCCGAAATGCTGCGTCAACCCGATCCCGCTGTCGGTGCCCATGGTGAAGCTGGAGACGCACAGACCGTCGATGTCGGAAGCCTTGATGCCCGCCTGCGCAACGAGCGTACTCAGTGCCCGCCCGATCCACCACTGCGCACTCTCGATCGAGTAGCGCACATACGGAATCGTGACGGGCGCCGCAATCACGACGCCGTCGTACGGTGTGCGCAAGGTATTAGTCACCAACCGCCCGCCTCGTTCATTGTCTCAGATGACCGTCAGCTTCACGGCAATATTGCCGCGGGTTGCATTCGAATAGGGACAGCGCTCGTGCGCGCCCGCGACGACCTCCTCGGCCACCGACCTCTCGACACCGGGCAGATTGACCTTCAGTTCGACGGCGAGCGCATATCCGACGGGAACCGGACCCATCGCAACCTTCGCGGTCACTGACGGCTCAGCGGATGGGACGACCTTCCGGGTGCGCGCGACGAGCTTGACCGCACCGAGAAAGCACGCGGCGTAGCCGGCCGCAAAGAGCTGTTCGGGGTTGGTGCCTTCGCCCCCGGGACCGCCCAGCGATTTAGGCACGGACAGCGATACCGACAACAGGCCGTCGGCGCTGGCGGCCTTGCCGTCCCGGCCGCCGATCGCCGTCACCTCGGTCTCGTACAGGATCTTTTCGGGAGTCATCATCATTCACTCTCCAGTCCTAGCGGCTGTTGCGAGCAAGCAGTGCGCGGAAATCGTCGCGCGCCTGGGCGCTGGCCCGCTTGAAGCTCGGCCCGCGGCTGGGCTCGGTGCCATTGAGCTGCCGGAGCTGCACCCACATCTCGGCACTTTTCAGCGCCACCGCCGCGCAATTGACCACCGGCGCGTGCCCGACTTTCAGGCCATGCTCCCTTCCGATCAGAAGGCCCGGCAGTACACCGGCGGGGATCACGACGTCGGCGCCGTGCTCGATCAGCGGGCGTGCGCAGGCGACAAAGTCCTTGATCATGCGGGCTTGCGCGGCCTGATCTCCGTCAAAGGCATCGGCGAAATCCGCCGGCTTGCAGCCAAGACCGGTCACGTGGACCACGCGATCGCCGAGGCCATAACGCTCGGCCTGCTCGTAGTGCCAGACTTCGAAGACGGGATCGAGCGTCACAAGGCCGAGTCTCCGGCCGAGCTGAGAGGCCGCGAGCAACGTCGCCTCGCCGGTCCCGATCACGGGAATGTCGAGCGTCGAGCGCAACTCGTAGAGTCCGGGATCCTGGAAATGTCCCATCACGAAGGCGTCGAACCCGCCCTCCTCGGCCGCGATGCCGTTGTCGATCGCCTGGACGGCGCAGCGCAATTCCGCGAGCCGTCCGAACTCCCGGTCGGGCGGCGAAATGCCCTCGACGTGAACTGTCGTGCCCGATGCAGCAATGTTGTTGAGGTATTCCGACAGCCGCGCCATGTAGGGCGCGTTCACGCTCGCATCAACGAAGCTCTGCCAGAAGATGCGCATCGTCCTTCTCCTCGGGCGGTGATCGGAGGATCGGTCGTCGACGGCCGATAAATATATTTCAATCATAAACTAATTCACGCGTCAAATGCGCTCGGCGTCGCCGCCGACGGCCACCGCCACCGCAAGGGAAGCCCGGCCTTTTCGTACGCTCGATCGGCATTGAAGCGCCGCACTCTGGCGAAATTGTATGCAGCAACATTTTTTCTGACAGAGCCGTGACACGTGTTGACGGCTCCACCAACAATACTTTAGGCTTTAAGTAATTCCTCGCCGGCCAGGGACCGGTGGATGTTGCAGGGCACCGATTTTGAGAGACTCGATCGTGTGGACAGTCGCCGTGCTCGAACAGCCGGCAGCAACAGCATCGCCGGCCGCGCATCGCGGCCGCGCCAACGGCCTTTCGTTGCTTCGGGAAAGTCCCGCCCGCATCTGCCGATGGGCCTGTCGTTCGAGCGGCAACCAGCGCCATGGCCGCTGAGATCCGGCCGAGCAAACCCTCTTCGGTCGCGCCCGGATTTCGGCGCTGCAGCAATGCTTTCAATCGGTTCATTCGTCGTTCGGGCTCCCCGCACGGCAGCTTCGAGGCATTCCTATCCAGCACCAACGGAGGAGAACGCGTATGCGCAAGAGTCTGAGCCTACTCGCACTTGTCGCCGGACTCTTCGCAGCGCCGGCTGCGCAGGCCGACATCACCATCGGCTTCGTCACCTCGCTGAGCGGCAACGGCTCGTCGATCGGCATCCCCTATGGGCGCGGCATCAATGCCGCCTATGAATACAGGAAGACCATCAACGGCGAGACCATTCGCCTGATCCAGCTCGACGACGGCTCCGACCCGTCGGCCGCGACCCGCAATGCGCGCAAGCTGGTGGAAGAAGAGAAGGTCGACCTCCTGATCGGCACGGCCACGGCGCCCTCGACCATCGCCATGGCGGCGGTGGCGAGCGAGCTGAAAGTGCCGATGATCGCGGTCTCGCCGATCGGCAAGCTGCCGGATACGCCGGAGCAGTGGGTGGTGTCGGTGCCGCAGCCGGCCTCTCTCCTCGTCAAGATCGTCGCCGACCGCATGAAGCGCGACGGCATGAAGAACATCGGCTATGTCGGCTTCTCCGATGCCTGGGGCGACCTCGTCTACAACGGCGCCAAGGCCGCCGAGGCCGCCGGTGACATCAAGATTCAGACCAACGAGCGCTATGCCCGCACCGACACCTCGGTCACCGCGCAGATTCTCAAGGTGATGGCCGCACGTCCCGACGCCGTGCTGGACGGCGGCTCGGGCACGCAGGGCGCGCTGCCGCTCCTCACGCTCGCCGAACGGGGCTTCAAGGGCAACACCTACGGCACGGTGGCACTCGTCAATCCGGACTTCGTCAACGTCGGCGGCAAGGCGGCCGACGGCATTCAGGTCTCCGCGGGTCCCGTGATCGTCGCCGAGCAGCTTCCCGACGAGCACTTTGCCAAGAAGATCGCGCTGGATTTCCGCAGCGTCTACCAGAAGACCCATAACATCCCGACCACCGACGGCTTCTCCGCCTATTCCTTCGACGCCTGGCTGATTTTCGCCAACGCTGCCGAGCGCGCGCTCAAGACCGCCAAGCCCGGAACGGCGGAATTCCGCACCGCGCTGCGGGACGCGATCCTCAGCACCAAGGAGCTGCCGGGCGTGCATGCCGTCTACAATTTCAAGCCCGGTGCGGTCACCGGTGTCGACGAGCGCTCGCTCGTCGTGGTGCGCCTGACCGGCGGCGCCTGGAAGTACGCGCCATAACCGGATCAATGGCCCCGGCATCACAGGGAGCAACGACGTCTCAATGACGAGCGACATTGCAGCCATTCTCGCGATCGACGGGATCGCCACCGGGGCCGTCTACGCCCTGGTGGCGATCGGGACCGTCCTGATCTTCACGGTGACGCGGGTCATCTTCATTCCCTTCGGCGACATCGCGGCCTTCACCGCGCTGACGTTGGCTGCCCTCGACGCGAAGCGCTTTCCCGGCACGGGAGCGCTGGTCGTGATCCTGGCCTGTCTTGCGACCCTGATCGAGATCATCTCGCTGGTGCGCTCCGGCGAACTCCGGCTGCTGCCCCGCGCGCTGTCCTTCTATCTCCTGCTTCCGCTCGCCGTGGTCGGTGCAGCCTGGCTTGTCATGCGCCTGGACCCGCCGCTTGCCGTCAGGCTCGTGCTGGCGCTGATGCTGATCACGCCGATCTCCCCGCTTCTGGATCGGATCGTCTTCCGTCCCATCGCTGACGGCACCGTGCTGCTGTTGCTGACGGTGTCCGTGGCGCTGCATTTCGCGCTGGTCGGCCTTGGCCTGTTGTTCTTCGGGCCCGAAGGCGTTCGAACCGAGCCGCTAACCTCGCTCTCGACCGAGTTCGCGGGCGTGCTGATCTCGGGCCAGACCATGCTGATCGTGATCGCGGCACTCGTTTTCAGCGGCCTCCTCTACCTCTTCTTCGACTTCACACTGGTCGGAAAATCGCTGCGCGCCACGGCCGTGAACCGGACCGGCTCCCGGCTGATGGGAATACGCCCCGCCCGCGCCGGCACGATCGCCTATCTGCTGGGGTCGCTGATGGCCGGCGTATCCGGCATCCTGATCGCTCCGGTGAACACCGTGTTCTACGATTCCGGCTTCCTGATCGGCCTCAAGGCCTTCGTCGGCGCCATCGTCGGCGGCATGACCAGCTATCCCGGTGCGGCGATCGGCGCCGTCGGCGTCGGCATCCTCGAGAGCTTCGCCTCGTTCGAGAGCAGCGCGCTCAAGGATGTCATCGTTTTTTCGCTGCTGATCCCGATCCTGATCTGGCGATCCCTCGCCTCGCTGCATTCCGAGGAGGAGATCGAGGAATGACGCGCCTCCACATCCAGCTTGCCGCCGTCCTCGCCGTGCTGTGTCTCGCGGTGGCTCCCTTCGTGCTCAGTCCGTTCAGCATCACGCTGATGAACTATATCGGCATCTATTCGCTGGTCGCCATTGGACTTGCACTCCTCACCGGCGTCGGCGGCATCGTGTCGTTCGGTCAGGCGGCGTTCGTGGGTGTCGCGGCCTATGCAACCGCGTGGGTCTCCGCGCTGAACGGGTACTCCCCGTGGCTCGGCCTCGTGTTCGGCGTGGTGCTGACCTGCAGCGTCGCAACGGTTCTCGGCGTCGTCACCCTGCGGCTTCAAGGCCATTTCCTGTCGCTCTCGACCGTCGCCTGGGGCCTCGCGATCGGCTTCCTGTTCGGCAATGTCGAAGGGCTCGGCCGCTTCAACGGCATCTCGTCGATTCCGCCGATCAGCTTTGGTTCGATTGCGCTGGTCACGAGCGCCCAGATCTATTTCCTGATCTGGGGCATCGTCGCCGCGGTGCTTTTCCTCGGCTACAACCTGCTGGACTCCCGGCTCGGCCGCGCCATGCGCGCGCTCCGCGGCGGCAATACGCTGGTCGAGAGCCTCGGCATCAACGCTTTCCGCATCAAGCTCGCGACCTTCGTGATCGCGGCCTTCCTGGCCTCGCTCTCCGGCTGGCTCTATGCACACATGAGCCGCTTCATCAGCCCGGGTCCGTTCGATGCCGGCATGGGCATCGAATATCTGATGATGTCGATGGTCGGCGGCGCCGGCAGCCTGCTCGGCGGCGTCGTGGGGGCCGCGGTCGTCACGCTGCTCAAGAACAGCGTGCAGGATTATCTGCCGCTGATCGCCAAGGGTGCCTCCGGCCAGCTCGAGATCGTCGCCTTCTCCGCACTGTTCATCCTGTTCCTGCAATGGGCCCGGCAAGGCATCGTTCCCTTCGTCGCCCGCTATCTGCCCAAGGCCAGGCGCGAGCGACCTCAACCGGCGCCGCCCCTGCCCCGTCGCGCGCAACCGACGCCCGGGGAGCTGCTTCTGAAAGTGGATGGTGCCGAGCGCCGGTTCGGCGGCCTCGTCGCCGTCAACAATGTCAGCTTCGAGGTCCGCGCCGGCGAAATACTTGCCGTCATCGGCCCCAACGGCGCCGGCAAGAGTACGATGTTCAACTGCCTGACCGGGGCGCTCCGGGTCAACAAGGGTGAGATCGTCTTTGCGGGACGCCCGATCACGCATGACGCGCAGTCCCGCATCGCCAAGGCCGGCGTCGCCAGGACCTTCCAGCATGTGAAGCTGAGGCCGCGCATGAGCCTTTTGGAAAACGTGATGCTCGGCACCTATGCGCGCACGAGCACCGGCCTGTTCGCCGGCGCCTTCCGCCTCAACGGGCGCGAGGAAGCCAGTACCCGGCACGAGGCGCTGATGCAGCTCGAACGGGTCGGGCTCGGCGACAAGCCGTTCGAGCTCGCGGGCAATTTGCCGCTCGGCAACCAGCGCATCCTTGAGATCGCGCGTGCGCTCGCCGCCGACCCTGCGCTGCTGGTGCTGGACGAGCCCGCCGCCGGCCTTCGCCGCCAGGAGAAGCTGCGGCTCGCGGAACTGCTCCGCTCGCTGCGGGCAGACCATCTGACCATCCTGATCGTCGAGCATGACATGGAGTTCGTGATGTCGCTGGTCGACCGCATCGTGGTGCTCGATTTCGGCTCAAAACTCTGCGAAGGCGCGCCAGCCGCGATCCGCAGCGACGAACGGGTCCAGGAAGCCTATCTCGGAGGCGTCGCGTGAGCGAGATGCTGTCCATGACGGATGTGACGGTCTGCTACGACAATGTCGAAGCGGTCCGCAACGTGTCGCTGTCGGTCGAGGAAGGTCAGATCGTCACCGTCATCGGCCCGAACGGTGCCGGCAAGACAACGCTGCTGATGGCGGCCATCGGCCTGCTGGCCTCGCGCGGGCGCATGGTCTTCCAGGGTCACGACATCGGCAGGATGTCGGTCGAAGATCGCGTCGAGCGCCGGCTGTGCCTGGTGCCGGAGAAGCGCGAGCTGTTCTCCGACATGACGGTCGCCGACAACCTCCTGCTCGGCTCCTACAGCCTGCGCGACCGCTCGGGCGTCCAGAAGACGCTGGACGAGGTCTATGATCGCTTCCCCCGGCTGAAGGAACGGCAGCGCCAGGCGGCAGGCACGCTCTCCGGCGGCGAGCGCCAGATGCTCGCGCTCGGCCGCGCGCTGATGGCCAAGCCGAAACTGCTCATGCTGGACGAGCCGAGCCTCGGCCTCGCGCCGCTGATCGTGCGCGAGATCTTTCGCACCATCGCGTCCCTACGCGACCTCGGTGTGTCAATCCTGCTGGTCGAGCAGAACGCCCGCGCCGCGCTCGAGACGGCTGACTATGGCTATGTGCTTGAGACCGGCGAGGTCGTGCAGTCGGGCCCGGCCAAGGATCTCATCCACGATCCCCGGCTGATCACGGCCTATCTTGGTGGACACTAGCGCCGGCTTGGATCAGGCCCGGCGAGCCGCACAACAAAAATATCGAAAAACAACCCCATGCACAGTAGCTGGCGACAGCGATATCAATGGCTTGATACCCAGCGACTGCGGATTTAACGAAATCAACTTGATCCGTCGGGCAAAACAGTGGCACAATGGCATCATCGCTGCCCATGGATAGCCGATGGCTTCCATCGCCAACTGGGACATCCCAGTTACTAGGGGATCAGCAAGCTAAAGCCCGCCCGCGACGATTGGGAACGGTGGAGCATACCATCACCCGATGAAATGGCGCCGCTTGCGCGCCCACATCTTGGGCCACAGCAAAGGCTGATCAATGATGCTCTAATCGGCGCGATAAATCGAACATCAGTTGCGCTCCATCTTGAATCCGCATTTTGGCACAAAGTGCATATTACGTCCGGCCTCGCCGAGGACAGCTATTGGCTCATGGCAGACCTATCGTGGCCGTCTGCTTGATGTCGGCTTTTGACCCAACTGCGACATCGCTTCGCAGCATCCAGTTTTCGCCGGAGCCTTTTCAACTGGGCGAGAGGTCCGGCGATCTGCGCTTCCGGCGATAGATGCGCCTTCGCTGGCTATTCCAATGTGCTATTCTTATCGCATAGGCCATAGGTATCCCATGACAGGTACTGCAGAGTGGCTCGCATCGATCGGTTTGGGGGAGTACGCCCAGCGTTTCGCCGAGAACGCCATCGATTTCTCGGTCGTTAGCGATCTCACGGAGCAGGACCTCAAGGACCTTGGCGTCCTGCTTGGGCACCGGCGCAAAATTCTGCGCGCAATTGCAGAACTCAAGAGTGAAGTCCTCGTATCAGCACGAACGGCCGCCAAACCAGCGCCGCGGGACAGTGCCGAGCGGCGCCAACTGACGGTCATGTTTTGCGATCTCGTGGATTCGTCGGCACTTTCGGTCCGACTGGATCCAGAGGACTTGCGCGCAGTCATCGGCGCCTATCACGACTGCATCGCGGATGTTATCGCCCGGAGTGAGGGCGTCATCGCGCGGTACATGGGGGATGGCGTGCTTGCCTATTTCGGCTATCCCCAGGCGCACGAGGACGATGCCGAGCAAGCGACACGCGCGGGACTGACACTGGTCGATGCCGTGGCCAACCTCCAGACAGATATCGGTACGAGACTACAGGTCCGCGTTGGCATCGCCACCGGAATGGTCGTCGTGGGTGATCTGACCGGCGAAGGCGCCGCCAAGGAGCACGCGGTCATTGGTGAGACACCGAACCTGGCCGCTCGCCTGCAGCAGTTCGCCGAGCCCGGTATGGTGCTGATTTCCGAGAGCACACACCAGCTCACCGATGGACATTTCGAGTACCGCGATCTTGGCTCTGTCGCGCTCAAAGGATGGGCGGAACCAATACCTGCCTGGCAGGTGCTCGGGATCAGTGGAGTGGAAAGCCGCTTCGAGGCGCAGCACAAGACGCGGTTGACACCGCTAATCGGGCGTGACGAGGAGATCGAGCTGCTGTTGCGGCGCTGGCGGCATGCCGCGTCAGGCGAAGGCTGCGTCGTGGTTCTAACCGGAGAGCCGGGTATCGGTAAGTCGCATATCGCGCTGGCGCTTCAAGAGCGGCTCCAGGCCGAACCACACATTACGGTACGGCACTTCTGCTCGGCGCACCACGCCAACAGTGCGCTGTATCCATTCATCGCCAACCTCGAACGTGCCGCCCGGTTCGAGCGAGGCGAGACGCCGACGGAGAAGTTTGCCAAGCTTGAAGCTCTGCTCTTGCGGTTTGGCGCCGATGCAGACCGCGTGGTGCCGGCCCTGGCCAATCTTCTGTCGCTTCCGCTCTGCGACCGCTATCGCCTTCCCGAAATGACTCCGCAGACCCGCAAGGACATGACGCTGGCAGCGTTCCTGGCCCAGCTCGAAGCATTGGCGGCGCGTCAGCCGGTGTTCGTCATCTTCGAGGATGCCCATTGGGCGGATCCGACTTCGCTGGAACTGCTCGCGGTTACACTGGAAAAGCTGCCGCGGCTTCGCGTGCTGCTGCTGATCACGGCGAGACCGGAGTTCGCGCCGCCCTGGCCTGGTCATGCCCATGTAACGACGATCTCGCTCACGCGGCTCAGTCGGCGCAACGGGGCAGCATTGGTCGAGCGCGTCACCGCCGGCAAGACGCTCCCCGAGGAGGTCATGCACCAAATCCTCGCCCGTACCGATGGCGTACCCTTGTTCGTCGAGGAACTGACGAAGGCCGTGCTCGAAACCGGGCTGTTGCAGGAGCGGGACGACCATTACACGCTCAGCCGTCCGCTACCATCGATGGCGATTCCGACGACGTTGAGCGCATCGCTGATGGCCAGGCTCGACCGATTGGCTCCTGTGAAATACGTGGCTCAGATCGGCGCCGTCGTGGGGCGCGAGTTCTCCTACGAACTGCTGAGCGCCGTTGCCAAGTTGCCAAGGCAGACGCTGGAGGAAGCGCTTGCCCAGCTTGTCCGGGCGGAGCTGATATTCTGCCGGGGCGAGATACCCCGGGCTGTCTATACTTTCAAGCATGCGCTCGTACGCGACGCTGCCGAATCCGGGCTTCTGAAGAGCCGACGCGCTACGCTGCACGCCACCATCGCGGACGTGTTCGAGCAACAGTTCCCGGAAATCGTGGAGGCTCAACCCGAGACTCTCGCGCTCCACCTCACGGAGGCGGGACTGTTCGAAAAGGCAGGAGAATATTGGCTTCAGGCGGGAAGGAAGGCGGCCATGCGCTCCGCCAACCTCGAAGCTATCGCACACCTGCGGAAGGGCATCGAGGTGTTGGCCCATTTGGCCGACGGTGCTCGGAAGGACAGACGAGAGCTTGATTTCCAGTTCGCGCTGGGACCATGCCTGATCGCTACCCAGGGACCGGCATCGCCACATGCGGTGGCGATCTTCGCTCGCGCGCGCGAGCTGTGCCAGCGCCTCGCCGATCCCCCCGAGCAACTACAAATCATGTTCTGGTTGACCACCGCGAGCGTCATTCGTGGTGAGTTGCCGGTCGCCGAGGAAATGATCTCGGCGCTGCTCGAACTCGCGGAGGCGCGCGGCGATCGACCAACGTTGCTCAACGCGATGCGTGGACAAGGCATGATTCGACTTTTCATGGGACATCTCGAAGGAGCCCACGAAGTGATCGTACGGGCCTTCGAAGCGTTCGAGGCAAGCAACGAGCAGGACAGATTGGCGGCGCGTGCCGCCGGCCAGGATGCGGGCGTGGCCGACCTTGCCCTGATGTCATGGGTGCTCTGGCTGCTGGGCCGCCCCGATACCGCGCTCGCACGACTGGATACCGCCATTCGGCGTGCCGACGCCATTGGTCATCCGCATTCGCAGGCCTATGGATGTTACTATGCGTCCATTCTCCACGCTCTTCGGGGCGAGTTCCTGACTGCGCACGGCTATGCGGAACGCTGTCTTGCCTTGTCGGAGGAGCACGGATTCCGGCAATGGAGAGGATTGGCGCGCGCCGTTCGGGGGATAAGTGCCACCTTTCTTGATCCTTCGTCCGCCGCGCTCGCGGAAATCCAGGGTGCGATGAACGAATATCGCAACGCGGGCTATCAGCTCGGCATCACGGCCCTATACGTGCTCCTGAGCCCGGCCCTATTGTCGAGCTGTCAGCGCGAAGCCACGCTCGAGCTGATCGAACAGGGCCTTGCCACAACCAGCCGCAATAGCGAGCGGATATTTGAGGCCGAACTGTACCGACTGAAGGCGCGCGCGCTGCTCTTCGATGAAGTACCGGGAGCCGG
Source organism: Bradyrhizobium sp. 61 (assembly GCF_023073075.1). Taxonomy (NCBI): domain Bacteria; kingdom Pseudomonadati; phylum Pseudomonadota; class Alphaproteobacteria; order Hyphomicrobiales; family Nitrobacteraceae; genus Bradyrhizobium; species Bradyrhizobium sp. 61. The sequence continues at coordinate 6,897 of NZ_JADPIU010000067.1, read as the reverse complement.
CACCGAGGCGCAATCACTGTTCGAGCGCGCACTGACAACTGCAACAAGCCAACACGCCAAGGCCCTTGAACTTCGAGTTGCAGTGGACCTCGGCGCCTTGTGGGTCGATCAGGGCAGACGCAAGGACGCGCTCAATCTGCTCGCGCCCATCTACGCCGGCTTCGCCGAGGGTTTTGAAACGCAGGATCTAAAGCAAGCGAAGGCACTGCTCGATCGACTGCAGTAATTTTTCCCGGATCACAGATATTGGAGTCTGGTTCAGCGGTCGCAGAGCTACTTGCCTTTGGCACTAGGCGTCCGCTCGCTCTTGGCATTTACGATACGTATCTTTCACCTCTTGCCATCCCTCCTTGTCGTTCTTCTCTGGATGCTCATTTATGAAGTGTGGCCCATCATGCGGGTCGAGGTCTGCATGTGCGTGATACCTCTTGATTGCTTGTTCCGCAGCGGCTCTTCCCAACACTCGCCCGTTATAGAGGTTGCTGTGATTCCATTTGAAATTGATGTGCCCCGGCACCTGGATCTCGACGATTATGCCTTCCCATTTGGGTTCGTCGTACTGCACGTGATATTTGAAGATCCTGACGTCATCTTCGCCAACGGTCGCTGCGAATAACTGGCAAAGATTCGCCAGGGCATCATGAAGGTCTTTCGGTTTGCGGACCTGCTTCGAATCGACGATCCTGCTCACCCATATTTCGTCCAGATCACGGTGCTCCTCGAGCAAGCTCTCGAAGTTGACCGTGTCGATCAGCGCTCCTTCGCAGTACGTAACTCCGTCGATCTCAACTGTTTCTTCGATGAAGGGAAGAGCTGAGCACGCACATAGGCTGGACGCGCTGATTGGCCCTTTGTACTCTTTCTTGTCGGCTTGCTGGATCATTGGTCGGTTGGAAAACAACGCGAGCTTATGGTCATCAAGATTCCAGGCGTTGTGAAATATGACGGGCTTTCCAGGCTCTTTGAGCGCTTCGAACTTTATGCTCTTCATGAACTGGCTATTCGGATAGTTGATCTTGGAGAGGCCAGTGACATGGGACAAGTACATCATTGACGTGAGATAGCGAACGAAGGGATTGGGTGCCAGGACCTGATTAAGGATCCATCTGTTGATGTCTCCGTCGTCCGGGATCGTGAACTTCTGTTGAGGGAACCAGAGCGACATAGAATCCCTGAAGGCATTCACCATGGTCGATGGGTCCCATAAATGCAGATAGTTCTTGGGATCCATGACGAAGCTGGTCAGAGCCCTGCTCATGCTTCCTGCCCAATCCGGACCAAACACGGTGTTTATGGGGAAGCGCTTATAGCCTTCGTCGTCTCGAAACACGCCATTCTTGAAGAATTGATAGGTCTTTTCCGCCCTGGCTTTGTTTTCAACTCCATCAAACTGATTGTAGACGATCCCAACCCAAGCGCCGATGCAGGACAAAGCCCACACGTCAAACCTTATATCTTCGTTGGCAAGGGCTTCCAGAACCCCGATGTGCAATCCTGCTGCCGGACCGCCTCCGCCGAGCGCAATCGCTCTCTTTACCATCGGATCCTCCATCTGATTTTTCGTGTGGCTTATTCTCCAATCAACTTTCTGAATTGCGTGAAGAGATTGGTCATTCTTGGGCTCTCGGCCGCACAGAATGCCATCGAACCAAACTTGACAGTTCATAGAGCCAGCATTGCGAAATACGATACGTGCGACGGAGCGGTGGACGTCGATATTCGATCTCGAATCCGCTGATCCCACTGGCGCACGAAGAGCCTGCTTAGCCTATCGCGGTCTGAACCGTCCATTTGTGAACCACTTCACGTACGATACTTATTGCCGCCCATGGCCGCGGACCTGTTGTCCAATCGCGACTTCCGTTATTGGCCCAAAGCGGACGCTTTGTAGTCTTTGCTCAGATGTCGGCTTGTGACCCGGAACGGACATATCGAAATCAAAACAGACCGAAACGGACGAGAAGCACCGCGACTCAACTACGGGAGTCCTTTTGTCACCGTAAAGGGATTGAACCCACGTTCCGCGAGGGCAGCCCACGAAGCTGCGCCAAGATGTGACAATCGGAAATAGAGCCGCGGTTTGGTCGGATCGGTGTCCAACACGAACCCGGTCGGCAACTCGCGGGCAGTTGTGGCATAGAACCCACCATCCGGCGACCTCTGGGATTCGACTACAGCGATCAACGAGTCTGCTCTCCCAGTCCTGCCGAGCAATTTCATCAAGAGAGCCATTTGGCCCGTTCCTTCGGTCCACACACCGTCTCGGTCTTCACCGTAAGAAAAGCCCTCATCGACACTCATTCGCTGTTCGGCGGTCGTAATTGCCGATGCAAATTTCTCGACCGCTCCGTGGAGCGCTATTAAAGGCCAGACCTGAGCATCGAGAGCCAAAATCGGATTGTGCGTGACACCGTCTTCAGCGGTACCTGCGGCGAAACAGGCGCATGCCGGATCCCACATCGTATTTACGAAGTACTCAGCGACCGTTGCCTTATCGCGCCAGCGCGAATCCCCTGTACGGATCGCAAGAAGGCCAAACGCGGCGGCGAGGTCAGTATTATGTTCAGTCGATTTCCACGTCCGCACTTCCGGCGTCGGTTCGTGCCCAAACGTACCACCCGTGAAACCGCCAGTACCGCGCGTATCGGCCCATTGCGCGACCCAGGCGCCAAGCCGTGCTGCACCATCGCGGAACCGAGAGCCGGCGTTCACATCATCAAGCGACAGCAACGCCAACATGGCCCATGCCATGTTACCAACATCGCTGCCCACCTGATATCGATCCTCTAACCATTTGTTCTGAGTATTGTCCCACCACCCCGGAAGTTTGACGGGGCCATTCCCCACCACGCCCGCGGCGTAAGCGTTCCGGAGCCGTCCATCATGCCAGGTGCGGTCGTTGTCGATGGCCCAGAGAAGCGCCGAGCCAATCCGATACGCTTTGTCTTGCTCACCGCAACCGACCAACGCGATGGCGGCTACCGCATTGTCATAGAGGTAGGCGGCGCCATGCAGAGGCCCCGATTCGACGGTCGGATAGCTGGGCAGGAACAACGGCCCTGATGGCGGTGCCTTATCAATTAGACCAGCGAGGTATCCGCACGCTGACGTTTTTGGTGCTGTTGAGGCTTGCAGTGGAGCGGAGGCCGTCATGATTGCGAAAGTCGCGACGATCCAAGTCTGAAGGCAGAGTCCGCGACAACGGTAGAAGCAACAAGTGATTGGTGCCGGTAGCATTTCGCTGCCTCTCGTGTCTTTTCAACCAAGATAGACTTTAGGACATCGGGAAGAAAGCCGGTCAGGATCGAGAAACAAATGTGCCTTCGTCTTCAATGGCAGCTTATGGCACTTTTCGGACCTGCGGCGGCAGTGTTCCGATGTCCGCTGTTGAGGGTTGAACGGACCTAAATCAGCCGCGCCCGAAGGTCGCCTTTTGACCCAGACCGGACCACCCGTTCGCCGCGCAGGCATTGGGCTTAGGCTCGACCGGTCCTCGCGCTAGTTTGAAGGACCTCGTGTTGCCAGACAGAGCGGTCGTCCCCATCGTATAGTGATCAGAAATCGCCAGCCACGAAAAGACCAGACTACTGGCGATTGCCGCGCTTGCGCCGCCTGCTTGGGCGGAAGGGCGGAGGTACGGGTGCCAGGGCGAGCCCCTGGTACAGTATGGTAATCATCCCTCGACCATGGCCGATGAGCGCCGGTCATGCCAGTCCCGTGGATTATCGAAGAGCTGATCTATGGCCAAAAGCATTCTTGTCATCGTTGCTATTCTCGCAATTTCTACTTCTGGCGCTTTGGCCGCACAGAGGACCCATCATGGCCGCGCGTCGCCTGCGCCGTCGCCGAGCGAGGGGTCGAGGGGGCTGAGCCCATATGCTGTGGGCCCAGGTAATTCCAACGACCGCGACCTGTACATCAAGAACCTGCGCGACTCCGGGTATAATCCGGAGAACAACTTCAACAGGTTCGGGAACGAGCAGGCAGCACCTTATGGGGGCGGCTAAACCTCGAATCCCCTTAACCCGGCACCGGCGCGGCTGCCGTCGCTAGGCCCGCCAAAACGGCTTTTCGAGTTCGTGCGCGATGTCGCTCCGGGAGACGCCGATATCGTGCAGGTCGGGCTCGGTCCAGCGTGCGAGCTCCCGGCGATCGCGATAACGCTGCCGCCAGAGATGAAGGGTCGCGCCAACGCTGGCCCAAACCTCGTAGAGGTTGAGGAGAGCCTTGATATCAGCGGAGATCAGGCGTGTTGAAGCAAACTTCACAGCTTTATCTCCCCCTATAAGTTCGGGAGGACTGTATCGCTGTGCTACTGACAGCATACTGTCAGCAGCAGGTAGCATCTCTGGCCCAAGGAACGGAGATGCCCCGGCTTCGGCTGGCAATCACTTTGCGTCATGTCTTCTTGGGAAGTCCGATGTTGGCCCATCGGCGAAGTGACGACACCGCTCAAGGAGGTCCGCTTAGCGAGGCGGTGCGGACTGGATTTGCTCGCTCTGAGTTCTTCGCATTTTGACCCGAAGTCGACCTTAAACTCGTAACCAGCGAGAGGCTGATCGCAGCTTAGCAGAGTCCTTGGTGGGACTTAGCACAAGCGGCACGCCCCCCAGGATGCGCAGCAACCCGCGCAACCGCCGAACCCCCAGCCACCATAGCCCCAGCCATCGAACCCGATGTCGTCATCGAACCCGACGTCGAACCCGCAGCCGCCGCAACCGCAACCACGGAAGCCACGGCAACCACGAAAGCCACCGCAACCTCGGATGCCAACGAACCCGCTACCACCGCAACCTCGAATCCCAACGAGCCCGCCACCACCGCAACCTCGGATGCCAACAAACCCACCACCACCGCAACCTCGGCCGCCAACAAACCCGCCGCCGCCGCAACCTCGGCCGCCGCCGCACCCCCCGCCACCATGGCCGCACCCGCAACCACCGCACCCCCGCGCTAGCTGCACGCCGCCGCCAAAGTTTTCTCTATCGAAAAGATGGAACGTGGCCAGACTGACGTCGGCCATTTCCTCTTCGCCAAGAAAGAAGCGCTGATTTGGCGAGGTGTTGGATTGCGGGATACCGGTAGCGGGCATCGTGGATGCGGATGCGCTACTCGCCAGCGAAAGACCCAGTCCGGCCGCACCTAGCACCTTCACGGTGGCGGCTTTGGCTGTGCGCTTCTGCTTCCAAGCTTGCTTGACCCGTGGCATGTTCGCACCCTCCGTAGTTCTTGTGAAAGCGCTCTGCGAGAGTGCGCTCGGCGAAACCGGCGCGCAAGGGTTACCTGTGCCATAAAATGCGAAACATCTCATCGAGCTCCATTCATCTTCAGAACCGAGATCGACACATGACCGCTTTTGGTTGAGCAGAATCACGCCAGCTGACCAGCGCAAGAGGCGTCGCGATGTCGGCTGTCTACGGGAAAGCGGACGTCACACGATGGTTGGGCTGACCGCAGCTTTTGACCCAAAGCGGAAATCACTAGCTCGGTACCCCGCTTAGGTGAAATGTCGTAGCAAGGATGCGCCAGCCGTCGGGGGAGCGAACAAGGTTGTACGACTGCCGCCATTGCCTTGTGACGCTTCCATCCGGTCGGAGGTTTTTCCACGTTACAGTTCCGAGAGCACTGCGTTCGCCTATAGGAACAGCCGCTACATCGTGCAGAGTTCCACTTTCGGCCCCTTCGCGTCGGTAGGTGTCGGCCACTCCTTGGAAAAACCGCGCAATCTCGTCACGTGACTGAAAACAATGTATCGACCCGTCACCCCGCATGGTGATGCAGGGAGCGCAGTAGAGTTTGGCGATTTGATCACCATCCCAGGTGGTGAATGTCTCCATGTATTTGTTGAAGAAGGCAGATATCTCGACTTCAAGCGCTTCCGGCATGATCTGTCTCCAGAGCTTTCATGTTCTGCGACGAGCAAGCCAACCCGAATTGTCTTGGGTTGCGATACAGCGCACGCGGAATTCGGATGGCGACATGCCGTTCAGCCGATCCGCTGCTGGGTCCAACTCCGCGCAACTGGCCTGCTCTACAGTTACGATCTGATCCGCGGCCAACCAAGCTACGATTGGAACTGAAGGGCCAATGATTACGAGATAGGCCAAGCCGAGAGCGGGAGACCAACGTTCAATACCAAGCCCCGTCCGGAAGACCACGGCCATTCCTAAGCCGAAGCACGCGATCCAAACGGCAAGCCAACAAGCAGAGATCATTCGTCTCTCCCCGCTCCAACAGTGTGCGCAATGTTACCGTTGACGCCCATCTCTCGCCAGAAGACAGTTTGCACCGAAGGGGCAATGCACTTGACCGATTCTGGATGGTTAAGCTCACCTGCCCGTCAGGTGTTGATGGACACGACGAGGTCATTGAATGCAAAAGGCTGATCGGCGATGTCGCCTATTGGCCCCAAGCAGCGGTTGGTGGATGTGTGCTATTCCGCTGCTGTCAGGGGAGAAGCAGACATCCGGCAAACAGGCCAAAAATGACGCGAATGACCCATAGCAGACCTGCACCCGAGCATTCGCCGAGTGGCCGCCTTAACCTCGCAGTGGCAGCGGGATGGAAAGCAGTTAACGCGCGAGTGCACTTCGTAATCTTAATTTGCGCGAAGGCGTCCCACCGAAATTGCTCACCCGCGCCGACGAGTTGATCGAATAACTCGCTCTTAGCTGAGACGCATGGGTCCACACCAGCCCGAGCCGACTCGCGCAGCGCTTCATCGCACTCCGCTTCCGGGCGTATTCAGACCTTGAGAAAGCATTGGCGAGGTCTGGCAGTGACCCGGCAGCTGACTCTGGATGCAAGCCTGAAGTAGACCGGGCGCTCTAGCACCCGTCGTCTCCTTCCACGACGGTCGACAGGAAGCTGGAACGAGCCAGATCACATGCAATCGGT